>BJHS01000001.1 GCA_014193315.1 Verrucomicrobiota bacterium
GGGTGACATCGCTCGGCCGACGGCCGAGAGGTCCGGCCCGATGGCGCCGCCTTGGGCTTCGATCCGGTGGCAGGAAAGGCAGGCGCGCGTGGCCGAGGACGCGATCTTCTCGCCCCGTCGCGCATCGCCCGTCGCCTGCGCGCTGGCCACCAGGCGAGCCACCACGCCAGCGTCGTAGGCGCCGACCGTCTCCGCCATACCCGCCGTGGCCTGCAAGGCTTGCCGCAGCGTGGGCGCGTCCGCCCCGACCTCGGCCATCCATCGCAACGCGAGGCGGGCGGTCTCGGCTCCGGGCGGGGCCTGCCGCCAAGCGGTGAGGAGCGTGGCCTGCCCGGTCTTGAGTTCGAGCAAGGGCGCGAGCAGCGGGCCGATCTCGGCCGTGTCACGACAACCGGCGAGCGCCGCCACCGCACGTTCGGCGACCACGGTTGGTGCGTAGGGAGCCAGCGCGGCGATGGTCGTCGCCCGCACGGTCCGGTCCGGGCTCGCAAGGAGCGGTGCCAATTTCGGCCCGGCCTCCGTGCGACGCAGACGGGCATACGCCGTGATCGCCGCGAGGCGTAGTTCCGTCGGGGTCTCCGCCGTCAGCCAACCCTCGAGTTTGGCGACGGCGCCGACGTCTTTCCCGGTCACGGCGAGCACCCGACAGGCGGTCGCGCGAGCGAGGGGCTCCGGTCGCTCGAGCCAGCCTCGGACCAGCGCGGAGAAGTCCACGGTCGGGCGACCGCGCGCGGTGGCGACCCAGGCATCGGCCAAGGTGGTGTTGGCCGGCTCCAGCCGCAGCGCGAACTCCGCGTCGGCCGCCGAACCCGCCTGGATGAGCACCGCGAGCAATTTCAGCCGGGCCTCGGGGCTCAGCCCCGCCTTCGTGGTCAGTGCGCGCAGGCGCGCCAGGGAATCCGCCTCGCCCATCGTCGTGTAGAGCCGGGCCAAAGCCTCCGGCCTTGCCTCGAGACCGAGCTGCCCTTTGGCATCCGCCGCTTGCCACGCTGGTGCGAGCGCGTGGATCGTCTGGATCAGCGCGTGATCGAGGGGGGCATCCATCGGTTGGTCGACGACCAGGGTCGCGATTTTGACGGCCTCGGTCGCCCAAGTTGTCGGTGCCCACCCGCAGGAGACCACGGCCTCCATGCGCACGCGTGGGTGCGGGTCGCGCACGGCTTGGCGGAGCCAGGCCCGGGCTTCGGGTAAGGCCGCGCCCCACCCGGCCAGCAGGTGCGCACCCCAAGCCCGGTAGCGGAAGTCCTCGGACGCCAATAGGCGCTGCACCAAGGTGGCATTGGGTTGCTCGTGGGCGGCGAACACCCCGCTCAGTTCGTAGAGCATCGCCGGCGTCGCCTGGGCGAGGTCGATGGTCCGGAGCGCCGCGAGCACCTCGGTCGCGGGCAACCGGTAAAGCCGGAATTTGGCGACGTCGCGTTCCCAGCGCTCCGGCGAAGCCAACCGGCCGAGGAGTTGGGTCGCATTGAGCGACTCCAAGCTCGGCCGCTGCACGGTCGGACGGCCTTCCGCCGTGATCCGCCAGATCCGGCCGTGCGATTGGTCGCGTCGCGGGTCGCGGTAGCTTGCTTGGTAATGCCCGATCACCGGGTTAAGCCAGTCCGCCACATAGATGGCGCCCTCGGGTCCCGCGCGTGACTCCACGGGTCGGAATTCCTTCCCGCCGGCCAGCAAGTCGCCCAGTTCTTCGGTGCGGAAGGAGGAGCCTTGGGCGATGAGCCGGTAGAGTTGTACCTGGCTGGTGAAGTAGGTGCTCTTCAGAAGAACGCCGCGGAGTTCCTCCGGTAAGTGGCTACTGCCGAGGATCTCGGGCTCCATGCTTTTGCCGCGCGACTGCGCCAACGCCGTCGGCAGCGGCTTCGGGTGGAGGGTGGGGATGAGTCCAGGGGAAGAATGCCAGATCGGCGTATCCGCGCCGCTGCCGTGGAACATCTGGCCTTGGTCGTCCCACGCGGTGCCCCAGCAGTTCAGCCCTGCCGCGCTTTCGTTCAGGAACGAGTCCAGCCGCAAGGTCCGGGGGTTGAAGCGCCAGACGCCGCTGCGGTTGAGTTCCGTGAGCCCCTGCGGGGTCTCGACGTAGGACCAGATGTGGTAGCCCTGGGTGAACCATAGGCACCCGTCCGGTCCCCAGCGTAGCGAGTTGGCGTCTTGGTGCGTGTCGCCGGTGCCGAAGCCGCTCAAGATCACCTCGCGCCCGTCGGCCTTGCCGTCCCCGTCGCGATCGGTCAGGTGCACGAGCTGGGTGCTCTCGACGACATAGAGGCCTCCGCCGGCCTCGCCGGGGGCGAACTCGAAGCCCAGCGGCATCGTCAGACCCTCCGCGAAGCGCCAGGACTTGTCCGCCTTGCCGTCGCCATCGGTATCCTCGAGCACCAAGATGAAGTCCTTCCCGTGTTCGCCCGGTTGGAGTTGCGGGTAGGCTGGCGTGCAGGCGACCCAGAGCCGCCCGCGTTCATCCCAGCGGATCTGCACCGGGCGGATGACGCCGAGGGCTTCGTCGGCGAAGAGATTCACCTTGAAGCCGGGACGCACCTTGAAGCCGGCCAACTGCTCGGCCGGCGTCGGCGCGGGTGGGTCGGCACGGGTGGGGAGGGCGGGGGGCGCCGCAGGCGGCGGCTGCCCGGTCGCGAGCGCCCGGATGGTCGCGTCGGCGTGGGCCAGCATCGGCTGATGTTGACGAAGTTCGTCCACGAAACTCGGGTGGTTAGGCGCGGCTTTGGCGAACGGCTGCGTGGTCCGATCGCCGTAGGCGAAGGCCCAGTTCATGCAGCGCCAAGTGTCGAACCAGAGGCGGTTCTTGGTGACGATGGCGGCGCGGAGCGGTGCCGTCGGCGCGGCGCCACCGGGCAGGAGCTGGTCGGCGATGGTGGTGCCGACGAGGCGAGCGCCGTTTTCCGTGAAGTGAAGTCCGTCCCGGGTGAGCGTCTCGCCCACGCCGGGCTGGAGGCCGAGGAGGTCGACGTAGAGGAAGCCGTGTCGGCGGGCGATCGCTTCGGCGGCGCCGGCGAAGCGGACGAGGCGAGGGTTGAGTCCGGTATTGTCGCGCACGCGCGGGTCGCGCGGTTTCTCGAACGGCGGCGGGCCGATCACGACGAGCCGGGGCGTGACCTGCGCGAACTCGAGCAGGAGTTGCTCGTAGGCCGTCGCGAACGCCTCGGGCGTCTGGGTCGGGTCCAGCGCCTCCACCTGTCCGAACCAAGCGACCACGGTGGTCGCCCCGGCACCTTGCAGGTTGGCGTTCCAAGTACCCCAGGCCATCATGCGGTTCTGTCGGAAGACCGTGTCGCCCTCCCAGCCGAGGTGGCGGAACTTCGGGGCATTCGCGCCGAGGCGGGCCGTCAGCGTGCTTTCCAGCCCGCCGATCGACTGTTCGATGACCATGTTTTCCGCCCCGGCGAACACGACCACATCGTCCGCGTTGGCGTTAAACCGTCCGGCCGCGAAGGGTGCGGGGCGAGCCCGGGGGGCGACTCGGTCGGTCAGGCGGCCGACGGGTCCGTCCGTCGACACCTCCTCGACGGGTGCAGCGGAGTCAGGGAGGAGCTCCAACTTGAAATCTTTGAAAGCGGCGCGGCCGGAGCCACCGGGGGAGAGTTCGAGGGCGAGGGCTCCGCGCGTTCGGCGGGGGCCTTTCTCCTCATGGTCCTGCATCGCCACGCCATTCACCCACGTGCGCAGGCGGCGGCCTTCTGCCCGGAGCCGGTACTCGTTCCACTCCCCGGGCTTGACGGCGGCGTGGGCCTTGGCCTTCGGCGGGTAGGAAATCATGCCACCGTTCGGGCCCTCCTTGAAAAGCCCGCCGTCATAATCTTGGCCGATATCGAGTTGCCAGCCGAGGATGCGTTTGCCGGGTTCTACCGCGCTGCGGAAAAAGAGGCCCGTCCCTACCTGGCCCTCGGTGCGGGCTTGGAACGTGAGGTCGAAGTTCTCGAGCTCGCGGTCGGTGCGCAGCCAACTGTCGCGGGGCTGCGGCACGCCGTTGCTCACGAGCGCGCCGGCTTCGACCTTCCAGAAGGCGGCCGCCTCGCCGCCCCAACCTGTCAGGTCGCGGCCGTTGAAGAGCGGTCCCGCGGTCGGTGCCAGGCTCCCCGTCGTCGTTGTCGCCGGCGGGGTCGGGGAGTCCGGTAGGGTTTCCAGCACGATGTCCTTGTAGTGGACCCGCGAGAACGCGTTGCCGTGAATCTGCACGGCGATTTTCCCGACCAAGGGGATCGAGGGGTCGGTCTCGACGTAGTCGACTGTCGGGACACCGTTCAGCCAGATTTGGACCCGCGGTCCCTCGGCTCGGATACGGTAGGTGTTCCACTCTCCGGTCGGCTTCATGGCCTTTGCCTTCGTGGCCGCATCGGGTTGGGCGAGGAAACGATTGCGGCGGCTCTCGTCATAAAGCCCGCCATCGTAGCCCGCCCCAAGGTCGGCTTGGTAGCCGACCATCTCATGGTGGTGGGGCACCCGGCGGGAGCGCAGTTGGACCCCGCCGTTCACGAAGCCCTTCGTGCCTTCGAGTTTCCAGCGTAGCGTCAGGTCGAAGTTCGCAAGATCCGCGTGCCACGAGAGAAACTCGTTGCGGGGCTGGTTGCGGTCCAGGCTCCCCGCCTCGATGCAACCGTCGACCACCCGCCAGGTCGTCGCCGTATCGCCTTCCCAGCCTGCCAAGGTGCGACCGTCGAAAATCGTCGTCGGGTCGGCCCGGGCGATCAGGGTGCAGAGCAGGGACAGGCAGGCGGCGAGCAAGGGGTGCATGGGGTGGCCGAGGGGTCGGCGCCCAATGGAACTAGTGGGGGCCTCGGGAGGGGGCAACCGGACTCTCGCCCTGTGAATAAGTGCCCGACGTAGCCCGCGTTTGCCAAGTGCTCGAAAATCCCTTGGCTGAAGTCAGCCCATGCGAACCTTTGCCTCTCTCCTCGCCATCTTCCTCATGCACACCGCCTCCGCCGCCGCGCCCGACCTGCTCGCCATCCCCGTCAAGGACATCGACGGCAAGGACGTCACCCTTGGCGCTTTCAAGGCCAAGGCCATCCTCGTCGTGAACGTCGCCAGCGAGTGCGGCTACACGCGCCAATACGCGGGCCTGCAGGCCTTGCATAAGGCCTATCAGGACAAGGGCCTCGTCGTCGCTGGCTTCCCCTGCAATGACTTTGGCGGGCAGGAGCCGGGCACCGAGACCGAGATCCGAAAGTTCTGCTCCGCTCGCTTCAATGTCACGTTTCCGCTCTTCGCCAAGGTCACGGTCCAAGGTGCCGCCGCGCACCCGCTGTTCGTCGCCCTCACCGGAAAGGAAGCCGGTCACCCCGGTCGCGTCACTTGGAACTTCAACAAGTTCCTCGTCACCCGCGAGGGCAAGTTACTCGCGCGGTTCGAGTCCGACGTCGAGCCCGACTCGCCGGAAATGAAGGCGGCCATCGAGCAGGCGTTGAAGTAAGGCAGGCGCTGGCCGCGCTGGCCCCTCGCTAGCCTTCCTTGCGTTCCCGTCACTTTGCCGGAGTCGGCGGGGTGGCCGCCTCGGCAGGTATCGCCTTCAAAGGCTTGTACGCCTCGGCTCGTCGCCGGGCCTCGAGCAGCTGTTCGGCGGTCATCTTCGCCTCGATGCGCTTACGAGCGGCGACGCTGCCGGCCTGTTTGCTCCGGGACGCGAGTTGGTACCACTTGTCGGCCTCGATCAAGTCGACCGCGGTGCCGAGGCCTTGTTCGCAGGCCGCCCCGACCCAGAGCTGGGCCAGCGGCTGATCGCCATTGTTGGCCGCCTTCAGGTGGAGCTTGTATCGATTGGGTAGGTCTTTCGATTTCTGGTAGGTCAGGCCAAGTCCCATGAGGGCCAGGGAATCGGAGGCGAGCGCCCCGGGGGCGAGGTTCTGGGCGGCCTTGGCGAGATCTAGCGGCAGGCTGGTGTTCTCGAAGCCCTCGAAGTGGAGGTGACTCAGGCCGAGTTCGGTCAGCGCTTTGGGGTGGTCTCGCTGGGCCGCCAGCAGCATGGCCTTAATGTAATCAGGCGTGGTCTTGACGGCGTTGGCCGCCTTCCGGGCCCGGGCTTGTTCGCTTTGTAACAGGAAACTTTTCACCTCGGGCTTGCCGTCGGCCAGGCTGAGCTCGCGGAGCTCGGTGGCCTTCGTCTGGTCGGACGTTAGTAGCGGCGGCCGGCCTTCGGCATAGAGCTCCGCCAGCATCGCTTGGGCGAGGGCATCCTTGCTCGCGGCGACCCGCTTGAGCAGTTCGAAGGCCTCCTCGAAACGGTCCTTCGGGTGTAGGTCGCGTTTCAGGAGCAGGTCCGCCAGGGTCACGAGCGCCTTGGTCTTGAGTTCCGACTTCGAATTGGCCACGGCCGTCAGCCATTGTTCGGCGGTGCGGCGGTCCGCCTCGGCGGAGGCGATGCCGTGCTGCGGGTCAAGGAAGAGGTCGGGGTAGGGTGTGTCTGTCGCCGGTCGGCCCTCGCGGGAGTTCAGCCAACGCGTGGCGGCGTAGAAGGCCTGTTGCTCCACCAGCCCGTTGATCAGCCGCTGCGACATGTGGAACTGGCCTTCGTCGTCGCTCAGCTCGGCCGACTTGCGATACCAACTCAACGCCATCGCCTCGTCGGCGACCGGCGAGCGCGTGTCGGCATAAGTTTCCCCCAGTTGGAACGCGGCGCTACCGTTGCCTCGTGCCGCCACTTCGGTGAAGATCCGGATCGCCTCGGCGAGGTCGCCGCCGGCGGTTTCGGCCTTTTTGAGCCGGTGGTCACGGTACATCTTGCCGAGCTCGATCCGTGCCGAATCCGCTAACCTCGGGTCCGCCTTCTGCAGGGTCAGTCGGTGAAACCATTCCACCGCCGCCTGACCGTCCGCCGGCATGCCCTCGCCTTTCAGCAAGAGTTGCCCGAGGGTCCATTGCGCCGCGGGATGACCCAATTCCGCGGCCTGTCGCAGGTGCTGATGCGCGCTCGCCAAGTCGCGCGGCAGATCGCCGCGGTCGACCGATTGGACTTGATAGAGTTTGAACCAACCTTGGCCATCACCGCTTTTTCCCGCGCGTTCATACCATCGCGCCGCCCCGCGGAACCCGTCGTGGCCGGGCGTCCCGCGTTCCGCGACATACCCGAGGTTGATCATCGCCGGGGGGTAGCCTTTTTCGGCCGCGAATTGGAAGCATCGACCGGCCTCCACGATTCCGCCCGAGCGGCCCCAAAGCCGGTTGAGGTGGCAGATGCCCAGGAAGTTATTCGCTTCCAGATTGCCGCCGGCCGCGGCCATTTCCAACCACCTGACGCCCTCCAGGTCTTTTTGGTCGAGGAGGAGTCGGGCTAAGTTGTATTGGGCGGGGACGGAGCCGAGTTCGGCGGCTTCAAGGAGTTTGATCTTAGCCTGGGCCAGGCTCGCCGGGGTGTTATCCACCAATAACTTGATGGCCTCGTCATTGAGGCGAATCGGGCGGAGCGTCTCGGCTTCTTTCTTGGCCTGCTCGATCGCGCGACTCGCCTCGCTCGCCAAGCGGTTGTTGCGCAACTCCTCTTCCTTCGCCGCGGCGGTGTCCACGCTGCTCTTCCAAGCGAGACCAGCCGCGGCCAGACCAACGGCGCTGAGCAAACCGAACAGGCTGACCCGGATCAAGGTTTGACGCTTCCGCTGGGCGGCGACCTGCTTCTGGTGGGCGAGGTCTCGTTCCGTCAGTTCACCGAGGCTGACGCCCAGCACGCCGGCGATGATTTTGAGCTTCATCAACCGAAGCCGCTCCCCGTAGGCTCGGGCCATCCGCTCCGCCGTCGGCTCGTCCATGCCGCCTTCGTGCAAGGCGTCGAGGTAGGCCGCCGGGTCGGGCCAGCCCTCGCCGCCGTCGGTGGTGCGAAAATCGGCGGCGATCGGCTCCGCGGGCGTCGATAGGAGTTCGCCGTGTTCGTCGACGTTGAAGCGCGTGGCCGCCGGGAAGCATTCCAGTTCGGCCCGTTCCCCCGCCGCATGCGGGATGCCGGCGACGATCGCGGCGAGCAAGCGGTTGGACCGTCCGGACATCTTGTAGGTGCGGACGACTTGGTCCACCAGCGGCGAGCGGGTCGCCCAAGGCGAGCAAAGCACGACGAGGTTCAGGCTGCGGCCGAGCTTGGCGGCGAGCGCCTCGTCGATGAGCGCCGCGGGATCCTTCTGGGATTTGGTGACGCAGACCGGCAGGAAGCCCGAGGGGATGACTTCGCCGCGGAGGTTACGTCGTCCCGCCAGCTTGGCGGGGATGGGAAAGCCGCCGACCTCCCGCTCGAGCCAGTCCGCCCAGGCGTCCCCGGGGGAGTGACCTTGCGATTGGTCGCTCAGAATGTGGCACCAGAAGTCGGGCGGGGTGGGGCGAGGCGGAGCCATCAGGAGGGTGGTTTTTAGCGGGATGGAGCCAACGGCGTGAACAAGGTGGCCGCTTGTTGGGCCTCCAGTCGCTGGGGCGGCGTGAGCCGTCCGGCGGCTGCACTGAGACGGCTGGATTGGGAATTCCGTTGCTCACGGGATAGCTCCGCGGGGTTGGCGGCGGCGATCAGGAGCCATTGATAGGCTTCCTTGGGGTCGGGCTTGACCCCGGTCCCCGTCAGGAGGATTTCGCCTAACTGGTTTTGCGCCGGGGCGAAGCCTTGTTCGGCGGCCTTTCGCAACCAGGTCGCCCCCTTGGTCTGCTCGGATGCAGTGGTTGAATCCAAGAGGAGCGTCGCCAAGGCTACCTCGGCCTCGGCTTGCCCCTTTTCCGCCGCCAAGCCGAGCCAATGGATGGCCTCGATGCGGTTGGGCTTCAGGCCGTTGCCATCGCGTAAGGCGATGCCCAACGTGAACTGTCCCAAGGTCTCGCCTTGTTCGGCCGCCTTGCGGATCCAGCCGAGGGCGGCGGGTTTATCCGTCGGGTAAAGGAATAGTCCCAAGGCGCGTTGGGCTTCCGCGTTACCTTGCTCGGCGGTCTTGGTCAGCCAGTGCTGGGCCTGGGCGCTCACGGTGGCGTCTTTGCTTTTCTCGAATTTGACCAGGAGTCGCTGGCCGAGCTCCAGGCCCGACCGCGCGTGACCAGCCTCGGCGGCCTTGGTCAACCATTCCATGCCGGCCGGTTCCCCGCCGGCCATGCCGAAGCCGGCTTGCCGAGCCCATTCCGCGGCCTGCGGGTCGGTGATCGGTGCGTTGAAGCCTTTGAAATAGAGTTCGGCGACATCGTGCATCGACTGAAGGTGGCCTTGTCGTGCGGCCATTTCCTTGAACTTGAACGCATCCGTGGGCCGATGCTGTCGCGACAGCCCTTTCGCGAAGAGCTCGCCGAGGTTGTACTGCGCGTCGGCGAAGCCGGCGGCCGCCGATTTCTCCAAGAAGTCGCTGGCTTTGTTCAGGTCGACGGGCACATCGAGCCCGTCGCGATAGGCCAAGCCGACCAAGTTCTGCGAGATCGCGTTGCCCGTGGTCGCGCGGGCCAGGTGCCACTGTAAGGCTTCCGCCCGAGACTTGGGGATGGTGGCCTCGTCCTTGAAAATGCGGGCGAGTTCCTTGGCCGCCTCCTGGTCGCCTTTACCTTCGGCCGCAAGGAGCCAGCGCAGCGCTTGGAGGATGTCAGCGTCCATCCCTTGGCCGCGCGCCAAGGCCCGGCCGAGCTCGCGTTGCGCGGGGGCGAGGCCCTGTTCCGCCGCTGCCTTGAGCCAGCGCTGACCAGCGGTCGTCTCCGGTCCGGAGGCCGAGCCGAGGAGAATCCTGCCAAGCTCGAACTGGGCTCCGGGATGGCCGCCTTGGGCGGCCGTCTCGAGCCAGCGCCGCGCTTCCGTCGCGTTACCACCCTGGCTCAACAGGCGGCCGAGTTCGAATTGGGCGGAGCCCAAATTCGTCTCCGCGGCCTGGCGCAACCAGCGTTCCGCTTGCCCCTGGTCCTTCTCCACGCCGCGCCCGTCGCGGTAGGCGACACCCATGGCTTCCATCGCGGGCGGGTAGGCTTGCTTGGCGGCCTCGGTGAACCAGCGGATTGCTTCGGCGTCGCCGCCAGTCTGGCCCAGCAATCGCTGACCAAGGGCGACCTGGGCCGCCGCGTGCCCCAGCTCGGCGGCGCTCCGGAACTTGGCCTCGACGAAGGCGAGGGAATAGCTCGGGAGGCTCTGTTGGGCCACCGCTTGCGCGTAGTCGGTCTCGGCTTGCACGCGGCGGGTCCGGACTTCCTCGGCGTCGCGCTGGGTCTTGCGTTCGAGGGTCGCCTGGGATTGGGCCTCGGCGGCTTTCGCCGCCACATCGGCCGCGTCGCCCTGTTCCATGGAGATGCGGATGCCTTGCCATGCGGCCAAGGCGAGCAAGGTCGCGCCCCCGCCCCAGAGAAGGAGCGAGCGGCGGCGAGCCCGGCGGAGCTCCGCTTGGTGGCGGTGATGGTGCTCGGCCAGCTTCGCGGCGGGCACCTCGAGCACGTGCGCCACGAGCATCAGGAATTGTTCCTCCAGGTGGCTCGTGAAGCCGTCGACCTCGACGGAAGCCTCCACGTCCTCCGTGCCGGCTGCCTCGAGGGCCTCCCGGTGGTGGTTCGCGTCCGTCCAGCCTTCCTGCCCGTCATGGGTCCGCAGGTCGACGAGGTTCAGCGGGATCTCTGGTTCCGCGAGGACCTCTCCGGCTTGGGTGGTCTGGTGGAGGTAGGCGCGCGGGAAACTATTGTCGTCGCCCAGCCCCGCGGTATCGGGGGTGCCGGCGATGATCATGCCGAGAATACGTTCGCCCCGCGAAGCGCGCTTGAAGAGCCGGACCTCGTCGTCGACGAAACGCGAGGCGCGGGCGCGCGGCGAGCAGATGACGATCATGCCGAGGCTATGGTCCAAAGCCCGGAGAATCGGCGTGCTGAGGTCCGCATCGGCCGGGAGCTCTTCCTCGTCCCGGAATACCGGGAAGATGCTGCGCGGCACCGGCTGACCGCGGAGATTGGCCGTCCCCACTAGCGAGGGAGGTACCGGGTACTTTTCCAGACGTTGGTGCAGCCACGTCGCCCAGCGCCGGCCAGCGTCGTGGTTATCGGCGTGGCGGTAGCTGATGAAGCATCGATAGGTCGTCGCGTTGATCTTATCGGAAGGTTTCATGCCAAGGTTTGCCCTTGTTCTACCCAGCCGGTGACCGCCTAAAAGGAAAATCCTGCCTTGGACTCCGCCGGGCAGCCCTTGGGCGTGGTTTCCGCCCCTAGTCGTTTGACACTGCAGGGTCCTGACGTATCCAAACTCTCACCCCTCCCTCCGGCGGGGTAAGCCCTCCGTCGATGAAAACCCAACCCGAGTTCGTGCTAGGCTTCGTCGGCCATCGCCACCTATCCGACGAGGAGGGTTTGCGCCCGGCGATCCGGCTCTGCCTCGAACGGTTCGCCGAGGAGGCGGCCCGGCGGGGCGGACGGCTTAATGTCTATTGCTCGATCAGTTTCGGGGCCGATCTCCTGCTGATTGAGTGCGCCCATGAACTGGCGGTGCCCGTCCACCTCTTGCTGGCCAAGCCCCTGCCGACCTCGCTCGAGGAGGTCCCTACCGATGGCATCTCCGCCGATTTCAAAGAGGGGGCCGACCGGCTCAGGGATTGGCGGCGGGCCCGGCTGGCGATTCAGCGGGCCATGGACCGTGTCCATGGTGGTTCCTGGCGGGTCGTGAACCAGGCTTCCGGGGACCCGGGTTCCTATTATGACGCCGGGGTCATGCTCGTCGAAGGGAGCGATGCCGTCTTGGCCGTGTGGGATGGCCAGCCGGCCAAGGGCATCGGCGGCACGGGCGATTCCTGCGACTTCGCCCGCTCCACGGACAAGCCGGTCTTCGTGTTGTCGCCGAATCCCGCGGAGGCGCAGGTAACGGCGCAAAGTTTAGAGCCGTCCTTTCATGCGGTCCACCTTGCTTCCACCATCACCTTATTGACCCGGCGCAAGGCGAACGAGAATTCCCAGGAACTGTTCACCCGGCTGGACGTGGAGGCGTCCTCGATCGGCACGGCGTTCCGCGAGCGGCTGAGTCGCTCGT
Organism: Verrucomicrobiota bacterium; assembly: GCA_014193315.1. Lineage (GTDB taxonomy): Bacteria > Verrucomicrobiota > Verrucomicrobiia > Opitutales > UBA953 > UBA953. Next base: position 11,936 of record BJHS01000001.1, read on the forward strand.
CGCGTTTCTTTTATTACGCCACTTTGCTGGGCGCCGTGACCAGCACCAGCGCGGCGACCAACACCATCGGGTGGTTGGTGCCCGTGCTCGGGGTGATCGCGGTGCTCAAGATGGGCTTCACGGGCGCGGCTTGGTTCATCCAGCGGGGTAATCGCCGGGACCGGGCGCAGGTCCGATGGTTGGAACTACGCTTCGCTTCTGAAATCGCGCGAAATCTCCGGGCGGCCCGTGATTTCACCGACCCGTTGCACCTGCCGATCGGGCGTTACCGGCCGGAGTGGGCGTTGTTTGCCCGGACGCTGGCCCTCGAGATTCGCCAAGAGCACCCGGCGCGCGGCTGGGAGGTCGGGCGTGATGAGTACGTCGTCGAGCACTTGGAATCGCAGGCCAAGTATTTCAAGTCACGGCAGGCCGCCGCGTCGGAGGAGTGCCGCAAACTTCGTAAACTCGGCAACTTCGCCGCCCAGATGTCCCCCTGCATCGTCCTCGCCGTGATCCTGCACATGGGGGTCCAACGGCTACCGATGGGCGAGTGGCCCTTCCTCAAGGGCAACCGGGTCTTGTTCAATCACCTCCTCGACTCCCTTTCGATGTGTATTCCGTTGACCGCGGGTTACCTCAGTTCGCTCCGCCAAGGCAGCAGCGCGAATCGACGGAGCCTGCATTACGGAGACTTGTCCGTGCGACTGGCGGCGCTGGCCCTGCGGATCCGGATGATCCGCACGGAGGCCTATGCCCGGAAGTTGATTTTTGAGGCGGAGATGGTGCTCACCGAGGAGCAGCTGGAGTGGCGGTTGCGCGAAAGCGAAGGCATGGTGTGACGTTCGCGTCGCGCCCGTCCGGCCGCTCTCGCCGGGAGGGCTAGGCTGGCCAGAGCAGCTTCAGGACCAGCGCGAGCACGACCGCCAGGAAGACGCCACGGATAAGCCCCGCGCCGTGTTTGAGCACGAGCCCGGACCCGAGGCGCGCCCCGATGAGCTGGCCCGCGATCATCGCTAAGGCGACCCACGGGGCGACTTGGCCGTGCCCCGCGAAGACGACGAGCGAGCCGAGGTTGCTCGCGAGGTTGACGACCTTGGTGAAGGCGTTGGCACGGGTGAGTTCCTGCCCGAGCAAGGTGACGAGCCCGAGGATCCAGAACGCGCCGGTGCCGGGGCCGAAGAAGCCGTCGTAGAAGCCGAGCGAGAGCCCGAAGAGCCAGGCAAAAAGGGTGGCGTCGAGCCGCGCCTTCGCCGCGCCTCGCCCCAGTCGCGGGCTCACTGCGACGTAGACGACGACCGCGAGCAACATCCAGGGGATGATGCGGCGGAGGGCGTCGTTGCCGATGAGGCCGACCGTCCACGCGCCCGCCATCGAGCCGAGGAAGGAGAGTCCGGCGGCGAGCCGGACTTCGCCCCAGCCGACGAGCCCGGCGCGGGCGTAACGGTTTGCGGCGATGATCGTCCCGCACGAACTTTGGGCCTTGTTGGTACCGAGCGCCAGCTGCGGGGATAACCCGACCCACAGCAACGTCGGCACGGTGATCAGGCCGCCGCCGCCCGCGATGGCGTCGATGAAGCCACCCGCCAGGCCGGCTCCGAAGAGCAAGGCGTAGTGGCTGGCGGTGAGGTCCATGGTCTGGGCATAGGCCTCGACCTTACTAGGGTCAATGCCTCTGGATTCGGCTTTGCTCGGGTGGGGCCTTGGTTAAAGTCCAGTCATGTCCGCCGAACTCCCTCCAGCCCGTGAGGTCCGCTCCGGCTTCCTGCTCGGGTTGGGTTGCGTCGTCGCCTTAGTGCTGGGGGCTTTGGCTTTCTTCGGTCGGCAGCAGGCGGGCGTACCACGGCCCGGTGAAGCCGCCCGGGCGGTGGCCGCCAAGACAGTCCGAACCAACACCGGGCATCCCGTCCGGAGTTCGGCAAAACTGCAGCTGGACGAAGCTGGTAATATCCTGCCGGACGCCCCGGAACTGGGGCCAAAGGTTTTGGCGGATTTGGTCAATGTGAAGTTTGCCGAGTTACAGGCGCTGGCCGAGGAACTGGGTTGCGCCGATAAATCCCGCCTATTCGGCTTCAGTGCTTCGGCCGAGAAAGCCCTGGAGGAGATGATGAAGGACCCCCGCTGGAAACAATTAGGCCAAGAGATCGATGCTTTGGCGGAGTCTTGGCCCGAGGCTAATCAGGAGGAGCGACAGGTTATCCTCGATCGTACCTCCGCCTTCTGGGATCAGGGGATCATCGAGGCCCGCCGGCGATTGTCCGCCTTACGCTAAAAGCTAACACCCATGACCTTCGCTTCCCCGCCCCGTCGGGCCTTTCTTCGGCAAATCGCCTGGCTCGGGGTCGGTGTCTGGGCCGCGCGGCTTCCGGCGGCGTCGGCCGGCGAGGCCTTTGACGTCTGCGTCTACGTCGGCAACGCCAGCGGCGTGATGGCGGCCTGCGCGGCCGCCAAGGAGGGCGCCAAGGTCGTCGTGATTGAGCCGAGCCGTTGGTTGGGCGGCATGACGGGTGGCGGCTTGATGCATGTTGACTGGGGCCGCGAGGAGGCCGTCAGCGGCTCCACCCGCCCGATTCTCAAGCAAGGTTTTGAGGACCCGCAGTACCGCGCGACTTTCGTGAAGATGCTGGCCGACGCGGGGATCCCGGTGATCTACGACCACCGCGTCAGCGCCGTGGAGAAGGTAGCCGGCCGGATCCGCGCCATCACGCTGGACCGCGCACCCTTTGACGCGACCGGCTGTCCGCCGGCCCAGCCGGCGCAAGCCGCGGCCCGGGTCATCCGCGCCCAGGTCTTCATTGATTGTTCCTACGAAGGCGACCTGCTGGCGCAGGCCGGCGTGGCTTACACCTTCGGCCGTGAGGCGCGCGATACCTATGGTGAGTCGCTCGCCGGTGCGCAGCCCCCGATGTCGGTCTACGCCATCGACCCTTACGTGCAGCCGGGCGACCCCGCCAGCGGCTTGCTGCCGATGTTGCAGCCAACGCCCGTGGCCGCGGTGGGGGCGGCGGATCGGCTCACGATGGGCTACGGCTTCCGCTGGAAGTTCACGTTCAAGGGCGACGGGCTGCCCATCGACCCGCCGGACGACTACGACCCGAAGCAGTTCGAACTCTACCGCCGCGCCTTCCAGCAGGGCGTCGACATTCTCGCTGGTCGTGTGATGCGCGGCAAGGTCGACGGGTGGGAGTCGAGCGGTGGCCGCATCTTCTCCGGCGGCGCTGGTAATCTCGCCCGGGCCTTGTTCGCGCCCACGAACTACGGGAGCAACGCTGGCTACCCCGACGGCGACTACGCCACGCGCGCCCGTATCTGGAAGGCGCAGCAGGACTTCGTCCGCGGCATGACGCATTTCCTGCGGACCGACCCGTCCGTCCCGGAAAAACAGCGGGAACTCGCCCGCTCGGCCGGTCTGGCCAAGGGTATCTTCGACGAGACCCGCGGCTATCCCCATCAACTCTACGTCCGTGAAGCCCGGCGCATGGTCTCGGACTACGTCGTCACGCAGAAGGACCTGGCGGGGAAGGGGATGCCGGAGGATTCGGTCGGCCTGGCTTCCTACGGCGTCGACGAGTGGCCCTACGCCACCGTCCCGCTCGGGGGTAAGGTCGCCTTGATGGGCGGCTATTACTCCATGCTCTACCTGGAGGAGGAACATCGCGGTATTTACCGGATCCCTTACCGCGCGATCCGACCGAAGCAGGCGCAGTGCACCAACCTGCTCGTCCCCGTCTGCGTCTCCGCCAGCCACATCGCCATGACCTCCCTCCGCATGGAGCCCGTCTGGATGATCCTCGGGGAGAGCGCTGGGGTCGCGGCGGCGCTGGCCGTGCGCGCCGGCGTCGCCGTGCAGGAGGTGCCCTACGCGGAACTTTATCCCAAGCTCCGGGCGTTGACCCAGAAGGTCGACCTCCCGAAGCCAAAGGAGACTAAGCCGAAATAGGTCCGGCGAATCGCAGGTCCGCGACGACGTGGCCGCCGATGAGGTGTTCCTGGATGATGCGGTCGAGATTGGTCGGCGTGCAATCGCGATACCAGATGCCTTCGGGGTAGACCACCGCGATTGGCCCTTGCACGCAGACCCGGAGGCAGTCGGCCTTGGTTCGTTGCAAGCCGCCCCGCCCGTCGAGCCCAAGTTGTTTCAAGCGGGTTTTCAGGTGTTCCCACGACGTCACCGCGAGCGCGCCCCCGCAGCAGGCCTGCTCCGTTGATTTCACGCAAAGAAAGATGTGCCGTTGCGTGCCCTCCAAGCCGAGCGCGCGGGCTTGGGTGGTGGCGTCCCGCTTGCCAGTCGGGTCAGGGGGAGGGTTCACTCGAAACGCGGGGCGATCCCGCGCTTCTCGAGCTCCAGGAAAAGTTCGCGGCTATACCAGGCGTCGTTCGCCGCATACTGGATCTGATTGTCCTGCAGTTCCTCGTCCCAGTGCGAGGTCTGCACCTTCTTCGATTTCTTCATTTGGCGGCTGAGGTAGTGCGCCGCCAGGGCGCGCAGGCCGGTGTTTTCGACGCCCGCCTTCTTGGTGAAGTCGGCGATGTCGATGAAGCCTCGGCTGTCGAAGGGGGCGCGGGCCTGGAGGTTCTTGACATCGTCGCGGACCGCCACCCCGACCTTGGCCTGGCGGGGGTTGCAAAGGAGCGGGAAGATTGGGGCCAGCCCACCGCAGTGCAGGAGCGGCTGCCGCATCGGGCCATGCAGGCGGAAAATGTAGACGCAGTGCTCGCCCGCGAGCTGCAGGATGGCCGGCAGGTTCTTTGGCGGCTCGATCTCGATGGTGTCGCCCGCCCGGACGTAATGCCCCGGGAAGGAGGCTTTGCCGTTCACCCAGAGGTAGGATTCCTCGATGCTCTTGCCGCGCATCAAGTGGCCCAGTTCGCGGCTGGCCTTGCTTTCGCCCGCGATGACTTTGTCGGCGCGGCCGGTGCGCTCCCGGACCTTGAAGATGAAAGATGGTCGACCGAAGACGGGGCGGGTCTCGGTGTCGAAGCCCAGGACCCGTTCCTTGGTTAATTGCGCCACCGCTTTCTCGGCGGCCTTGAGCGATTCGACAAGGACGATATCGCCCTCCCAGTGGGCGACGGGGAGGCTCTCGATGAACTCCGATTCGACGCGCAGACCCCGGGAAGCGCCTGGTTCGTGCGGCGGGGGGGTGTCGGCGGATTCTTCCACAAAACGAAGGCAACGGCACGAATGTGCCTTGGCAACGCGTTACTTGGGTTGGGGCTGGAAAAAAGCGTTGACCCTCCCCCCGGCCCCATCTTTGTTCATTCTCCCTTTTCAAGGGGCCTTAGCTCAGTTGGTAGAGCGCTTGCATGGCATGCAAGAGGTCGTCGGTTCAAGCCCGATAGGCTCCACCATTAAACCGCCGGCCGTCTTCTCCTGAAGGCGGCCGGTCCTGTTTGGCGCGGGGGCCTACTTGCCGAGGTAGGGGGTGATCTTCAGGAGCAGGGATTGGCAGTCGCCTTGCAGGCGGCCTTCCATGGTCGTGGACTCACGGGTGACTTTTTCCAAGGAGTCGGCCGCATTGCCGATGGTCTTCTTGAGGGAGAGGGCCTCCCCCTTGTCCTTGATCTCGGCCTTGTCGGCGATTTGGCCGGCCTGGGTCTCGTATTTGCGGAGGTTCGCGACCAGGGTCCGCCGGTCTTCCATCGCGCGGCGGAGGATGCCCCACGTCAGCCGCGCCCGCGGGCCGTTCTCGGTGAGCATCCGGAGGTAGCCCAAGCCGTTGAACGCCCGGACCTCGTTCTCGAGGTCCTTCTTCACGGCCTCCTCGTGGGCCTTGTTCTCGCTGGAGCGCTGGGCGCTGACTTGACTGTCCTTGGCGCGGCTGGCCGCGGAGGTCTTGTTGGTGGAGTTGCCGGCCTTGGCGGAAGTCGCGGGCTTCTTCTCTTTGACCGTTTCCTTGACGTCTTTCTCCATCTCCTTATCCGCGGATTTATCGGCGGCCTCGGCGGCTTTGGTGGCGCCGGCGACTTTGCCGGCCTTCTTTAATTCATCGTAGGCCTTCCAGAAGGCCGCCTCGTCGATGTCGGCATCCTTGCACAAGGCGTCGATCGAGGCGACCGGGATGCCCTTCAGCCCGTCTTGCAGGGAGGCGGCCAGGTTCTTGACCAAGGTCTTGAGGTCGGGCGGGGGCAACTCCTTGGCGAAAGGGTCGACTTCCTCTTCCTTCGCCTTCTCCATTTTCTTTTCCGGGCTATCTTCCGGTTTGATGAGCAACTGCCGCTCGGCCCAGATCTTGGGTTGGTTCTTTTTGACCCAGTCTTGGTCGAGGTCTTCCCACTTATAGGTCAGGAGCGTGTCCTTGCCGGGGAGCTGGACCGTGATGGTGTCCTCGTCCTGGGTGATGTATTCGAACGTCACCACGTTGCCGTTCTTGCGGAGCTGAACGGTCTCGGCTTTGGCGAGGCCGGCGACGAGCAGGCAAAGGGCGAGGAGGGGTCTCACAAAGGAAATATGAGCCGCGGGCGGAGCCGGGGCAAATCTAGAACACCGCCGCGGGGCGGTAGTTTCCGGCCAGGCCTTACTTGGCGCCTTTGGCGAGGAACTTGGGGAGCAGGTACTCGGCGCAGGAGTCGAGGGACGCCAGCTGGACGTAATCGGCCTCCGGGACCTCGATGCCGTGCTTCTTCCGCAGCTCCATGACGATATCCAGGAAGTCCATGGAATCGAGGGAGAGCTGGTCGCGGAGGCGGACCTCCGGTTTCACGCTGGTGAGATTCTCGTCCGGCGCGATGTCGGCAATGATGTCGAGCACGACTTGCTTGATGTCTTCCTTCGTCATGGGCTTAGGGCTTTGTTTCAAACGCCCAAACGCGGTCAGGCAACCCCATATTTCTTCACGATGAGGGCGGAATTGATGCCGAGCATCCCGAACGAGTTGTTCAGGATCGCCGTGACCTTGTCCACCTTGACCGGCAGGTTGACCACCAGCCCCGGAAGGGCGCATTCGGGGTCGATATCCTTGATATTAATGGTCGGGTGGACCCAGCCATCCATGAAGGAGGGGAGGTTGCCCGCCAGTTCGAGGGCGCCGGCCGCCCCCATGCAGTGCCCGATGAAGCTCTTGGTGTTGTTGATGCGGGTATCCGGGCAGCCGGCGAACACCGCCCGGAGGGCCGTGCATTCCTGGATGTCGCCCAAGGCCGTGGCGGTGGCGTGGGTCGAGACGATGTGGATGTCGTTGGGCGCCATTCCCGCGCGGGCGAGGGCCAAGCGGACGCATTCGGTCTGGCGTTCGGGGTTGGGCAGGACGGCATCGGTGGCGTCGGAGTTGATGCACCAGCCGGCGATCTCGGCGATGATCCGGGCGCCGCGGGCGAGGGCGTCGTCGAGGCGTTCGAGCACGTAAATCGCGCCACCTTCGGAGATCACGATGCCGTTGCGCTCCTTGTCGAACGGGCGGGACGCCTGGTTCGGGTCGGCGTGCTGGGCGAGCGCGCCTTGGTTCTTGAAGCCGGCGAAGATCCCGAAGGTGTGGATCGACTCGGAGACGCCGCCGGCGAAGGCGAAATCGACCTCCCCGAGCTGCAGCATCTGGGCCGCCTGGATCAGGCCGGCGTTCCCTGCCGCGCAGGCCGCGCCGATGGTGTAGTGCGGCCCGGTGATGCCGAGGTTCATCGTCACCTCACCGGCCGGGTTGTTGGCCACCGTCCGCGGGTTGTGGTGATGCGTCCAATACTTCGTGTCGTTGCCGAACTGGGAGATGTTGTGGATCTCATTCTCCGTCTCCACGTTGCCGTGCTCGGTGATGCCGAGGTAGACGCCGACGCGGGACTTGTCGATCTGGTCCCACGCAAGCCCGGCGTCGCCGAGGGCTTCGCGGGCGCAGTAGATGGAGATGGAGCCGACCCGCGTGCCGTTGCGGATTTCCTTCCGCTTCTGCCATTTGGTCGTATCAAAGTCACAGACCCCCGCCGGGTGCCGGCCCATGTGGCGTACATCGATCTCCGCGATGCGGGCTTTGCCGGCCAGCAGGTTGGCGCGGAACTCGGCCAGCGTGTTGCCGTTGGGGGCCGTGAGGCCGAGGCCGGTGATGACGATGCGAGGTTTCGAGGACATCAGACGAGTCTCCATCAAGCCCCCGCCGGCGTTGAAGTCAAACCCCGCCCCCGCTTGCCCTTGCCATTCCCCCGTCCCGCCCTTTCCTGCCAAGGAGATGTCCCAGCCGCTCAAGTGCTCGCTTTGCGCCGAGGTCGCGACCGTCCACCTTTCCCAGGTGGTCGGAGGGAAGGTCACGAAGGTGCACCTTTGCGAAGCCTGCGCCGGGAAGGGTGGGGCCGTCGACCCCGCGGTCTTCCAATTGGCCGACGCCCTGCATGCCCCGGGACCGCCCGCGGAGCTGACCTGCCCGCAGTGCGGCTTCACCGACGTCGATTTCCGGAAGCGTGGTCGGCTGGGCTGTCCGGCTTGCTGGGAGATTTTCGGCGGGGCGTTGAGCCCCCTCTTGGTCAAGGTTCAGCACGAGACTGCGCATGTCGGCCGGGCCCCCCCCGGCGTGGCCCCGCTCGGCCAGTTACGCCAGCGTTTGGCCGCGGCCCGCACCGCCATGGCCGCCGCCATCACCGCCGAGGATTACGAGGTCGCCGCTCGCTTGCGCGACGAAATCGCCGGACTCGAAGCCACCCTCAACCCCGCCTGACCATGTCCGTGCAGGAAATCCTCGCCGATGACCACGACCCGGCCCGGGCCTCCGGGGCGCAGGCCGTCGTGCTCAGCACCCGTATCCGGCTCGCGCGCAACCTCGCAGGTCAGCCCTTCCCGGGGTGGGCCAAGGCGCCGCAGCGCTTGGAGATCACCGAGCGTTGCATCACCGCTTTGACCGAGCTCCCGCGCTTCCGCCGCGGGCATGTGCTCCGCATGGCCCAGCAGACCGACCTCGATCGCGCGGTGCTGGTGGAGCGTCACCTCGTCTCCAAGGAGCTCGCCTCGGGGCAGGCGGGGGCCGCGGTCATCAGCCGCGACCAGACCTGCTCCGTGATGATCAACGAGGAAGACCACTTGCGCGTGCAGGTCCTGCGACCTGGCTGGCACCTACGTGGGACCTGGAACCTCGCCGAACAGCTGGACGATGCCTTGGCGGGCTCGTTGCCGCTGGCTTTTTCCGAAAGCCTCGGCTACCTCACGGCCTGCCCCACCAACGTCGGCACTGGGCTGCGCGCCTCGGCCATGGTGCACCTGCCGGGGCTCTGTCTCTCCGGCCAGGTGGACAAGGTCACGCGGGCCCTTGGCCAGGACGGCTTGGCGGTGCGGGGCTGGCTGGGCGAAGGCACGGAGGCCGCCGGTAACATCTTCCAGATTTCCAACCAGCAGACGCTCGGCCTGTCCGAGGACGACATCCTCAAGCATCTCGGCTACTGGATCAAGCATCTGGTCGAGCAGGAGTGGAACGCCCGGCGCAAGCTCGCCCTCGACGAAGGCGACAAATTTGTCGACCGGCTGGCGCGCTCGTTTGGCGTGCTGTGCCACGCCCGCCTGCTCTCGAGCGCGGAGGCCATGAACATGCTCTCGCACCTGCGGCTGGCCTGCGACCTGGGTTGCCTGCCCGAGGCGTTGCGCGACCAGGTCGACCGCCTGCTGATCGAAGGCCAGCCCGCCCATGTGCAGGTCCGGCATGGGTCCGCCCTGGATAGCGACGGCCGCGACCTCCGTCGCGCCGCCGTCATCCGGGCGGCACTGCAGGCGTTCCCGGAGGTCGGTCCGCCGACCGCTTGATTACTCGGCGTCGGGTTTAGGCTTGGTGCCGTCCTGGCGGGATAACTCGTCCAGCATCGCTTGCACCCGCGCCACGGCCCCGGTCACGTCGTCTTCGGCGAACAAAAGTTCCGGGGTGCTCTTCAACTGCAGGGCGGCGCCGACGGTGGCCCGGAGCTCGGAGCGGACGCGCTTCAGCAAGGCGCGGGCCGACTTGCGCGCGGCGTCGTCCCCGGAGACCGCGTAGCCGACGCGCACCTGGCGCAGGTCGGGGGTGACGGTCGCCCGCGTGATGGTGATCAACGCCGCTTCCGTGGCCCAGCCTTGGCGCAGCGCGGAGGAAACCTCGCGCTGGACCAATTCGGCCACCCGGAGCTGACGTTGCGACATGCGGCTTAGAGCGTGGGGCGGATCTGCAGGAGCTCGATCGCCTCGATGATATCGCCCGGCTGGTAATCGTCGTAGCCCCCGAGCTTGATGCCGCACTCGAAGCCAGCCTTGACCTCGGAGGCGTCGTCCTTGAAGCGGCGGAGCGTCTCGACCGGGCCGTTGTGCACGACATTGCCGGCGCGCACCACGCGGGCCTTGGCGGCGCGGCGGATGAGCCCTTCGGTGACCATGCAACCGGCGACCTTGTGTTCCTTGCCCTGCGGGAAGACCGCGCGGACCTCGGCGGCGCCGAGCTTGTTCTCGCGGATCTCGGGATCGAGGAGCTCGGACATGGCCTCCTTCACGAGCGTGATGAGTTCGTAGATGATGTCGTGGCCGATGATGCGGACCCCGGTGCGCTTAAGGTGGGGCTGCACCCCGTTCTCCAGCTTGGTGTCGAAGGCAACGATGCAAGCCCGGGCGGCCTCGGCGAGGGCGACGTCGCCCTGGGTGACGGGGCCGACGGAGCCACCGACGATCTCGAGGCGGACCTTGGTCGACTTGATTTCCTGGAGGCAGCCTTGGAGGGCTTCCAGCGTGCCATTGACGTCGGCCTTGAGCAGGATGCGCAGGATTTTCTCCTTGTCCTGGGCGAGGGCGGCCATCAGGCGCTCGAGGTCGGACATGCCGGGGCGGGCCCCGGTGTTCGGAGCCTGCTGCTGCGCTTCGGCTTCCTTGCGGGCGGCGAGCGCGGATTCTTCGGCCAGTTCGCGGGCTTCGCGGTCGTTCTTCACCACGCGGAATTTGGCCCCGGGGCTCGGGACGGCGTCCCAGCCAAGGATGAGCGCAGGCGTGCCGGGCGCAGCGCTCGGCAGGCGGTTGCCGCAGTCATCCATGAGCGCGCGGACCTTGCACCAGGTCTCGCCGCAGACAAAGGAATCGCCGGCCTTCAAGGTGCCCTTCTGGACGATGACGGTCGCGGTCGGGCCGCGGCCGGTCTCCATCTGGGATTCGATGACGGAGCCTTGGGCCGGGCACTTGGCGTTGGCCTTCAGGTCGAGAATCTCGGCCTGCAGGAGGATGGATTCAATCAGCTCGTTCATGCCCGTGCCCTTGAGCGCGGAGACCGGGGCCGTGATGACTTCGCCACCCCAGTCCTCGGGGGTGATGCCGCGCTGCTGCATCTGCTGCTTCACGCGGTCGATGTTGGCACCCTTGGCGTCGACCTTATTGATCGCGGTCACGATGGCGCTGGCGTGCTTCTGGGCGAACTTGAGGGCTTCCTCCGTCTGCGGCATGAAGCCGTCGTCGGCGGCGACGACCAGGATCGCGATATCGGTCACGGAGGCGCCGCGTTCGCGCATCTTGGCGAAGGCCGCGTGGCCGGGTGTGTCGAGGAAGGTGACGGACCGACCCTTGTACTCGGGCTTCTCGCCCTGGTAGGCGACGGTGTAGGCGCCGATGTGCTGGGTGATGCCGCCGGCTTCGCCCGAGACGACGTTGGTCTTGCGGAAGAAGTCGAGGAGCGTGGTCTTACCGTGGTCGACGTGACCGAGCACGCAGACGACCGGCGGGCGGGTGGTCATCAGGGCCGGGTCATCCTCGGACGGCTTCTCGACCTTCTTGACCGGCTGGGTCCCTTCGCCGCGGTGGCGGATTTCCAGGGTGTAGCCATGGCGTTCGGCCACCTTGCGGGCGTCGGCCTCTTCGATGACGGAGGTCGCGCTGACGACCTTGTTCAGTTCCATCAGGTTACCGATGACCTGGAAAGGCTTGAGGTTGAGCGCGATCGCGAAGTCGCGGACCACGATGGGCGGACGGACGGTGACCGCGCCTTTGCTGCCAGGGGTGACGCTGCTGCCGGTGGCGGCGGGGCGGTTCACCATGGGCGCGACCGGCGGGCGGACCAGCGGGGGGGGCGTGCTGGGGCGGGTGCTCGGGGCGGCGATCGGGGTGATCACGATGGGCGGCAGGTCGTTCTTCGGCGGCGTCGGCGCGATGGGCGCCCGGGGCGGCAAGGCGGGTGCCATGGGCGGGCGGGCGGTCACCGTGGGGGGGCTCGGGGGTCGGGCGACGGGAGCCACGGGCGGCGGGGTCGACGCCGTCACGGGCTTGGCGGCCTCGACGGGCTTCGGGGGTTCGACTTTCGTCGGCTCGCGGGCTGGCGCGGGCTCTTCCTTCTTCGGCAGCTTGTCGGCGGCGAATTTCAGGAAGTCATCCCGGAAGAACTTGCTGAAGTTGCTCGAGGCCGACGGCTTCTTGCCTTCGGCGTAGATGAGCTCCTTGAAGTCTGGGTGCGCTTCGACGAACTGGTCCGCCAGGGCGAGCAGCGCCTTGACCTCGAGCCCAAGCTCCTTGGCCACGTCGCTGTAGCGCTGCGTGGTGGAGGCCTTCTTGGTCTCGGGCTTCTTCTTCTTCTCGGTCATGGGCGCTGGCTGGGTGTTCGGCGGAAGGGCGGGAGGGGTTGGGTGGGGCTTAGGCCTTGGCGACCTTGGCGACGGCGGCGAGGAACGTCTGGATCTCGTCGGAGGCGATGCCGGTATCCTGGAGTTCCTCGGCGGTCACGTTCGCCGCGACGGCGACCTCGGTCAGGCCGAGCTGCACGAACTTCGCGACGAGTTCGAACGGCAGGCCGAGCTGCTCGGCCAGACGCGTCGCCTTTTCGCCCAACTGGGCCTCGACGCTTTCGGGCGTGTTCGTGGCCTTGGCGATGTTGAGACCCCAACCCATGAGTTTCGAGGTCAGGCGGGCGTTGCGACCCTTGGAGCCGATGGCGATACGCATGTCCTCCTCGTCCACTTCGAAGTGGATGGAACGGTTGCGTTCGTCGATGCGGACGTTGCGGGGGCGGGCCGGGCGGATGGCCTCCTCGAGCAGTTTGAGCGGCTCCTTATGGAAGCGGATGATATCAATCTTCTCCCCGCCGAGCTCCTTGACGATGTTGCGGACGCGGGCGCCGCGGGCGCCGACGCAGGCGCCGACGGGGTCGACCTTGGGGTCGCTCGAGTCGACGGCGATCTTGGTGCGGTAGCCCGGGTCGCGGGCCATCTTGGCGATGGTGACGGTCTTGTCGGCGATTTCGGCCACTTCGAGCTCGAGCAGGCGGCGGACGAAGCCGTCGTTGGCGCGGGAGAGCACGAACTCGCGGCCGCGTTGCGGGTCCTCGCGGATCTCGAGCAGCAGACAGCGGATGCGGTCGCCGGTGCGGAACTCGTCGCCGTGGCAACGCTCCTTGTGCGTGAGGACGGCCTCGGCCGTGCCCAGCTCGACGATGACGTTGCCGCGCTCGGTGCGGCGGACGATCCCGGTGACGATGTCGCCGACCTTGTCCTTGTACTCCAGGAAGACCTGGTCCTTCTCAATCTTACGGAAGCGTTGGTTGAGCAGCTGCTGGGTCGTCTTGGCGGCGATGCGCCCGAGGTCGGCCACGTTGATGGGCTTGCGGACCTCGTCCCCGACGACGGCGCCGGGCTGGAGGAGGGCGGCGGCGACCGGGTTGATCTCGCGGAGAGGGTCCGAGACCGAGTCGGTCACGGAGTAGATGACGTGGGCGTCGAGCTTGCCGGTGGCCGGGTCGGCCGTGACCTCGACGTTCTGGCCGGACATGACCGATTTCTCGACGGAGGACTTGATGGCCTCGACGATGAGGGCGCAGGCTTCATCCTTGGGGATGTGCTTCTCTTTTTCGAGGTATTGGAGGTAGGGTTTGATGTCGACGCTCATGGATGTGCGGTGGGTGCGGTGAAAATTTAGGGACAAAAAAAGCGGGTCCGGCTGGACCCACCTTCATTCAAGGTGACTGCGGGGGTAACTTAGCCGAGCCCCCCGGGGGGTTGTCAAGTGCTGTCCATGGCCCCGGCGGCTGGTTCCGCTTGCCCCCGGGGGGCTTGTGCCAACCCTGTCCCCCATGGCCGACGAAAAAGTGATCTTCACTATGACGGGGGTGACCAAGTCCTTCGAGAAGAAGCCGGTCTTCCGCGATATTTCCCTCTCCTATTTCTTCGGCGCCAAAATCGGGGTCCTCGGTCTCAATGGTTCCGGCAAGTCGACCCTGCTGAAGATCATGGCCGGCGAGGATCGGGAATTCGATGGCGCAATCAGCCAGGTTCCGGGCTACACCTTGGGGTATCTCGCGCAGGAACCGCGACTGGATGAGCATCTCACCGTGTTGGAGTGCGTGATGCAGGCCGCCGCCGAGATGAAGGCCCTGCTCGAGGAGTACGACGACACTTTCATCAAGGTCTCCGAGACCGACGACGCGAAGGAGCAGGAGCAGATCCTCGCCCGCCAAGGCGAGATCCAGTCCATCCTCGACGCCCGCGGCGGCTGGGATCTCGACGCCCGGATCGAGATGGCGATGGAAGCGTTGCGCTGCCCGCCGCCCGACGTCAAGGTCGCCGGCTTGTCCGGCGGCGAGAAACGCCGCGTTGCCTTGTGCCGGCTGCTCCTGATGGAGCCGGATATCCTCTTGTTGGATGAACCGACGAACCACCTCGACGCCGATACGGTCGGCTGGTTGGAGCGTCACCTTCAGGCTTACAAAGGCACGGTCATCGCGATCACGCACGACCGCTATTTCCTCGATAATGTCGCGGGTTGGATCCTGGAACTGGACCGCGGTCGCGGGATCCCGTGGAAGGGAAACTACTCGTCTTGGTTGGAGCAGAAGCGGCGGCGACTGGAGATGGAGGAGAAGCAGTCCGCCGCCCGTTCCCGCTCGCTGGAACGTGAACGGGAATGGGCCGCCTCCTCGCCCAAGGCGCGGGTGGCCAAGAACAAGGCCCGTCTGCGTTCCTACGAGCAGATGCTGACGCAGGACCAAGGCGCCCAGGAGAAGGCCGCCGAAATCTGGATCCCGCCTGGCCCGCGCCTTGGCGGCGCCGTCATCGAGGCCCGTGGGCTCACCAAGGGCTTCGGCGACCGTATCCTGATGGAAGATGTCCATTTCAGCCTGCCCGCGGGCGGGATCGTCGGCATTGTCGGGCCCAACGGGGCCGGCAAGACCACGCTTTTCCGAATGATCACCGGGCAGGAGAAGCCCGACCGGGGTACCTTGACGTTGGGCGACACGGTCAAGCTCGCCTATGTCGACCAGACGCGCGACGCGTTACCCGCGGACAAGCCGCTCTGGGAGGCGATCTCCGACGGGCAGGAGATGGTGCACCTCGGCAAGATCTTGGTTCCGGCGCGCGCCTATGCGGCTCGCTTCGGCTTCACCGGGGACGTCCAGCAACGGAAGGTCGGCATCATGTCCGGCGGGGAGCGCAACCGCATTCACCTCGCGCGCTTGATCAAGGCGGGCGCCAACGTCCTCCTCCTCGATGAGCCGACCAATGACCTCGACGTGAACACGATTCGCGCGCTGGAGGACGCCCTCGAGGGGTTCGCCGGTTGCGCCGTCATCATCACGCACGACCGCTGGTTCCTCGATCGGGTCGCCACCCACATCATGGCCTTCGAGGACGAAGGCCGGATTGTCTGGCATGAGGGCAATTACGGGGACTACCTCGAAGACCGCCGTAAGCGTCTCGGGTTGGAGTCGGACACCCCGCGTCGTCCCAAGTACCGCCGCCTCACGCGCTGAGCCGACCGACCTGGGCGAGGGTTGTTCGCCATCCCGCGGCCGCCGTCGTCAGTTGGTCCAGCTGGGCTGTCGTCAGGCGCCAGCTCCAGTTGCCCTGCGGGTTCCCCGGGGTATTGAAGCGCGTTTCGGCGCCTAGGCCGAGCAGGTCCTGGGCGGGGACGAAGGCCGCCACGGCCGGAGAGGCGAGCACCGCTTCGATCAACCGCCGCGGCGTCACCGCCGGCCCGTAAAGTTCGCTGAGTCGGTCGGCTTCCTCCGTCGAGGCTTGGGCGAGCCAGCCGACCAGCGTGTCGTTGTCGTGCGTGCCGGTGTAGGCGATCCGGTCTGCCGGGATATTCGGCGGGTAGTGCGGGTTGCCGGCCACCTCCCCCCCGAAGCCAAACTGTAGCACCGACATGCCCGGCAGGCCGGCGCTCGTGCGCAAGGTTTCGACCCCGGGGGAAAGGAGGCCGAGGTCTTCCGCCACGAGCGGGAGATCGCCGAGCGCCGCCGTGAACGCAAGGTCAGGGCCGGCGCACCAGACGCCTTCGCGGGCATTGGGCGCCCCGGCGGGGACGCTCCAGAAGTCATGGAGCCCGCGGAAATGGTCGATGCGGATGGCGTCGAATAACCCGAGGTCGTGGTGGATTCGGGCCTTCCACCAGGCGAAGCCATCCGCGGTATGCCGACTCCAGTCGTACAAGGGATTGCCCCAGAGTTGGCCGTCGGCGGCGAAGTAATCCGGCGGCACCCCCGCGACCACCGTGGGGCGCCCGGCGGCGTCGAGCTGGAAGAGTTCGGGCCGGAATTTTGCGTCGCAGCCGTCGGCCGAAACGTAGATGGGCTCATCGCCAAAAAGCTGGACGCCCCGGGCATGGGCATAGGCGCGGAGTGCCCGCCATTGCTCGGCGAAGAGGAATTGGAGCGCCGCCGCCGCATCCCGGGCGGAGCTGTCGGGGGCGAGGTCGTTCCAGGTGGCGGGTGCGGTGAAGCCGTGGGCTTCGCGGAGTGCCGCGAAAAGGGTCCAAGCATCGAGCCAGCCCGCTTGCTCCTGACGGAAGCGGGCGAAGGCGCCGTCGTTCGCCAGGGCGGTGGCGGCGCGGCGACCTACCCGATCGAGCAGCGGGCGGAGCCCCGTCCAGAGGTGCCCGAAGTCGACCGCCCCGCTGGCGGGCCGGTGGACTTCCGCGACCTCGGCCGCGGTGACGAGCCCACGCTCGGTGAGGTCCGTCAGGTCGAGGAGGTAAGGATTCCCCGCGAAGACGGAGAGCGCTTGATAAGGGGAGTCGCCGTAGCCGGTCGGGCCCAGCGGGCAGACTTGCCACCAGCCGAAGCCACCTGCGTCCAGGGCGTCCACCAAGCGGCGGGCTTCGCTGCCCAGGGAGCCGACCGGTCCCGGGCCGGGCAAGGCGGTTACGTGCAGCAAGACCCCGGCGGTCCGCCGGGGAAAGGCGCGACACCGGAATGGAGGAAGCTCCGCCCGCCTCGCCGTGGGGTCGTCGGGCGTCGGTCGGTCGGGCATCTCAGTTCCCGCGTTCCATTTCGCCGATTTCCCAGTGATGCTTGGAGCGAAGTTCCTTTAGCCAGACCTCCACGGCGTCTTTTGTCGCCACGGCGCGGAGGCGGGACTCGACTTCGGCCAGCACCTCGGGCTCGCTGAGGGGGGCGGCACCGGGGGCGCGCCAGCCTTCGCGCCGAAGGATGAACCACACGGTCTTGGCCCCAGGTGTCTCGAATTTCAGCGGGGCCGTGACGCCTTGATCGGGCAGGCTGCGGATCGCCGCGACAATCCGCTCGTTCAGGCTCGTGACATTCAGCCATCCCGCGTCGCCGCCGCGCGCGGCGAAGTCGTCCGTGCTCACCCACTTGGCGAGGTCAGCGAAGGCCTCGACCGGCGTGCCCGCCGGGACGGCGACCTTATGGCGGGCGAGGGTGGCGGCGATCTTCTCGGGGTGGGCGGCGGCCGCGGCCCAGTCGGCGGCCCGCCGGTCGGCGGCCGCGGCATCCTCGGCCGCGCCTTGGGTGATCGTGATCTGGCGGAAGTGGACCTGCTCCGCGCGGGTGAAGAGCGAGGGGTTCGTCGCGTAAAATTCCTGGGCCCGGCCGGGTCCCACCTCGGCCGCGGCGCGGCGGACTTGACCGATCATGTAATCGACGATGATGCGTTCCTCGATGAACTTCCGGTAGGAGAGCGGGGTCAGGCCGCGGGTCCGCAAGGAGGCGACGAAGCGGTTGCGGTCACCCGCGAAGTCGCGGCGGATCGTGTCCTCGATGTCGGCGTCGATGAAGGAATCGGGCAACCTCGAGCGTTCCGACTTGAACTCGGCGACGATGAGTTGGCGATCGCGGGCGCCGTCGACCATCTCCTTGTGCGCGGTCTGGAGTTTGAGGAAAAAGTCTTGTTCCGACATCTCGGGCGTCCGGAGCTGATTGAGCATCGGCTCCAATTGGCGCCGAATATCCGAGTAGATGATCGGCGTGCCGGCGGCGGTGGCGATGACCTTGTCCCTATTGGTCTCGGCCCACCGTATCGCCGCGGTCTCTTCGAGCGTGGGTTTGCGCAATACCTGGGCGGGGGCGAGGGGGACGCCCAGCAGCAGGGCGGCGGAAAGGAGCGGGAGTTTCATCGGTCGGCGGGCGCGGGCAATCGCGACAGAAAGCCGCGGATTTCCTTTAGTTTCCGCAGGGGGTCCTGCACGGTCAAGCGGGGAAAGCGGTTCCCGATCAGGATCGGGGTCGGGGGGCGTCCTCGCCCGGCCTGTTCGCAGCGCAGCAGCGGCCCGTCGGTCGAGACGGTCACGACCTGCCGCGCTTCCGCCAGGCAGCGGATCTCCGCCAGACCCAGCAAGGCTTCGGCTTCCGGTGGGAGCTTCCCGTAACGGTCCCGGAGCGAGTCGCGGAGCTCGGCGACCTCGGCGCCGTCCAGCGCCATGGCCACGCGCCGGAAGGCCTCGATGCGAAGCCGGGTCTCGGGGATCCAGTCGGAGGGCAGCGTCGCGGTGAGCAGGGTCACGTCGCGGCCGCTGGTCGGCTCGGTGCCGAGCGCGGCCTGGGTGTGGTCGATGAAGTCCAGCTGGACTTCGCACCGGTCGATGATCGCCCCTTTGTCGCCCCGCAGCTTGGCCACGCTGCGTCGCAGGAGCTGGCAGTAGAGGTCGAAGCCGACTTTGGCCACGTGGCCGCTCTGGGCTGCGCCAAGGATATTGCCCGCGCCGCGTAGCTCAAGGTCGCGCATCGCGATCCGGAAGCCGGCGCCGAGCTGGTTGTACTGGCGGATCGCCGAGAGCCGCCGGTGCGCGGTCCCGACGAGGGCGGCGTGTCGGTGCAGGAAAAGGTAGGCGTAGGCCTGGCGGTTGAAGCGCCCGACCCGCCCGCGGAGTTGGTAGAGTTGGGCGAGGCCGAAGCGATCGGCGCCTTCGATGATCAGGGTATTGCAGTTGGGGATATCCAGTCCCGTCTCGATGATCGTCGTGCAGACGAGGATGTCGAAGTCGCCGGCGACGAAGGCGGCCATCGTCTCCTCGAGCTCGCCGGCCCCCATCTGGCCGTGCCCGACGACGATTCGCGCTTTGGGCAGGAGGGCCGCGAGCCGCTCCGCCACGCCCCGAATCGTCTCGACCCGGTTGTGCAGGTAGAAGACTTGGCCGCCGCGGGCGAGCTCGGCTTTCACGGCGTCCCGCACGAGTTTCTCGTCGTAGCTGCGGACGATGGTGCGGATGGGGAGGCGTTCGCGTGGCGGGGTCTCGATGACGCTGAGGTCGCGGGCGCCCACGAGCGCGAGGTAGAGCGTCCGCGGGATCGGGGTGGCGCTCATGGCGAGGACATCGACCTCGGAGCGCAGCTGCTTCAGGCGCTCCTTGTGGCGGACGCCGAAGCGGTGCTCCTCGTCGATGATGACGAGGCCGAGTTTACCGAAGCTCGTGCCGTCCGCAAGGAGGGCGTGCGTCCCCACGACGAGGTCGACGGTGCCGGCCGCGGCCCGCGCCCGGACGTCGGCCTTCTGCTTGGCGGTGCGGTAGCCGCTGAGCAGTTCGACGGAGACCGGCCAGCGCGCGAGGCGCTCCTTGAAACTCTCGAAATGCTGCTGGGCGAGTACCGTCGTCGGGGCGAGGATGGCGACCTGGCGGCCGCCCAGCACGCACTTGAAGGCGGCGCGGAGGGCCACCTCGGTCTTGCCGAACCCGACGTCCCCGCTGACCAGTCGATCCATGGGGGCGGCGCGTTCGAGGTCGCTCTTCACGTCGGCGATGGCCCGGGCTTGGTCCGGCGTCTCGCGGTGGGGGAAGGAACGTTCGAATTCCCCCATCCAAGGGTTGTCCGCATCCCGCGGGTGGGCGATGCCCGGCTTGGTCGAGCGCTCCGCCTGCATCGCGAGCAATTGCGCCGCTAGGTCCGTGGTCGCCTGCTCGGCGGCCTTGCGGGACTTTTCCCACCCGCCGCCGCCGAGTTTGGAGAGCTTCGGTTGCGTCCGGCCGATGCCGATGTAGCGGGAGAGCAGGTGCGATTCTCGGACTGGCAGGTGTAACCTCGACTTCTCGGCGAACTCCAGCTCGATGAAGTCCTCGGTGCGGCCGTTGTGCGCGTGCGCCTGGATGCCACGGAAGAGGCAGATGCCTTGCGTGGCGTGCACGAGCGCATCGCCATGCGCCACTTCCCCGAAGTCCAGGGCCCGGCCGATGGCCGCGCGGACCGCGGTGCGGCGGCGGGGTAGCGAGGCCAGCGGGCGTTTGCGTCGACCGAAGAGCTCGCGTTCCGTGAGCAGCACCAGCCCGTCCTTCAGCAGGCCGGGTAGCTTGCCCGGGGCCACGAGGATGCCGCCGCCAAAGCGACCGGCGCAGATGCGTGGTTTAAAGCCGCGGATCCCGGCCGCCGCGACGTCCGCCGTCAGCCGGTCGACGGAGCCTTCCGTATCGCCCGCGAGCAGGCAGGGGCGGCCGTCCTTGGCGAGGGCGGCCGCGGCGCGCAGCAGCGCCGGGCGGGCTTCCGCCCCATCCGTCGCCGCGCCGATGAGCAACGACTCGGCGGGGAGGCATTCGAGCGGCGTGCCGACGTAGCCCGCCGGGGTGTCGTCGGTTTCCGCCAGCACGAGTTCCTCGAGCGGGGTGTCGTGCCAGGTCAAGCAAAGCGGGTCGTCCTGGCATTGGTCGATGGTCACGATCAGCGCGCCGCGCGGGAGGTGGCGGAAGAACGGGGCCTCGGCGAGCGTGCCCGTCCCATCGCTGGGCGCGCAGATCACGAGCCCTTCGACCTCGCCCTCGCTGCGTTGCGTGGCGGGATCGAAGGGTCGCAGGGATTCGACCGTGTCGCCGAAAAGATCGATGCGGACCGGCATCTGCGCGTTGAGCGGGTAGACGTCGAGGATCCCGCCGCGCAGGGCATATTCGCCCGGCTGCTCGCAGAGCGCCTCGTGGTCGTAACCGAACTCGGTCGCGAGCCGATGAGCGAAGTCGCGCAGGGCGAGCCGGTCGCCCTTGCGGATGACGAGTTCGGCGCGGGCGACGGCTTCCGGGGCGGGGGTGCGGCGCGCGAGCGATGCCGGGGTGCAGGCGATGAGCAGTGGTCGCCGGGTATCGTGACCGCCGTGGCGCAGCGCCGCGAGCACCCCTAGAAGGTCGCAGTCCGCTTCGAAGGCCGGCACCGCCGCGTCCGCCTCGGTCAGGGTGCGGGCGACCGGGGTGGCGGCGTTGAGCAAGGTCAGTAATTGGGCGGTCTCCTCGGCCAGGGTTTCTGCCGCGCCGAGGTTCGAGGCTAGCAGCACGATCACGGCCCGGTCCGCCGCCTCCGAGCAGGTCACGGCCGCCTGGGCGTGCGCGGGCACGCCGGTCAGGGCTCGGCGTGGCTGGGCGGGCATGTTGTCATCCAGCCGGGAAGTCCCCATGCGTCAAACCCAACCCCTCACTTCAGGACTTCGCCGGCCTCGATGAACCAGTCGCGGGCGTTGCTGAGGTCGCCTTCGATGAGATGGAGGAGCGCGTGGATCCAAGCGCCGGTCGGCGTCTCGGTGTTCTGGTCGATGAGGTGGGCCTGTTCCCAGTCGCCGCGGCGGGTGAACCAGAGGGCGCGGCCCTCGGGCGAAAGGTCCGCCGGCGGGACGGCGTCGGCGAGGGCGGAGGCGCTCAACTGGGCCGGGGTCATCGGGTGAAGTTGGTTCGGGCGGGGAGAGCGGGCAATAAAAAGGGCCGCGTTTACACGCGGCCCTCGTTGGAGAATCCTGGAAGGATTACTTGGCGGCGGCGACGGAAAGAGCCTTGCTCTTCGCGTGCACCGAGACTTCGACGGTCACAGCCTTGCCGACGAGGTCCTTGACGGCGTCAGCACCCTTGGTCTCAGGGGTGAGGGTGACCTTGGTGGCCTTGCCTTCCTTGGGGGTGATGGTCAGCTCCTTGGTCTTCTCGTCGAAGGACTTGAGGGTGCCTTCGGCGGTGGAGGTCTTACCGCAGCCGGCCTGAGCGGAGGCGGCGAGGGCGAGGGCGGCGAGGATCGTGAGGGTGTTCTTCATGGTAGGGTTGGGTTGAGGTTCTTTTGCTGTGGCTTTGGCGGCAGAAAGCAACCCGACAATGGGGGTTGAATCCCATGCCGGGCCTCCCATCTTGCCCGAATGGACGGGCTCGTTCGGCTTATGAAACCTTGGCTAATCGGCGTTTTATGCCTCTTTTCGGCGGTTGCCGGGGCTCATTCCATCCCGGAAATCCCTGTCCACGGCCGTTTTCACACTGACGGCACGGCGGAGATTTCCATCGAGATCAACCCCCGTAACTGGGAAGCGACCCCTTCCGAGGCGCCCTCCTTGGAGCAGAAGGTCTGGGCGAAACTGACGCCGGCACAGCAGGCGGAACTGATTCGCAAGGCGCAGGAGTATATCGCCCGGGCCGTCGAGTTTACCTTTGAGCCCTTGGGGCGGGTGCAGCCTGACTTCGTCTTCACGTTCGGGGCGGAGGATGGTAAGCCGCTTTACAAGCCGGACGATGCGGTGGTCATGGTCGGGCGCTGGAAGACGCGGGTGCCCGCCGGGCTGACCGGCTGGAAGGTCCGCTCCTTGCCTGGGCATAAGGTCTCGGTGCTCTTCATCAATACGGTGAACGGCACGCCCCACCCCCGGGTGGAGACCCTCTTCCCCGGCGAAGTGAGTTTCACGCTCAATCTGGCCGGGTTGACCGTCGCCCGTCCCGAGGGCCCTTCCGCGGGTAGCGTGCCGGCAACCGGCGGGGACCATGATGGTTGGAGCGTCTTCCTTAATTTTCTGCGCTTCGGCTTCCATCATGTCCTGCCCGAGGGGTTTGACCATATCCTGTTCGTGCTGGGGTTGTTCCTGCTGAGCCGGTCTTGGAAGCCCATGGTCACCCAGGTCACCGCTTTCACCTTGGCGCATTCGGTGACCTTGGCCTTGGCCGCCGCCGGCAAGGTGCACGTTCCTTCCTCCATCGTTGAGCCAGTCATCGCCCTGAGCATCGTCTTCCTGGCCCTGGAGAATATCTTCTTCCCGCGATACCGCCCTTGGCGCCTGTTCGTCGTCTTTGTCTTCGGCGCCATCCACGGGCTCGGCTTCGCCAGCGGGTTGAGCGAGAAGCCCATCCCGACCGGCTCCTTCCTGGCGGCCCTCACGGGCTTCAATGTCGGGGTGGAATGCGCCCAGCTTGCCATCCTCTCTCTGGCGCTCGCGGCGACCTGCTGGCTGCGCGATGAGGCGAAGTACCGCCGGTGGGTGGTGATCCCCGCGTCGGTGGTCATCGCCCTCGCCGGCCTCTGGTGGGCGGTTGAGCGCCTCCGGGTTTAAGTCCCTCGCTTAGGTGCGGAGCTGCTCGTAGGCCTCGCCCGGGGTGACGAGGAAGCCCTCGCCGATCTTGAGCGTGCCGAGCCTACCCACGAGCCGGCTGGTGGGCGTGGCGAGGGGCTGACCGTATTGGTTGATCGGCGTGGGCTTACCCGAGGGGTTCGTCTCCGCCGCGCCGGTCGTGGCCAGGAGGTTTTCCGCCATCACCCGCAGGCAGCGCTTATAGAAATGGTAGAAGGCGACGTGGCTGGTGAAGAGGGCCGGGAGGCCCGGCTCCAGTGAGCTCGGCGACTGGCTGGTCACGATCAAGGTGCAGCCGAGCGAACGGGCCTGGCGCAACAAGGGCCCGAACGAGCGGAGGGCGGGCGTGAGCGGGGCGACGTCGATGACGAGGAAGCGCCGCGTGCCGGCGGGCGTCGGCGTCGCCGCGAGCGACGCGGGTAGGTCCGCAAAGAGCTGTTCGGCTTGCGCCTCCCGTTCGGGGTGCGTCCCGGTCAGCGTGACCAGCGTGGGCTTGGCCAGCAGTTCGACGATGGTAGTCGAACCCGCGGGCCCGAACGTCACGCTGCGGAGGCCGAGGGTGGGCCCGTGGCCCGTGGCCGGGTCTTGGATGACGAGCACCGGGTCGCCGGTGCGCACCAAGGCCGGGAGGAGGGTGCCGTTGAGGAGTCGCGATTTCCCCGTGCCGGGCGCGCCGGAAATCAACAGGTGGCCGCCCGCGAGCGCCAAGGCGGTGTGACGGGGGGTCCAGGGCGCGGAAGGCATGACCGGGGCTTAAGCCGCCCGGTCCGGCTTGGCTACGTAAATGACCGCGGCGGGCGTCAGGCGTGAAAATCGTGGTACTCCAGGAAACTGCGGGCGCCTTCCTCGCTCAAGTAGGCCGCCAGGAGCTTCGGGTCCACCTTGGTGAGATCGACCACGATGAGCCCGTCCAGGCAACCGCCAAAGGAGTCGTCGACGTTGAAGGTGATGAGCCGGCCGTTGAGCTTGAGGTAGTGCTTGAGCAGCACGGGCACCTGTTTCGCGTCGGGCTCCAAGTCGCTGACGAGGCCCGAGACATGCTCCAGGTCGAACGCGCATCGCTGCAGGACGTCGAGGTCGGCCTGATGCAGGCTCATCGCCCGCGGGGGCTTCTTCGCGCGCACGAACGGCACCAGGTCGTCGGCCAGCCGGTTGTGGCGGAGGTAGGAAAGGATCAGTTCCTTGGACGCCTGCCCGTACTCCGGGTTGATGCTGACCGGGCCGAAGAGCAGGTGGTATTGCGGGAAGCGGAGCACGTAGCGACCGATGCCGCGCCAGAGCAGCGGCAGGCTCGTCGGGCGGCGCTGGTATTCCGGGCGGATGAAGGAGCGGCCCATCTCGAGCGCCGGATCCATCCGCTTGAAGAAGTCGCCCTTGAACTCGAACAACGTCGAGGTGTAGAGCCCGTGCTTGCCGCGGAGCGGGAGGATGCGGTCCGTCGGGCCCAGTCGGTAGCCCCCCACGATGCGATTTTCCTTTTCGTCCCAGAGCACGAGCTGGTCGTACCAAGCGTCGAAGGCGTCGAGGTCGCAGGCCAACCCGGTGCCCTCCGAAACGGAGCGGAAGGTTAGCTCGCGGAGCCGGCCCACCTCACGGAGCGTGTGCGGTAGGTCGGCGCCGAGGAAGCGGTAGATGCGGAAATCCCCGGAGGTGAGCAGGAGGTCTTCGGCGGGCAGGCTTTGCAGTTCGGCGCGCACGAGGGCGGGATTTATCGGCGCGATCAACTCGGCCTGTTTTGGTGCATCGGGCGCCGCCGCACGCGGCGCGCGTTCCCGGCGAGGTAGGAGTTCGCAGCGCAGGCGGACGAACTCGGCCGCTTCGGCATCGTCGGGGTGCTGGGCGAGCTGGGCGGGCGTCACGGGGCTGGCCGCGCGTAGGCGGATCACCTGGCCGCGCTGGCGCTGGAATTCGCGGAGGAGCAGGAGGGTGCGTAATCGCGGGTGGGCCAAGCCGGCCACCTGGAAGAGGCCGGAGTTCCGGCCAGCGATGTGCATGGGCAGCACGGTCGCCTGGGCCCGCCGCGCGAGCCGCACGAAACTATCCGCCCAGCGCGGGTCCTCGACCCGACGGCGCCACGGCCGCAGGCTGGAGACTTCGCCCGCGGGGAACATCAGGATCGCGCCGCCGTGCTTCAGGTGGTCCAGGATGCGGCGCGTCCCGGCGAGGTTCGATTGTCCGTCGGGATCCACCTCGATGAGCCAGGGTCGGATGCCGGGAATCTGCGCCAACCACTCGTTGCCCACCACCAAGGTGTCGGGCCGCGCACGGAGCAGGAATTCCATGGCTACAAACCCGTCGGCGCGCCCGTGCGGGTGATTCGCCACGGCGAGCAAAGGTCCGGCGCGGGGGATGCGCGCCAAGCATTCATCTGCCCAACCGGGCTTGACGTCCGCCTGCTCCAGCGCTGACGCGAAAAAATCGGGGCGCCCCGCCTGGTGGATGCGTGCAAGGAAGTCGTCGAAGTGCGAGACCTTCAGGAAACCGTCGAGCGAACGCGTGGCCCAACCCAACGGACCGAGGCGTCGCTTCATTTCATCGAGGTTGGAGGGCGGCGTTTTCGTGGGCATGCCCCGCAATCATGCCTGCACGGCGTGCGGGGTCCGCGGCGATGGCGTGACGTTCCGGTGTCAACGCAGGGCG
This sequence comes from Verrucomicrobiota bacterium, assembly GCA_014193315.1. Lineage (GTDB taxonomy): Bacteria > Verrucomicrobiota > Verrucomicrobiia > Opitutales > UBA953 > UBA953. Next base: position 37,967 of record BJHS01000001.1, read on the forward strand.
AGCTCGCGCAGGGCGAGGTCGGCGACGCGGTCGGCCCCGCCGGCGTCGCCGAGGTTCGCGACGGCCTGCTTCCAGCCGCGCCAGACCTTGGCGTCGTCGGCGAAAGCCGCGGCCACGGCCGCCTTGGCCGCGGCCGGCGTGAGCCCGTAGGCGCCGGCGCCATGCTCGACGATGAGGCGAGCGTTGCCGGCTTCCTGCCCGGGGATCACCTGCGTCACGATCATCGGCGTGCCGGCCGCGACGCACTCGTGCGTGGTCGCGCCGCCCGCCTTGCTGATGACGAGGTGGGAGGATAGCATGAGCTCCGGGATGCGGGTCGTCCAGCCAAGCACCTCGGCCTTGCCCGCCGTCGCGGCGACCACCGCTTCGCGGAAGTCGGCGTCTTTGCCAACCGTGATCGTGAGCGCGATGTCGAGCGAGGCGAGGCTGGCGGCGAGATCCACGGCGTCGCGTTTCCCCGGATTGAGCATCAGCAGCACCCGGGGTTTCTCGCCGGCGCGGGCGGAGGAGCGCGGGGCCAGTTGAGGGGAGACCGGGAAGCCGAAGGGCAGTACTTTGGCGGCCGGCACGCCCTGGCGGATCATCACGTCTGCCGTCGCCTGGTTCGGCGTGATGTACCAGTCGGAGTGCGCGCGGTGCCAGGCTCGGTTCACGGAGACCGAGTCGGTGACGACCGTGATGAGGCGGGGCCGGGCGGGGTCATCGCGCCGCCAGCGTCGGGCCATCATGTAGTTGTAGAGCGGGTAGGCCGAGATCACCATGGGCGGGCGAGTCGCATCAAGTAGCTGGTTGAGGGCCCGTTCGACGGGTCGCACGAAGGGCAGGGAGGCCCCGACGAGCGGCAGGCGATCCAGCCCGGCGTAAAGCCAGCCCCAGAGCCGCGGGTGGCGGTTCGCGACACCGATGTACGCATCGCGCTGGCGGCGGGACTTCTCGGGCCCGTAGGCCGCGAAGAAGAGGTCGTGCATCTGGCCGGCGAGTTGACCGGCGGAGACCCGCCCCAGCGCCTCCACCACCGCGCGGGCGGCCGCGTTGTGACCCTCCCCGAAGCCGGCCGACAACACCGGGACCTCGGTCATCGGGCCGGGACGAGTTCGCGGGTTTGCGCGGCGGCTTCGTGCAGGGCGCGTTGGGCGGCGATGCGGTCGCGGAGTTCGGCGCGCTCGACCACCCGGAGGGTGCCATCGGTTTCCTCCACGATCGCCGTGAGCGACTCGACCCAGTCGCCGGAGTTGAGGTAGCGGATGGTCCCGATCTGGCGATCTTCGGCCTTATGGATGTGGCCGCACATGACGCCATCGCAGCCTCGGCGCGCGGCCAAGGCCTGCAGGTGCTTCTCGAAGCTGGAGATGAAACTGACGGCCGACTTGACCTTGCCCTTGATCGCCTGCGACAGGGAGAAGTACTCCTTGCCGCGCCAGGCGCGCCACTTGTTGTAGAGCCGGTTGATATCGAGGAGAATCTGGTAGCTGATGTCGCCCAGCACCGCGAGCCAGCGCATCTTCGCCGTCACTGTGTCGAAGGCGTCCCCATGGATGCAAAGGAAGCGTCGCCCGTGCAGGTCGACGTGGATATGCTCCTCCGCGAGCTCGATGCGGTCGAGGGTGATCGGGATCAGGTGGCGGATGAAGTCGTCATGGTTGCCGCGTAGGTAGACGACCTTGGTGCCATCCTTCTCCGCCATCTTCATGATGCGGCGGAGGACGGCGGTGTGGGCGGGGGTCCAGTGGTTCTTGCGGCGGAGCGACCAGAGGTCGATGATGTCGCCGTTCAGGATCAGCTTGTCGCAGCGAATCCCGCGCAGGACGTCGAGGAGTTCGCGCGCCTGGGCATCCTTGGTCCCGAGGTGGAGGTCGGAGAGGACGAGGGTGCGGAAGTGGATCTTGGCCGGGGGCAGCGGTTCCTGCGGGGGGCCGATGAACCTCTCTTGGTCTTCCATGTTGCCTCATCGTAAGCGACGCCTGTGTCGATTCCGCGTCGGTTTCGACACAATGTCGGCAAACGCCGGCGGGCCAGCTTAGCGGTCCGGGTCGAGCCGGGCGCGGGCCGCGGCGTCCGCCTCCGGCATCTGGGCCAGCCATTGCGCGGCCTGGTCCTGGGCTCCCAGCTTCTCGGCCACGGTCAAGCTCGTCTCGAGGGTATCGCGCCGCCGCCGCGGCTCTGCCTTGTCCTCGGCCAGTTGCAGTTCCACCAGCGTCCAAGCGTAGGCCAGTTTGCGATCGCCTTCGACCTTGGCGCCCTGCTCGTAGCGTTCGGCGAGGGTGCGGGCCGCCCGCTCATCCCGTCGCAAGGCCGCGTGCTTGAAGTATTCGGTCGCCAGGCGGTGGTTCCGCGGCCGACCGAGGTCGCCTTGGTCATGGATCCCCGCGAGCAGCTTGAGCGCGCCCGCGTTGCCGCGTTCGGCCGCGACCCCGAGGTTGCTCAGGGCCGCTTGGATCTCCGCTTCAAGTTCCGCGAGTTCGCGCGACCGCGTGGTTGCGCTGCGACCAGCTTCGGTCGGCGTGAGCCAAAGCTCCGTGAAGAGTTTCTCCGCCCGCTTGAGGTGGCATTCGCCCAGCACGCGGTAGCCAAGGACCTGCCCTTTGGCCTTGGCTTGCGAAGCCAGTTCCATGGCCTTCTCCAGATTCTTTTTGGTGCCCCAGGCATTCAGGTGGTAGAGCGCCAGCACCGCCTCGGCCCGAGGTCGGTTGGAGAGGCCCGCCGCTTTCTCCATGTAGGTGAAGGCCAGTTCGCGGTTGGTGGCGATCCGCAGGTCCCGGGGGCAGTAGACCGTATGTCTCAGGGCGAAGTAATAGGCGGCCAAGGTGTTGCCTTGGTCGGCTTTTTGGTGGAGCTCCTCCGCCGGGTCGTCCGCCTCCACCCGGCTCAGGAACCGGTCGTAGACCTCGTTGGGCACCTGCACCATCGGTACCCGGAGGGCGGTCGAGGTGTTGAAGGTCGCGAGGAAAAGGATGGCACCGGTCGCAAGGTACGGGCGGGACTTGACGTAGAGGCGGAGCATCGGGGCTTCCTTATCCAAGACGCCTATTAATAGAAGGCAAGGCCGCGGGGCCGGGCCGCGGTCAGAAATCGAAGACGTGCTCGACCGTCACCTGGTCCGTCTGCATCCGGCGCAGGGTGGTGTGCAACGCGGAGACCGGGGTGGCGATGGCCCACCGGCTCCGGCCGGGCTCGGTCGGGATCGGCTGGCTGAAGAGCGCGGTCATCTCGCCCGTCGGCACCCATTGGGCGGGCCCGACGGCGCTGATGAGGATGGCGGCCCGGTTGCCCGCGATCTCCCGGAAGCCGACGCCTTGGCGCGCCGCCTCGATTGCGAGCGGCGTGAAGGGGCCGTAGCGGGGCCACTCGGCCAGGACGCTGCCGTCCGGGTAGGTCTTCTGGATCGTGACGCCGTCCAGCTTTCCCGTGGGGGCCCGGTCGAGGATGACGTAGGTGACCATCAACGGCTTGCCGTAGGCGAAGAGCGCGGCCTGCTTGTTGGCCCACCCATACACGGACTTGGTGAGCATCTCGGAGGTCAGGAAGAACCGGCGCTCGAGTTTACGGAAGGGGTGGGCACCGAACCACGGCACGTCGGACCAGAGCGTCTTGGTCTGCTTGATGAAGTCGAATTCATACCAAGGGACATAATAGATGACATCGATGTACTCCTGGGAGAAGCGGGCGGCAAAGCGGTCTTCCTCGGTCGCGATCGTCCCGGCGCCGACGTCGGTCAGTCGCCCGATGACCTCCTCGTAGCCCGCCTTGAGGCCGAACTCGAACGTCGAACTGGTGTTGATGACCCGGATCATCGTGTTGTATTCGTCGTTCGGCGGGTAGGCTCCGGCGATCTGGTCGCCGACGGCGGCGTAACTTTCCCAGGCCTGGAAGATGTGCGTCGTGAGCGGGAACGTGGTCGCGGTCCGGGTCCGCATCGCGGTGGCGTACTCCGCCGGGCCGAAGACCAGGAACCACTCGGGGTAGGTCAGGTAGGTCTGGTCAGGCGTGCGGACGTGCTCGGCCGGGGTCAGCCCGGTGGCCGCCGGGTGGAGCCAGGCCGCGGGCACGGGCGCCCGTTCGGCCGGCCGGAAGGTCGTCGCCGGCCGCACGTAGCAGAAGCAGGCGACGGCGAGGAGGGCGGCGCCCCAGGCGCTGAAATAAAGTCGGCGCATGCGCGTCAGTTCTTGATCAAGCGGATCAAGGCGTTGTCCGAGGGGTCGTTCGGCTGGAAGAGGGCCTTGCCCACGGGCGTGAAGCCGTGGGTCGCCAGGAGGTCCGACCAGGCTTGGATCGGGCGGAAGCCCTTGAAGTCCGCGGCGTCGACCTCCCAGGTCGCGCCGAGACCGAGGTTGAAGACCGTGTGGACCAACGAGACAAAGGTCGCCATCTCCGGGGTGCGCACGTCGTGGTCGCGCACGATGAGCGTGCCGCCCTTGCGGAGCGTGCGGTGGATCGATGCGAGGAAGCCCGGCAGTTGCGGAAGCGGGCAATGGTGGAAGCCGATGTAGATGGTCGCCAAGTCGAGGCTCGCGTCGGGGATGTCCGTGGCCGCGATCGGCTGGTAGTTGTTAAGGGGGAGGAATCGCCCAAGTTTGGTCAGCTGGCCGCGCTCGAGGATGTCGCCCGGGCTGTTGGTCGGGGCGACGTCATTGATCAGGTAAATCGGGCCTTCAAAGGGGAGATGCTTGCGGAGCTCGCTGACGTAGCGGCCCGTGGAGCCGATCTCGAGGTAGCCCCGGACCGGCCCGCGTTGACCGAGCAGTTCCAGCGTCTCCCGGGCCATCTCTTTCTTCTGGGTGCGTAACGCCGGCAACCCATAGGTCAGCACGGAGAGGAACGGCGTGACCTCGGGCAGGCGGCGCTGGACTTCGCGATAGATGGCCTCGTCGTTGTCGAGCTTGCCGCACACTTCGTGGATGAGGTGGTGGAATTTGTCTTCCGGGTAGAGGTGGAAGACCACTTGCAGGAAGCGGTAGAAGGCGTCGCGCGATTCGGTACGGTCGAAGACGGTGTGGAATTCAGAGGCTGGTTTGGTCATGAGGGTGAGGGTAATAGGAGCTCCAGAGGACGTGCCGCAGGCGGTAGTCCGGGTCGAGTTGGCGCTTCAGAGCGAAGAGTTCGCGGGCGCGGGGGTAGGCTCGGTGGAATTGGTCCGGGGTCGCATGTGCCTGGTAGGGCAGGTAGTACGTTCCCCCCAGGGTGAGCGCGGCCTCGATCAGTTCGCGCGTCCAGACGGCGACGGCGCCGCGGGCGCTCAGGGTGGTGTCTTGTTTGTGGTAGATGACGAAGGCGAAGACCTCTTCGCGGGCCCAGGACAGGAGCGTGCCGGGGTCGGGCAGGGCGTGGCGGATCGAGATGTTGAGGATCTTGACGTGATGGCGCGTGAGGATTTCCGTCAGCCGGTCGGCGTAAGCATCGAAATGGCGGACCGGGATGAAGTACTCCTGCAACACGTAGGTGTCGGCCTGTCGCGATTTCGGCTCCAGTTCCGCCACGTCGTAGCCGGCTTCGTAGTTGCGCCAATAAACGCGATTGCGGAAGAAGAAGACCGGGTCGAACAGGTGTTCTCGCCGCCAGTGGCCACCCGGGGTCTCCGTGTAGGCCCAGATGAAGTAGCGCATGGCCGGGTACGCGGCGTTCAAGGGCATCAGCCGCGTGGGGGTCGTCGGGGTCCGTTCGGTCTTCCGCCAGGTGACGGAGTTGACCCGGCGATAGTCCGGCGGGTACATGTCGCCGTTGTGCAGGACGGTGAGCGGGTCGTCGCGGACCTCCGTCCGGAAGTGCCGGGCGTAATCGGCGCGTGCCAGCTTCCGGTTGGTGCATTCGATGGCTGTGTTGTCGGCGAGATCCAGCTCGGCCTCGACGATGATCCCGATGGCGCCGTAGCCGCCGATCGCGGCGAAGAAAATCTCGGGGTTCTCCGTCCGGCTGGCCCGACGCACGCTGCCGTCCGCCAGCATCACCTCGATCCGGCGGACCGAAAGGACGGCCGGCCCGAAGCCGATGTAACGTCCGTGGGCGTTGACGCTCAACGCCCCGCCGACGGTGAAGTTGGCGTAGGTCTGCATGATCTTCACGCTCAGCCCGTGCGGGTCGATGTGGCGCTGGATGTCGCACCAGCGCGCCCCGGCTTGCACGCGGATCCACTTCTGCTCGGGGGAGAAAGCGGTGACCGCGTTGAGCCCGCGCAGGTCGAGGTGCAGGCTGCCCGGGCTGGCGGTCTGCCCGCCCATGCTGAACCGTCCGCCGCCGATCGAGACCGGCCCCGTAGTCTGGCTGAGGAGCGCCCGCAAGGCGGCGAGGGTGGTCGGTCGCTCGACCTTCGAGACGACGATGGGGTGCAGCCCGGTGACTTCGTTGATGATCACGCCGTCCCCGGAGGCGCAGGGTTGGCCTCCGTCATTGCGGAGATAATCCTCGGCCGCGTCCCGAGCCGGGCCGTAGGCGTTGGCTCCTGCCTGCGCGCCTCGGATGAGTAGTTGCCAGCCGAGCCAAACCAGGCCGAGCACCGGGATGACGATGACGAGCAGCCACCTGCCGGAGCGTCCCCGGTCATGCAGGCGTTTGGTCGAGGTCGCGAAGAGGCCCCACAGGAGGATCAGGTTCAGGAACCAAGGCGGCGATGACCCCAAGGTCAGGGTCAGTCCGCGCAAGAGGAGGTAGAACGCGCTCAGCAGGAACAGCACGCCGTGGAAGTATTCCACGCGACCGATGCGACCTCGGAGCGTGAAGAGCAGGTAGGTTAGCGGAATCTGGCGACGCAGGTCAGGCATGGACTTCGGGGTGGGGCGGGCCCCCTACGGGGGTGCAGGGAATGATAGGGCAGGCTCATCGGTCAACACGCTTAATCGACGGCTAGTTTCGTCGCCTGCCCGGTCGGGCAACCCGTTGCCTCCGACCGGCTGAGACGAACTGATGGTGCCCGTGCGAATCTGGCCGGATTATACCTGCTATTCGCCCGAAGGGTTTATCGATAAAAGTGATGGGGCTTATCGGTCTGATCGATGAGGTGTCGGCGGGCGGACGGCCTCGGGCTTGCCTGCGACGGACGCCTGGCCATGGTCGAGCAATCACCCTTCGCCATGCGCCTTCTTGTTTGTTTGTGTTGTCTCGCCGCCTTCGCCGAAGACAAGTCGCCGGTCCTCGGGCAGGGCGACCTGCGCTACACGGTCGACCTGCGGTGGGCCCAGGCCGACCCCGCAGTCGCCCCGGTGGTCAACGCGCACGCGCTGGCCGAAGGGAAGGATGGCCGCATCTACCTGGTGACGGACCACCCGAAGAACGATTTCATCATCTTTGAAAAGGATGGTCGCTACGTTCGCTCAATCAGCGCCGGGCTGGGCGGCGGGCATGGCCTGGTCATTTTTGAAAAGGACGGCGTGGAGTATCTCGTGCACGTCGACTCCGGTTGGCACATGGCGGCCGAAGGCTGGAATCCCTCCGCCGTCGAGGGGCGCATCACCTTGCTGACCACCGACGGTCGGGTCATCCGTAAGTTTCCGACGCCGAAGGAACTCGGCTTGAGCGACGGTAAATTCATGCCCTGCGCCGTCGCCTGGACCCCCGCCGGCACGTTGCTCGTCGCCGATGGTTACGGTTCGAACTTCATTTACGAGTTCACGCTGGAAGGGAAACTGCTCAAGAAGTGGGGTGGGCCCACCCCGGACGCGGCTAATCTGAGCAACGCCCACGGTATCTCGATCGACCCGGTCGATCCGCGTGGCCCGCTGGTCTGGGTGCCTTCGCGCAGCCAGAACCAGCTCAAGGCGTTCACCTTGGAGGGTAAGTATGTCGACACCATCGACTTGCCGGGCGCGTTCGCCGGCCAGCTTTGTTTCCGCGGCGACAAGGTTTACACGGCCGTCTGCTGGAGCAAGGACGCCAAGGGGAAGCGCCTCGGGCAGTCGGGTTTCCTGCTCGTGCTGGATCGCGCGACGAAGAAGGTCCTTAGCGCCCCGGGCGGCAGCGAGCCGAAGTACGTGGATGGCAAGCTCCAGCCGCTCAGTCAGGCGCAGCCCGTCTTCAAGCACGGCCACGACCTCTTCGTCGACTCCGCCGGTGACATCTACCTTGGCGAATGGAACGCCGCCCGCCGCTACCCGTCGAAATTGACACGGGTCAAATAACTCAGCTGATCAGCAGCAGGCGCGGTTCCCCGGGACGGTTTGCCGGCGCCCGGTGGATGCACGGCGGCACGGGGCTGCCAGGCCAGCGGGTCGCGATGCGCCAAAGCGCGAAGCGTCCGAAGGCGTAAGGCTGCGCCCCGGGCTGGGGCGCGTAATGGGAGTCGTAGCTGTGCTCCTGCAAGAATTCCGCGAAGCCCGCGTCGTCCGCGCCACCGTACTCATTGAGCAGCGCCGCGCGGGTCGCAGGTAGGTCGACCTTGAGCCAGGCGTCCTCGTTCGCGAGCCCTTCGCTGCCGGCTCCGTGGTAGGTGCAGAGCCAGGTGTCGACTTCGACGGGGGCGCTGTCGACGTGGAACGAGGTGACGTCGGTGGGGACGGTGCCGGCGTCTGGTCCACGCACGCAGTCGTAGACGCAGTTCAACGAAGGCGCGAGGTCATGGGTGCGCAGGAGCTGCTGATCGACGAGCATGGTCTCGGCGGCCAGGCGACCGGCCGGCGTCAGGTCAAGCGCGCGGATGCGTTCGTCGTCGAGCGGCACGATGCCTTCGCCTGGGCCGAGCTGCGCGATGACCTCTGCGAAATCGCCCGGCTGCGTTCGTTCCCAGCACAGGGCATTCACGCCACCGACGAAGGGTGTCGCGAGCAATTCGGCGAAGTCCCGGACCCGCCGGACTTGGCTGCGGGCACCCCCGCTCACTTCAGGCCGAATCGCGCGATGAACTCCTTGGCCAGGGCCTCATACGCGACGGCGCCGGGGGAATGGACGTCGTACTGGAAGATGGTCTGGCCGTGGCTCGGGCACTCGGAAAGGCGGATGGTGCGCGGAATCATCGTCTCCATGACCAGGGCGGGGAAGTGGGTCTTCACTTCCTCGACGACTTGGCGCGAGAGCTTGGTCCGCACGTCATACATCGTCATCACGATACCGCCGAGGGCGAGTTTGTCGGTGGCGCCGGCGGTCTTAAGTTGGTCGACGACGCCGACGATTTGGCCGAGGCCTTCCATCGCGAGGTACTCGGTCTGCAACGTGACGAATAGGAAGTCGGCCGCGCTCAGTGCGTTCATCGAGAGCATCCCCAGGGCGGGCGGGCAGTCGATGAGGATGGCGCGGTATTGGCCGGCGGTGATGAGCGGGGCGAGCGCGGCGCGCATCCGGCCCAGGTAGTTCTCGGCCTGAGCGAGCTCGGATTCCACCGCGGCGAGGTCGAGCTCGGAGGGGATGAGGTCGAGGTGCTCCGTGGAAGTCGGGATGACCATGTCCGCGGCCAAGGCTTCGCCGTGGAGCACGCGGTACATCGAACGGCCTTCGGTCTTCTCGAGGCCCAGGGCGCTGGTGGCGTTAGCCTGGGCGTCGAGGTCGATGAGCAGGGTGGGGAGGCCGAGGCGGGCGAGGCCAGCCGCGAGGTTCACGGCGGTGGTCGTCTTGCCGACGCCCCCCTTCTGATTCGCGATGGCGAAGACCTTGGTCACGTCAGGCATCCTCGATGGGGCGTTCGACCTCGGTCGGCGCTTCGTAATCGACCCCGGCGACGCCGAAACCGAAGTTCTTCAGGAAGTCGGACTGGTAGCCGGCGAAGTCGGCGTGCGCGTCGAAGGTCTCGGTGGTGACCTGCGGCCAGATATCGAAGACCGCCTTTTGCACGTCGGGCGCCATCTCCCGGTCGTCGATGCGGACGCGGCCCTGCTCGTCGAAGTCGAGGGCGTTGCCGTTATACATCTGCTGCTCGAAGAGACGCTGGATCTGCTCGATGCAGCCTTCATGCGTGCCCTTGGCCTTCATGATCTTGAACAGCAGCGAGACGTAGAGCGGGACGACGGGGATGGCGGAGCTGGCCTGCGTGACGACGGCCTTGTTCACCGAGACGAAGGCGCGGCCGCGATGCAGTTTCATCAAGGCGTCGATCTTGCGGCCGGCGCGCTCGAGGTCCTCCTTGGCCTTGCCGATGGTGCCGTCCTTATAGATCGGCCAAGTGACCTGCGGGCCGATGTAGGAGTAGGCGACCGTCTGGCAGCCTTCCTTCAGGACGCCAGCGCCGTCGAGGGCGTTCATCCAGAGCTCCCAGTCCTCGCCGCCCATGACCTTGACCGTCTGCGCGATGTCGTCCGCCGAGGCGGTCTCGAGGGTGACCTCGTTCACGACCTTCTTGTCGGTGTCGAGGTTCTTGGCGTGGAAAGCGGCGCCGGTCGGCTTGAGCGCGGACTTGTAGGTGACGCCGTCGGGCGCCGTACGGCGCGGCGAGGCGAGGGAGTAGACGACGAGGTCGATCTTGCCGCCGGGCATCTTCGCCTTGATGTCGGCGATGACCTGGGCCTTGAGCTCCGCCGAGAAGGCGTCGCCGTTGAGCGAGAAGGCCTTGAGGCCGGCTTGCTTCGCCGTGGCGTGGAAGCCGGTGGTGTTGTACCAGCCCGGCGAGCCGGGCTTGTCGCCTTCGCCGTTGCGTTCGAAGAAGACGCCGAGCGTGGCCGCGCCGGAACCGAAGGCGGCCGCGATACGGGAGGAGAGGCCGTAGCCGGTGGAAGCGCCGATGACCAGGACCGATTTCGGGCCGTCCTTGAGGGCCGGGCGCGAGCGCACATGGGCGATCTGTTCCCGGACGTGGGCGGCACAACCCTCGGGGTGCGCGGTGATGCAAATGAACCCACGGACGCGGGGCTTCAGGACTTGCTGGGACATAGCGACACCTTTGGAGGGGGAGGGGATGAGTTCAATCTGGAATTGGGTGGCCAAGTCGGAGGGGGACCGGTGGTGGCTGGCGCTGGGCGCCGCCTTTTGCCTCGCTTGTCCCTTCTTGTTGCCGACTCTTCCGCCCATGTTTAGTTCGAGACTCTCTTTCGCCGACACGACCAATGCCCTCAGCAAGGCGAAGGAGAAGCGGCTCGCGGATGGTCTGCCGCTTGTCGACCTAGCGGACTCCAATCCGGCCAACGCCGGGTTCGCTTGGTCGGCCGCCGAGCTCGGCCCCCTGTTGCGCCGCGATGGCATCCAGCGCCAAGATCCCGACCCCCGCGGCCTCCCCGCGGCCCGCACCGCCATCGCGGATTACTACCTTGCCCGTGGTCAGCGCGTGCCGTTGGACCGCATCTTCCTTTCCTCCAGCACGAGCGAGGCTTACGCCTGGGTCTTCAAGCTCCTCTGTAATCCCGGCGACGAACTGCTCGTCCCGGAGCCGGCCTACCCGCTGCTGGAGGTCATCGCCGCGCTGGAGGGCGTGACCTTGCGTCCGTATCGGCTGGCCCAGCTCGCGGGGGAGTGGGTCATCGATACGGCGACCCTCACGATGGGTCGCCAGACTCGGGGGATCCTCTGCATCAACCCGTCCAACCCGACCGGGGCCTTCGTCGGCCGTCGGGATCGGGATGTCCTCCGCGGGTTCGCGCTCAAGCATGGGCTCGCCCTGATCTGCGATGAAGTCTTCCTGGATTACCCCGCCGAAGGCGTCGCTTCACCCGGCACCTGGGTGGGCGAGACGCAGGTCCCGATGTTCGTCCTCAGCGGCCTGTCGAAGGTCGCCCTGACGCCGCAGCTCAAGCTCGCTTGGGTCGTGGTAGCCGGCGCCCCGGAATTCGTCCGCGAGGCTGGCCGTCGCTTGGAGCACATCGCCGATGCCTTCCTTTCGGTGAACACCCCGGTCCAGCTGGCCGCTTCCGACCTTCTGCGCCGGGCCGAACCGCTGCGCGCGGCCGTCCGGGCCCGGGTCGCCCAGAACGAGGCGGCGCTGCGGACCTGGGTCACCGTTGCCGGCCAGCGTTGCACCGTTTACCCCCGTCCGGCCGGCTGGACCGCGATCCTCGGCTTGCCTCCCGGGGTCGCGGAGGAGCGTTTCCTGCTTCGCGGGGTGGAGGAGGGGGTCTGGGCTCACCCGGGTTATTTCTATGGCCTCCCGGAGAGCACCCCGAGCGTGGTTTTAAGCCTTTTGACCAATCCAGACGCCTTTTCGCAGGGGCTCGCGGCCCTGGATAAAGCCCTGCGGCGGAGCTGAGGGGGCAAATACCGCTTGCCAAGCGTCCCCGCAGTCCTTTGCTCCGACTTTCCTAAAGGAGCTCGAACACCATGTCCCGTATCTGCAGCGTCACCGGCAAGCGCCCCGTCAAGGGCCGCCGCATCATCCACCGCGGTCAGTCCAAGAAAAGCGGCGGCATCGGCTTCCAGCTGGTCAAGCAGACCAAGCGCGTGTTCCGTCCGAACGTCCAGCGCATCCGCGTCCTGCAGCCCAACGGTAGCGTGAAGCGCCAGTGGGTTTCGGTCAAGGCCCTCAAGGCCGGCCTCGTCACCAAGGCCTAAGCCCTGCCTCCCCGGGAACTCGAATCGCCCGCCGACCTCGGCGGGCTTTTTCGTGCCCAGTCGGTCAGCGTCACCGGGCCAGTAACCTTCGGTTGGGCTGGGGCAGGCGGGTATCCAGCGGAGTGTCGCCCGAAAGGAGCAAGGCTCCGAAGCATCCCGGCGGTTAAGGGGGCGGGAGGAGGACGAACTTCTGCCAAAGGACCGTGCCCCAGACGGCCAGGGCGATCACGATGGTCAGGAAGACGGCGGCGCTGCCCATGTCCTTGGCCCGTTTGGCCAACGGGTGACGCTCCAATGAGATGTGGTCGGTGTTCGCCTCGATGGCGGAGTTGATCAGCTCAACGATGAGGATGAGCTGGAGCACCGCGAAGAGCAGGGCCCGCTCCGGCAGGGTCACGGGGACCAACCAAGCGACGATCGAAAGGGGGATCACCACGCAGAGTTCCTGTTTGAACGCTTCCTCGTGCTTGGCCGCGGCGCACAGGCCATCCCAGGTGTAGCGGAGCGCCTTGACGATGCGGTTCAGCCCGCCCTTGGATTTCATCGCCTCGCCGTAAGGCTCCGGGGTTTGCATGGTGGGGTCTTATTGCCTCCAAAAACCTAGCGCAAAGGCATTTTTAGGGGGTCCAGAAAGCGCTTGCCAGAGGGGGGGTCTGCCTTAGGTTTATTGGTTCCCTAGTCGGAAAACCACCATGCGCGACGAATACCTCCAAGAAGCCCGGAAGAAAATCACCGATCCGAATATCCTGATCAATGTCGTCTCGAAGCGCGTCAAGCAGCTCCGCAGCGGAGCGAACCCCCTCGTCGAATCCCTGGAAAAGCTCGCCCTCGAGGACATCGCCCTGCGCGAAATCATCGAAGACCGCATCACTTGGGAGTTCGCTCCCGAGGAGCCGACCGCTCAGGCCTAACGCCTGCCCGGTTCCCCCGGGGTCGCCGGCGCGACGCCTTCCCGTTTACCGATGGCCGCTCGCCGCGAACAAACCTTGCCTGAGGTCAGCAACCCTAAGGCGGGGCGTGACTATTTCATCGGCCCGACCTACGAGGCCGGCCTGATGCTGCTCGGCACCGAGGTCAAGGCCCTGCGCCTCGGCCGCGCGAACATCGCCGACGCCTTCATCCGCATCAGCCCGAAAGGGCCGGTGCTCTACCATGCGCACATCGCCGAGTATGATTTCGGCAACCTGAACAACCACGCGACCTACCGCCCGCGCAAGTTGCTGCTCAAGCAGGCCGAAATCGCCAAGATCACGGCGGAGGTGCAGTCAGGCGGCTCCGCCATCGTGCCCTTGAAAATCTACTTCAAGCACGGCTTGGCCAAGTGCCTCCTCGCGGTTGGTAAGGGCAAGAAGCAGCACGACAAGCGGCACGACCTCAAGGAACGCGACGCCAAGCGCGAGATTGCACGCGCGATGAGCCGACGGAAGTGAAGCCGCCGCTCCACCTCGTCCTGCTCCGTCCGGAGATCCCCCCGAACACCGGCAACGTCGGCCGCATGTGCGCCGTGACGGGATGCGTGCTGCACCTCGTCCATCCGCTAGGCTTCAAGATCGACGACGCCAAGCTGCGTCGAGCCGGTATGGATTACTGGCACGAGCTCGATGTCCGGCATCACGATAACTGGGAAGCCTTCCTCGCCTCGCCCGGCCGCCCGGAACGCCTCTGGCTCTTCACGACCAAGACGACACGCGGCCTCTGGGATGCGGAGTTCCAAGAAGGCGACGGACTCGTCTTCGGCAACGAAGGCTCCGGCACGTCCGACGACATCCACGCGTGGTTCGGTCCGGACCGCGAAGTGAAGATCCCGCACTTCAATGATAAGACCCGTTCGCTCAACCTTTCGACCGCCTGCGGGATCGCGACCTACGAGGCGCTGAGGCAGATTAAGAAGAGAGGACTGAGTTGAGGACTGGATGGAGGTCTGAATTGGAACGCAGATTTTAAGGCGGAGTTTGCCTAGGGGTGACTGAGGTGATTGGCGACGGGCTGGTGTGGGCGCGAATGCTTCGATATCCGGATGGAGGAAGGGTCTTGGGTCCAGATTACCGAAGGTTGTCGGCGTGGTCGGAGGCCTGCGACCTTGCGGTCTCTGCGTATTTAATGTGCCGAGCCAATTGAGCACGGCTTGATGCCGACATCATCCATCAGTTGAGACGTGCGGCGGTTTCGGTGCCGTCGAATATCGCCGAGGGTAACGCCAAGGGTACGAATAAGGATGCATTGAAGTTTCTGTACATCGCCAGGGGGTCGCTGGCCGAGCTCGAGACGCAGGTACTTATCAGCATTAAGGCGGGCTTGCTGAAGGAATCGGACGTCTTTTGGGTCACCGAACACAGTAATCGGGTGGGGCGCCTTACTGGAGGTCTCATCCGGTATCGGAAACCCCGGTTAGACGGACAGCCCGTCCACTTGATTCATCGATGGAGCCCTCCGTCCGGTCCTCAATTCAGCCCGCCACTCAGTCCTCTCATTTTCTCCGCCCTCCGCTTGCCTTTCGCCCTCGTCCCTTACTCTTCCATTCATGTCCCGACTCGATGTCGTCCGCGCCCGTATCGCGCCCGCCCGCCAGCGCCTGCTCGCGCACCCCCTCTACGCCCGGATGGCCTCGCTCGACGACGTCCGCGTGTTCATGTGTTCGCACGTCTTCGCGGTCTGGGATTTCATGTCGCTCCTGAAGCGCCTGCAGCGCGACCTGACCTGCGTGACGGTTCCCTGGGTGCCGTTCGGCGACGCCGAGGTGCGTTTCTTGATCAACGAGATAGTCTGCGGCGAAGAATCCGACGTCGACCCGCGTGGCGGTCGTGTCGCGCACTTTGATCTCTATCTGCGGGCGATGCACGAGGCCGGTTCCGATACGGCCGCGGTCGATAAGGCGCTCGCCTCGGTCCGGTCAGGTGGTTCGACCGCCACCGCGTTGGTCTCCACCGGCGTCCCGGCAGGTGCCGCCGCTTTCTCCGGCGCGACCTTCGCCTTGGCGACGAATGGGAAGTCCCACGAGGTCGCCGCGGCCTTCACCTTCGGACGCGAAGACCTGATCCCCGACCTGTTCACGGAATTGGTCACGCGTCTCAGCCGGGAATACCCGGGCAAGCTTGATACCTTCCGTTATTACCTCGAACGGCATATCGAGGTCGACGGCGGCCATCATGGCGCCATCTCGCTTCGCATGGTCGAGCTACTCTGCGGCGACGATGATCGCAAGTGGGCCGAAGCCGCCGAGGCTGCCGTTGCCGCCATCGAGTCGCGCATCGCCCTTTGGGATACGATTGTCGGGGAGCTTCCCCGTCATGGGTAAGGCCGCCTTCTGGGCGATCACGGCCGCATCCATGGCCGTCGCCATCTATGCGCTGGTCGGTTACGCTTTCCTCACGCTGGCCAGACGGTCCACCCGTCGATGCAGGCGGCCTACGCGGAACACCCTTGGCGCATCCTCACCCATGTCGGGGCTTCGCTGGTCGCGCTGGCCATCGGGCCGTGGCAGTTCATCCCCGCCTTGCGTCGTCGCAAGGCCTTGCATCGCGGACTCGGCTTCGCCTACTTCCTCACGGTCTTGGTCGGCGGCATCTCCGGTTTGTTCACGGCGTTCATCGCCCAAGGTGGTGCCATCTCGATGGCCGGCTTCGTGGTGCTCTCCGCCTTCTGGATCGGCACCGCGCTTCTTGCCCTCGCCGCCGTGAAGGGTGCCGATTACGCCGCCCATGAGCGCTGGGCGATCCGGAATTTCTCGCTTACTTTTGCGGCGGTGACGATCCGCTGGCAACTGGGCGCGGGCTTCGCGGTCGGCCGGCCCTTTGAGGATTTCTACTGGATGCTCTCGTGGACCTGCTGAATCCCGAACCTGCTGGTCGCCGAATGGCTGATCCGGCGCCGCCGGGCCGAGGCCTAGTTCAGGTTTTGGGGTGGCCTCTGCGCTCGATCGCGATTGGAGTCTCGCCCGCATGCTCACCCCCGAAGTCTTGCCTCCCTTGTTGACCGGCCCGCGCGGCACGGTCGGGGGCATCGCCTTGCAGAGCCTGCTCAACTATGCCTTCTGGGCCGGCCTCGCTTGGTTGCTCGGCTACGTGCTGTTTCGTCGTCGTTGGGCCGCCCGGAAGATCATCCCGGCTTACCCCGCCGGCGCCGACGTCCGGCGCGAGCTCGGCTGGTCGCTGCTCACCGTCGTCGTTTACGGGACTGTGGGCGCGGGCACGCTGTGGCTGGCGAAGCAAGGTTGGACGCGGCTTTACTGGAAGCTCGACGCGCATGGGCCGCTGTGGTTCTGGACGACCGTCGCGGCCGCGATCCTGCTCCACGACACCTACTTCTACTGGACGCATCGGCTGATGCATCACCCGCGCCTGTTCCGGTGGTTCCATCGCGTGCACCATGAGAGCGTTAACCCGAGCCCGTGGGCCGCGTATTGCTTCAGCCCGCTCGAGGCCGCGGTCCAGGCCGGCATCTTCCCCCTGGTGGCCTGCCTCTTGCCGATCCACCCCTTGGCGTTCGCCGCTTTCATGGTTTGGCAGATCGTCTTCAACGTGCTGGGGCATGCGGGCTACGAGTTCTACCCGCCGTGGTTGCTGGACGGTTGGCTCGGGCGCTTCCTCAACACCCCGACGAACCATATCCAGCACCACGAGTCCTTCCGCGGGAACTACAGTCTTTATTTCAACTATTGGGACCGCTGGATGGGGACGAACCACCCCGGTTACGAGGCACGCTTCCGCGAGGTCACGACCCGGCCGCGCTGACCAGAGGTCGCGCGCAAGAAGAAAGGTGACCGTCCTGGTGGCTTAGCGGTCGCATGACCGCGGCCGTGCACAAACCCAACAAGCTATGAACAATCCAGCCGCCAGGACGGGTTCCGGTTCAGGAACTTAGTAAGTATGCGGTTGCCGAGCATCGCCTGCAATCGGTTCGGCATAGGGTAAAAACCCTAGACGCTTTAGATAGACAGTTAACCTGCTGAATTAAAGTGACTTAGGAAACTAACTCCAATGTTGGGATTGCGCAGGAGGACCACCCCGGTAACCGCGATACCCCCGCCTGCCCAGACGCGGGTGCTGGGCCTTTGCCCCTCGACCACCCATTGGAATAGCAGAGCCAGTAGTGGGGACATCGCCACGATGCTGAGCACGACCGCGGCGGGTTGGGTGGTCAGGGCCCATTGGTAGCAAGCGACGCCGATGCCTGGACCCGAAACGCCGTTCATCAGCGCCCAGCCCCGCGCCTTCCAGCCGTCGTAGGGCCGGCGGATTTGGGCGAGCAGGCCGCGCTTGCGCGTGTTCCAGAGGACGAAGGCGAGCACGATGGGCAGGCCACCAAGGATACGCAGGAAGCCTTGGGTCCAGCCATCCGGTACCTCCACCTGCGCCGCCACGCACGCCGCCTTCGCCATCGGCGTGCTCACGGCGCCGCAGGCCTGGCCCAACGCCGCGAGGATCGAGAGGGCGATCCCGGCCCGCCAGTAACGCGGGTCGCCGACCGGGCGAGAGCCGAGGGCGGTCGCGACGCCGACGAGGATGACGGCGGCCGCGGCCATCTGCGCGGGCGAGGGGGCGTGCCCCAGCACGAGGTACTCGAGGAGGAGGGCGAACGGCGCCGCCAACGTTTGCATCACGAGCAGGGCGAGGCCCGCGCCGATCCGGGTCAGCGAGTGGAAGCTGGCGATATCGCCCACGCCGAGGCCGATGGCTCCGCCGAGCAGCAACCAGGGCCAGCCGGGGACGAGGAGCGGTTGGTGGGTGCCGAGGATGACGGTGCCAATCGCAAGGAAGGCGATGGTGATGCGTGCGAGGTTCGCAAGGTCCGCCCCGTGGTGGAACGAGCTGCGCCGGGCGCAGGTGATCGACCACGCAAAGAAGAAGGCGGCTCCGAAGGCGGACTCCATCAGTCGAAGCGTTCGAGGATCGCGACGCCCACCGCATCGGCGCGCATCCGGCCCTCGCCGGTGAGGCGGACGCCGTCACCGCTGGTTTCCATCAGGCCTTCCGTGATGAGGTCTTGGAAGAGGCCGGCGACGCGGGCGGGGAGGGGCGTCGCGAACCGCGTCGCCAGCGCGGCGGGGTCGACGCCGGCGTTCAGACGCAGTCCGAACACCAAGGCGTCGCCGAGCAGGTCCGCCGGGCTCAGGTCCTTGACCTGCTCGAGCGTCGGCGTGCCGGCCTCGATGCCTTGGATCCATTGGTCCAGGTTGGCGGGATTGGTCCAGCGACGGTCGCCCCATTGCGAGGCGGCGGAGGGGCCGTAGCCGATCCAGGAGCCCATCTCCCAGGTGATGAGGTTGTGCCGACAGGCATGGCCCGCGCGGGCGAAGTTGGAGGTCTCGTACTGCGCGTAGCCGTGCGCCTCGAGCTGCTCCCAGGTTTGCCGGTAAAGGCGCGCCTCGAGTTCGCGGTCGATCTTCACCTTGCCCTGCGAGAGTTTCACGAACATCGCCGTATCCTCCTCGAACGTCAGGCAGTAGGTCGAGAGGTGGTCGGGGCGCAGCGCCATCGCCCGGCGCAGGTCTTCGGTCCATCGCCGCTCATCCTGGCCGGGGATGGCGAAGATGAGGTCGAGGTTGCGCGAGGCGAAGCCGGCGGCCTCGATGAGCTCCCAGGCTTCTATGATCTGCTTCGGCGAATGCCGGCGGCCGAGGGCGTCGAGCGTGGCGTCGTCGAAACTCTGCACGCCCATCGAGACGCGGGTGACGCCGATTTCCTTGAGCGCCGCGAGCTTGTCGGCTCGGACGGAGGAAGGCGCGAGCTCGACGGTCCATTCGGCCGGCTGGCCCGCCGCCCGCACCATCGCGGTCCCGAGGCGGCGCAGGTCGTCGGCGGGGAGCAGGCCGGGCGTCCCGCCGCCCCAGAAGGCGGTCTCGACCCGTCCTGGCGGGTGCAAGGCGAGTTCCCGCTCGATGGCGGCGAGGAAGCGCTCGACCTCGCCCCGCTTCGGCTGCTCCTGATAGAACGAGCAGAAGTCGCAGGACGACGCGCAGAACGGGACGTGCAGGTAGAGGGCTGTCGCGGGCTGCACGAGCGTGGCCATCATTCCAACCCGAGTTGCTTGCGGCCGGCTTCGGAGATCATCCGCGGGTTCCAGACCGGGTCCCAGACAATGGCGACCTCGGCGGACTCGATCCCGGCGAGGGCCTCGAGCTTGGCTTGGGCGTCCGCGGCGATGACGGGCCCCATGCCGCACCCTTGCGCGGTGAGGGTCATCTTCACGGCGACCTTCTGACCGCCGCGTTCACCCGGGGCGAGCGCCAGGTCGTAGATGAGGCCGAGGTCCACGATGTTGACCGGGATTTCCGGATCAAAGCATCCCTTGAGCGCCTCCCAGAGCGCGGACTCGTCGAGCGGGCCGGTCGCGACGTTCCCGGCCTTCGCGGCGTAGAGTTCGACCGCGTCCGCGCCGAGGGCCGCCAGGTCGGCCGGCGCGATGCGGAAGAGTCCCATCGGGGTGCGGACCGTCGCCGAGCCGCCGAGCGCCTGGGTGACCTCGACTTCCGTCCCGGCCTCGAGGATCGCCGCATCCCCGGCGGGGATGACGGTGACGGGACAGTCGCGGAGCAGGCGGTGGTGCGAGGACATGGGGTTAACCTTGGCTTCCGGGCCCGGGACGCAAGCGTCCGCTGCGGCCGCCCCCGGCCCTCATGTGCTTTTCGCGCTAGCAGACTTGCGTTTCAGGATGACATGCGGGGTTGTCCGCCCCGGCCGGCCGGCTAGGGTAGGAGACCCCTGCCATGCGTCCCCGCCTCCTCTCCGCCCTGTTCCTCGGCCTCGCCTTGGTCGCCGCCGCCGCGCCGGTCTCCTTGTTCGACGGCAAGACCCTTGACGGCTGGGAGGGCGACCCCGCTTGGTGGCGCGTCGAGGACGGCGAGATCCGCGGTGGTTCGACCACGCAGAACGTGCCGCGCAACTTCTTCCTCGCGACGAACCAGAGCTACCAGAACTTCGAACTGCGCGTGAAGCTCCGCCTGACCGGCACCGGCTTCGTGAACAGCGGCGTGCAGATCCGTAGCGTTCGCGTCCCCAACAACACCGAGATGTCAGGTTATCAGGTGGACTTCGGGCCGGGTTGGTACGGCAAGCTCTACGACGAGAGCCGCCGCAACAAGGTCATCGCCGACTCGACCGACCCCAAGGCCGTCCAGGCCGCGGTCAAGGAAGGCGACTGGAACGAGTACCGCATCCGCGCCGAGGGTCGCCGCCTCCGCTCCTGGATCAACGGCGTGCCGGCGTTGGATTACACCGAGGCCGACGCTTACATCGCAACGGACGGCCGGATTGGCCTCCAGATCCATGCCGGCGGCAAAGCCGTCATCCAAGCCAAGGACATCGAGATCGAGGAACTGCCCGCGACCCCCGCCGAAATGACCTGGGCGAAGCTCAAGGCCGCCGCCCCCGCGAAGGCCGAGGCCCCGAAGAAGAAGGATATCGGGTACAATAACGTGCAGGGCGTGCGCCGCACCGCCGAGGAGCAGCGGAAGCTCTTCCACCTGCCCGAGGGTTTCGAGATCGAGCTCTTCGCCCAGGAGTCGCCCGGTTTTGGCAAGTTCGTCATGCTCGTCTTCGACCAGCAGGGCCGCGCCTGGTCCAGCACCGCGCTGGAGTATCCGGTCGACGCCAACGAGAACCCGGCCGCGGCCGAGGCCCTCTATAAGTCGAAGGCGCGCGACAAAGTCATCGTCTTCGACCGTCCGTTCGCCGGCAGCCCGCAGGAGCCCCGCGTCTTCGCCGACGGGCTCGCGATCCCCGAGGGCGTGCTGCCTTACAAGGACGGCGCAATCGTTCAGCACGGCCACGACGTCGTCTTCTTGCGCGACACCGATGGCGACGGTCAGGCCGACAAGCGGGAGGTCCTGCTGACCGGCTTCGGCATCCAGGATTCCCACTTGTTCCCGCACCAGTTCACGCGCGCCCCAGGGGGTTGGTTCTGGCTCGCGCAGGGTGCGTTCAACTCCGGCAAGGTGACCACCACGAAAGGGGAGACCACCGATTTTCCCAGCACGCGCATGGCCCGTTTCCGGCCCGATGGAAGTTTCTTCGAGCCGACGAGCACCGGCCCGTGCAATATCTGGGGACTCGTGCTGACGGGCCAGGGCGAGACCTTCATCCAGGAGGCCAACGACTATGGCTACCCCGTGATGCCGTTCCACGAGTACGCTTGGTATCCCGGCTGCGCCGATCGCCTCGCGAAGTCCTACCAGCCGCCGTTCCCCGTGCAGGCGCCCCAGTTCAAGATGGGTGGGACGGGCCTCAGCGGCCTCGCCTTGAGCGATCATGGCATCTGGCCCCAGGGCTACGCCGACGTCATGTATGTGGCCAACCCGATCACCTCGAAGGTCAACGCCATCAAGATGTCGGGGGATGGGGCGGGCTATTCCTTGGAGAAGCTGGCCGACCTCGTCACCTGCGACGACCCGTTCTTCCGCCCGATTGCGATGACGATGGGCCCCGACGGCTGCCTCTACGTGATCGATTGGTACAACAAGATCATCAGCCATAACGAAGTCGCCCGTAACCACCCCGACCGCGATAAGCAGTCGGGTCGTATCTGGCGCATCAAGCCGAAGGGGTATGTCGCCCCGGCGATCCCTAATTACACTAAGCTCAGCTCCGCCGACCTTATCGCCCGCCTCGGTGGCGCGATCGTCGGCGACGCGCATCTGGCTTGGCAGACCCTGGCTGACCGTGCCCCTGAGGCCGCCACCACCGCCGCCCTGCGCCAGCTCGCGCAGGACGACGCCGCCCCGGCCGCCCGCCGGATTCAGGCACTTTGGGTGCTGGGTTGGCAGCAAAAGCACCCGGTCGACCTCGTGGCTGGCCTATTGAAGTCATCCAATCGCAACGTCCGCCGAGAAGCGGTGAGCGTGCTACGTTACGCCGGTTCGCTCGACGCCGCCCAGATTGCCTTGTTGGCCGGGTTGCGCACGGACGTCGATGCCGAGGTGCGCCAGGCGGCGATCAAGACCCTGGGGGAGGCGACGACTTCCGCCGCCGCGCTGCCGGCGTTGCTCACGTATGGTCAACCTTCCTTGGCCGGGCCCGTGGCGCCTTCGCGTGATGGCAAGCCGATCAAGGTCGGGGAGGCCTACTACCGTGAGTTCGAACGCTTTCTGGTGCGCATGTACCTCGAGCGTCAGCCTGCCGCCGTGGCCACGCTCCTGCAGCGGACCGACTCTGGTCTTTCCGGCGAGGCGAGGCTTTTCGCCACCTTGGCCTTGGAGCCGAAGGCCGGCGCGACCATCCTCGCCGCCGTGCTCCCCACGTTGGCGCGTGCTCCGACCAGCGAGGAACTATTCAGTCTTGCCCAGTCCATCTCGGTCCCGGCTTGCGCCGACGCGCTGCGCGCGTTGCTCCGGAAGCCCGCCGTGCGTGCGGAGGTCGCGGAGGGCTTGCTGGCGGCCCGCACGAAGCTCGACCCCGCGAAGGTCGGCCCGCTGCTGGCCGATGTCGCCAAGGAGCTGCTGACCGGGGACGCGAAGTCCCGCGCCCTCGCGGTGGCCCTCATCGGCGGGTTCCAACTCGCCGCCCTCGAGCCCGACTTGGTAGCCTTCGCCCAGGCGACCCAGGAGCCCGCGGCTCTCGCCGCCTCGCTCCAAGCGTTGCGTGACCTGCGCAGCGCGGAGGTCGCCCTTTTCGTCGAGCTCGCCGCTTCGCCGGACGCGGGGGTCGTCGACCAAGCGCTCGCCGCCCTTGCCGCCTCGCGCTCGCCGCAGGCCCCGGCCGCGGCTCTCGGCTTGCTACCTAAGCTCGACGTGCTTCGCCGCCGGGCGGTCCTCGGTGGCTTGAGTTCCGCGAAGGAGGGGGCGCGGGCGGTCGCCGCGGCCATCCTGGCCAAGACCTTAGCGAAGGAGGAGATCGATGGCCCGACCGCCGAGAAACTGGCGCTGACTTTGGGCGAGAGCCCGGAACTGCAGTCCTTGATGGCGGAGCTGGGCGCAGTCTTCCGCCCGGTGCTCCAACTGGATGGTTCCGATGGCGCCGTGGCCGAGACCAAACTGGACCTCAAGGGACCCTTCACCCTCGAGTTCTGGGTGCGGCTCGCCCCGGGGATCGATAACAATGACGGGGTGCTCGGCGCACCTGGTCAGCTTGACCTCAACTTCTCCGGCTCCCTGCTGCGACTCTACGTCTTCCCGCCGCTGGGCGACGTGTTGGTCGCCAAGAAGCCGATTACGCCGGAACTTTGGATGCATTATGCGATCACGCGCGACGCCAAGGGCGAACTGCGCCTCTACGGCAACGGCGAGCTGGAATCCGTCGGCCGGTTTCCCGTACCGAAGGACTTCCTTGGTTGTGATGTGGCCTGGA
The DNA here is from genome assembly GCA_014193315.1 of Verrucomicrobiota bacterium. Classification (GTDB taxonomy): domain Bacteria; phylum Verrucomicrobiota; class Verrucomicrobiia; order Opitutales; family UBA953; genus UBA953. The sequence goes on from BJHS01000001.1 coordinate 61,633, forward strand.
CCGTGCCGAAGCGCGGCACGCAGGGCGCCCTGGCGGAATACCGCGTGTGGAGCGTCGCCCGCTCGGCGAAGGAGATCCGCGATAACTTCACCCGCACGTTCGCCGGCGAGGACCGTCCGGCCGGCCTGACGTTCTTCAATGCAGGCGGCGACGCCTCTTGGGCCAAGCTCGGCAAGGGCGCCAAGGTCGTCCGGACCACCGATGTCCCTCCGCTCATCACCAAGGCGCAGTTCGATGTCCTCGCGCGCAAGCAGGCGCACTACATGGCCCTCGGTCACAAGGGCGGTAACGTCGCTCAGGGCAAGGCCCTCGCGGCGATCTGCCAGACCTGCCACACCATCAACGGGCAGGGTGGCCTCATCGGTCCCAACCTCAGCGGCGCCGGCGCGATGGGCCTCGAGGGCGTGGTCCGCAACGTGATGGATCCCAACGCCGCGATGGAGGCCGCCTACCGCGTCTTCCGTCTCGAGCTGGTCAATGGCGAGGTCCTCGATAGTTTCTACGTGACCGAGGACGCCAAGGCCTACGTCATCCGCCAGCCGGGAAGCGAGGAGATCCGCGTCCCCAAGGACAAGGTGCGCTCCGCCCGTTACCTGCGCCGCTCGCTCATGCCGGAAGGCCTGCTCGACGCCATGTCGGACCAGCAGGTGGCCGATCTCCTGGCCTACCTGATGACGCTGAAGTAAAAGGGTAGGGATGGAGCTAGGGCTTGGGCCAGGGCTAGGGCTGGTTGATGCCAAAGTCAGCGCGACGGCAGGGGTTCACCCTGCTTTCGCTTACTGGCCCTGCATGGTCTCTTGTCGCTGCCGACCTAGCTTCTTCGAGCCCAAGCCCTGGCCCAAGCCCTAGCCCTGGCCCACATCTTGCCAGGCCTTCTTCGCTTGCCGAGGGGGCGTAGGGGCTTACGGCTTGAGGTATGTCCGTCTGGTTCAATCCCGCCCGTGAAATCGACGCCTTGCTGCGCAAGGCCGCCGCGTCCGTCCCCGGCCTCGAGGGGGATTTCAATCCCGAGCTCAAGCCGTCGGATCCCCGCCATGCGGATTTCCAGGCCAACGGCGTACTCGCCGCGGCGAAGAAGGCCAAGGCGAACCCGCGGGCTCTAGCCACGGCGCTGGTGGAAGCCGTCCGCGCCCAGGGACAGTTCGACGACCAGCTCGTCCAGATGGAAGTCGCCGGCCCAGGCTTCATCAACTTCAAGCTCACGCCCGCCGCCCTCGGCGCCTGGCTGCGTGAGTACCGCGACGAGTCCAAGTGGCGCGCTGGCGCCGCCCGCCTCATGGGCGGCCGCAAGGTCGTCATCGACTACCCGTCCCCCAACACCGCCAAGCAGATGCACGTCGGGCACCTCCGCCCGATCGTCATCGGTGAGGCTGTCGCGCGCCTGATCGAGTTCTGCGGCGCCGACCTCGTCCGCGATAACCACATCGGCGACTGGGGCACCAACTTCGGCATTCTCATCCTCGCTATCCGCCGCGCGGGTTTCCAGCTCGATGCCAAGAGCCCCACGGCCCTCGAGGATCTCGAGCGGCTCTACAAGGAAGGTAGCGTCGCCACCAAGGCCGACCCGGCCCTCATGGACGCCGCCCGCGCCGAGCTGGCCAAACTGCAGTCCGGCGACGCCGCCAGCCTCGCCCTCTGGAAGGAGATCGTCGAGGTCTCCAACGCCGCCTGCCAGCGCATCTACGACCAGTTCGGCTTGAAGACCGACGTGATCCTCGGCGAATCCTTCTACCGCGACAAGGTCGACCAGGTCTACGCCGAGCTGGCGAAGTACCAGTTGGCCGAGGAGAGCGAGGGTGCCTTGGTGGTCTGGCATGAGGAGGAGAGCCGCTTTTCGCGGGAAGCCGAGACCAAGATGCCGTTCATCGTCCGCAAGAAGGATGGCTCGTCCAATTACGCTTCCACCGACCTGGCTACCTTGCTCTACCGTGCCGAGCATTTCCAGGCCGACGAGGTGGTCTACGTGACCGACGGTCGCCAGCAGGATCACTTTCAGCAACTCTTCCTGACGGGCGCCAAATGGTTCAAGGCCTCCGGTCGGAAGCTCCCGCGCCTTCGCCACGTGTGGTTCGGCACCATCCTCGGCGAGGACGGTAAGGCCATCAAGACGAAGTCCGGCGACCCGGTGCGACTGCAGGAACTGATCGACGAAGCCACCACCCGCGCCTTCGACGCCGTCACCGCCAAGAACGCCGAACTCCCCGAGGCCGAGCGCCAGCTGATCGCCAAGACCATCGGGGTCGCGGCGTTGCGCTACGCCGACCTCTCTTCCAGCCGGACGATGGACTACACTTTCTCGTGGGAGAAGCTCCTGGCCTTTGAAGGCAACACCGCGCCTTACCTCCTCTACGCCGTCGTGCGCGTCCGCTCCATCTTCCGCAAGACCGGCCTCGCCGTCGGTCAGGGCGAGGAGGGCGCCTCCGACCCGGAGACCCCGACCGAGATCGCCCTCGCCCGCAAGCTGCTGGCCTTCACCGCCGCGCTCGATCTGGCGCTGGAGGAGCTCCGCCCCCACCACCTTTGTACCTACCTTCACGAACTCGCCTCAGCTTATGGCACGTTCTACGCCGCCGACAGCGTGCTCGTCGATGACCCGGCCGTGAAGGCCCGCCGCCTCATGCTCTGCGCCCGGACCGCCGCCATCATGGAGACCGGGCTACGCCTCCTCGGCATCGAGCCGCTGGAGCGGATGTGAGGGGGCGAAGAGGGTGGAGGGGGACGAGTGCGTTGATTTCAAGGCACCTTGAACCAAGCCCTCCGCCCGCTTCCCTCAAACCTTCAGGAAGACCTTGTGCTTCTGAAGGAACCAGAGGAAGAGCCATTCGACGGCGACGAAGCCGACGGAGAGGGTGAGCTCCTGTCCCGCCGGAAGTGCTTTCGCCACGCCACCGAGCAAGGCGTTCGCCGTAAAGGCGAAGCTGATGAACTTACCTGCCATGTAGATGAGCACCGAGTTCATGCCGATGACCGCGAAGAAGAAGCCGAAGCTTCGCCAGCCTAAGATGTCGATGAGGGCATAGAAAGTCGCGAGGAGCAGGAAACTCCAGCCGCCGGCGAAGAGCACGAACGAGCTGGACCAGAGGTTCTTGTTGATGGGGAAACCGTAGTCCCAGAGGCCGCCCGCGGCCAGGCAGAGCAAACCAGCCAGCGCTAGCCGTCGGGCCTTTTTCCAAGGCGATATTTCCTCGGTGGGGCGTTGCAACCAGAGGCCGGCGAAGATGCCAAGCAGCGCCGTCCCGATCGCGGGGATGGTCGAGAAAAGGCCTTCGGGGTCGTGAAACGTTCGATGGAGTTTGCCCGGCATCAACAGGCGATCCACGTAGCTGGCGAAATTACCCTTTGGTGAGAGGTCGCCCGGCGCGAAACCAGGTACCGCACAGGTCATCATCACCCCATAATAGCCGAGGAGGATTCCCCCGAGCCACCACCAGAGCCGCCGAGGGTTATGGGCGTTGGCGACGTAGATCAGTTGGGCGAACATGCCCGCGAGCCCGATACGGCCGAGCACGCTCCCGAAGCGCATCTGGTCGAGTCCTTTCCATTGCAGGCCATTATTGTAGATGATGCCCAGCAGGACCAGCAGCAGCCCGCGCCGGATGATTTTGACCACGACCTCCCGACGGTTATCGGCCCCGAGATGGTTCCGCAGCGAGAACGGCGTCGAGACGCCCGCGAGGAACAGAAAGGTGGGGAAGATGAGGTCGTATGCCTGGAACCCATCCCACGCGACGTGCTTCATCTGGTCAGCCATGACGGCGACCCAGGCCCAGCCGGTAAGCGCGAGCAGGGCGTGGACGATACCCTCGCCGCCGAGGATCCAGAAGAGGTCGAACCCGCGGAGGGCATCCAAGGAAAGCAGGCGTGGGGACTTCGGGGCGGGGGTGTCCATAGGCACGGTTTTAGCGGTTGGCCGTGCACAGTCCAAACGAAAAGGCCCGCCCGGGGTTCTTCCCATAATGTCCTTTTCTCCCTCGGGTGGGTCTGCGACCATGGAGCATGCCCGTCGAACCCGCCCTCGTCGTCTCTCGCGCTCAGGTGATCGCCCGGGGAGTGCGCTGCCACTGCCCTAACTGCGGCAAGCGCGGCTTGCTCGCCACCTGGTTCCACCTGAATAAGGCCTGCGCCGGTTGCGGCATGGATCTGGCGAAGTCGCATGGCTTCTACTCGGGGACGACGTCGATCGGCTACGTCGCCGCCATCCTCTTCGTCCTGATCCCTGATTTTGTTTTGGTCTCGGCCAAGGTCATCGGTGTCACCGCGGGAATCCTGCTTGGGATGGCCGGCTCTTTTGCTTTCATCGTCCTCATCTACCCGGCCATGCTGTGCTGGATGGTCATGGCCTACCACGTGGCTTTGCCGGGGGAATTGCCCGCCAATGGCGGCGGGCGAGGGGAGGAGTAAGCGGTTCTTGACATGCATCATCGTATCTCGATAGGTTGATACTTTATGTTGCGGTCCCAGTTCCTCCAAGCCTTGCGCGATCCCGTCCGACCCACGGTATCGGTGGAGTTCTTTCCGCCCAAGACCCCCGAGGCGGGTGCCAAGATGTTGGACGTCGCCCGGGCGTTGCGGCCCGCGGGCATCGACTTCGCCTCCTTGACCTATGGTGCCGGCGGCACTTCGCGGGACACGACCCTCGCCTACGGGGCCGAACTGGTGAAGCTCGGCTTCCCCCTTGTCGGTCACCTCACCTGCGTCGGGCACTCCCGGGCCGAACTCACCGACGTCATCGCCGGCTACGATACCGCCGGCTTCGCCGGCATCCTCGCCCTGCGGGGCGACCCGCCCAAGGGCCAGGCCGCTTTCACGCCTCATCCCGAGGGTTTTGCGCAGGCGGAGGGGCTCGTCCGGCACATCTCGACCGTCCGCCCCGGTCGCTTTGCGGTCGGGGTCGCTGGTTTTCCGGAACGCCACCCCGACGCCGTGGATGACCTCTCGGACATTCGTTTTCTCGCGGGCAAGGTGGCGGCCGGCGCGGACTTCGTCACCACGCAGCTGTTCCTCGATAATGATGATTACTTCCGGTTCGTCGCCCGGGCCCGCGCGGCTGGCGTCACGGTCCCGATCTTGCCCGGCGTCATGCCGGTGCTGTCCTTGAAGCAGGCCCGTAACTTCTGCGGCTTCTGCAAGGCGCGCCTACCCGAGGGCTTGATCCAGGAACTCGAGGCCTGCGGGCCGGACGAGGAAGCGCAGCGCCGAGTCGGGGTCTCCTGGGCGGTCCGGCAGGTGCGCGGGCTGGTCGCCCGCGGTGCGCCTGGCTACCATGTCTACATCCTCAACCGCTCCGAGTCGGCGGTGGAGCTGTTCGCCCAGCTCAAGTCCTAGGCGTCTAATAGGTTTGTCATCCCCGCCCACCGCGGGTGAGATGGCCTATGTCCGCCCCCTCGACTTCAGCCGTTTCTCACGTTGGCTGGCAGCGAGGCTTCTGGAGCCTGATGGCCACCCAGTTCCAGAACGCCTTCAGCGACAATGCGCTTAAGCAGCTCATCATCCTGGTGCTTCTGGCCAGCGCCGCCGCGACCTCCGGGGAAGCCGGGGACGATCGGCTGGTCTCTTTGGTGACGGCGGTTTTCTCCGCGCCTTTCATCCTCTTCGCGATGCTGGGGGGCTGGCTGGCGGACCGTAACAGCAAGCAGAGCATGATGGTCTACGTGAAGTCGGCGGAGATGGGCATCATGGCGTTCGCTGGGCTCGCCCTATGGCTCAAAAGCTTACCGCTTATGTTAGGTGCCATCTTCCTGATGGGGTGCCATAGCGCCATCTTTGCCCCTTCGAAGTATGGCATCCTGCCGGAAATTTTACCGCACGACAAGCTCTCCTGGGGTAACGGTATCCTTGAGCTGCTCACTTTTCTCGGCGTCATCCTCGGCACGGTGGCCGCCGGAGTCTTCTCCGACGCCTTTGCGGGACGCGAGTGGATCGCCGGCCCGATCCTGGTGGTCATCGCCTTCGGCGGTTGGCTGCTCAGCCGACAGGTCACGCCCGTTCCTGCGGCCGACCCGACCTGCCCGGTCCGCATCAATCCCGTCACCGACCTCTGGCGTCAGCTCCTAATCATGAAGCAGGATCGGGATCTCTGGCGCGCGTGCTGGGGTAACACCGGCTTCTATTTCATCTCGGCCTTGGTGATGATGAACGTGGTGGTCTTTGGGAAGAGCGTCCTACATCTGACCGGCACCCAGAACAGCATGATGAACGTGTGGTTGGCCCTCGGTATCGGCATCGGGAGCGTCGTCGCTGGTTACGCTTCGCGCGGCCGCATCGAATATCGCCTCGTCCCGCTTGGCGCGCTTGGCCTGGCCCTGAGCACCGTGCCGATGGGAATGGAGGGGGTCACCCCCGACACTTTCCGAATCTGCATGGCTACCTTGGGCTTCTCCGCCGGCCTCTTCATCGTCCCCGTCGTCTCCGTCATCCAGCACCGTCCTTCGCCGGAGAGTAAAGGCGCGGTGCAGGGTAGCGTGAGTAGCCTGAGCTTCCTCGGGATTCTGGCTGCCGCCGGCGTCCAATACGTCGCCCGCGAGACATTCCATATCAGTTCTGGCCAGGTCTTCTGGGTCTGCGGGGTATCGGCGCTCATCTGCGGTGCCTACGCGGGGGTTTCCCGGGGTCGGATGATCGTGGCGGAGTGAGGGCCGGCCGCCGGCTGCCGCCCGCTTCTTAATCTTGGATTAAGAGGCGATCTGGTAGACTATGGGCCAAGTCCCCGATGCGTATCCTCCTTGTCGAAGACGAAGCCCCGCTCCGTACCGGCCTGCTCAAGGTCTTGCGCGAGGAAGGGTATGCCGCTGATGGGGCCGCCGACGGGGCGGAAGGACTGCACAAGGCCTTGGAGTGCGACTACGACGTCATCCTGCTCGACCACATGATGCCGGTCATGGATGGGCGCGAGATGCTCCGCCGTCTCCGCGGGGTCAAGCGGACCCCGGTCATGATGCTCACGGCCCGCAATTCCGTGGAGGATCGCGTCGTCGGCCTGGACCTCGGGGCCGACGATTACCTCGCGAAGCCGTTCGTCCAGCAGGAGTTGCTGGCGCGGCTCCGCGCCCTCGTCCGACGCAATCGGCCCAGCGCTGGCGTCACCATCTCGTTGGGCGAGGTCAGCATCGACACGGTCGCCCGCCGCGTGACCAAGGCGGGGAAGGAAGAGCCGGTCACCGGTCGGGAGTACACCTTGCTCGAGTACTTGGCTCACCGCCGCGGGGCCGTCGTCACCCGTGCGGAGCTCTATGAGCACCTTTTCGACGAGAACGAGGATACTTTATCGAACCTCCTGGAGGTCCACGTTTGCAACCTCCGGCGCAAACTCGGGGCCGACTTGATCAAGACCCGGCGCGGGCTGGGTTATGTCATCGAGGCCGCGCCCGAAGGGAAGGAGCGCCCGTGATTTTTCATTCCATCCGCTGGCGCATCCTGGCTTGGAATTTCGCGCTGCTCGCCGGGACCGCCGCGGTCCTGCTGGTCGCCTTCTACCGCCATGAGCGGGCGAACCGCTATCAGGAAGTCGACCTGCGCCTGCGGCAGATGATGACCACCAACATGGGGGCGGTCAGCGAAGTCGCACCCGGGCTCGGGGCCCCGCGTCCGGGGGCCAACGGCGGGGGTCAGCCGCGGCCGCGCACGAGCGAGACTCCCTCGCAACGTAAGATCAAGGCGGAGCAAACGCTCCGCGACTTGGCGCAGCAAGGTTGCCAGGTCTTGGTCGTCGCCTTGGTCGATGCGAAGGTCGCCTTTACGACGGCGCCCGCCACCGAGGCGACCGCGGCCTTGGTCTCCGCCTGCCTCGCCCAGTTGGAGCCGATGGGGGAGGAGCCAGGGCCGGTTCGTCCGACCGATGTCATGTTCACGCTGGATAATCGGCGCATCCTGCTGCATCGCCCGCCCGGCCAGATGTTCGTCGCTTTCTTGCTCGATACCTCGGCGCTCGAGGCGGACCTGCGGCTGCTCGCCTGGAAGTTGCTGGCCGCCGAGTTGGCCTTGACGGTCGTCGGATGCGCGGTGGGTTGGGCCCTGGCTGGTCGGTCGCTCCGGCCGCTCGACCGGATTGCGGTCGACGCCGAGGGCATTGCCGCCGGCGACTTTGGTCGACAGATCGATGTCGAGGATACGGAAAGCGAGCTCGGCCGCCTCGCGGTCGTGCTGAATGACACCTTCGGCCGGATGAACGCGGCGCGGGAACGCGTGACGCAGTTCACGGCCGACGCCTCCCACGAGCTTCGCACGCCCTTGACGGTCATCTTGTCCGACAGCCAAGGCGCGTTACGCCAGGAGCGGACGCCCGCCGAGTATCGGGCCACGCTCGAGGCCATCCAGCTTTCGGCCCTGCGGATGAAGGCGATTTCCGACGCTTTGTTGGAACTCGCCCAAGGTGACGTGGGCCGTCCCGTGGCGCCGGATGACTGCGACCTTGCGGACCTCGCCGACGAGGCGGTGGCCTTGCTCGGACGGTTGGCCCGTGAGCATGAGGCGAAGCTCGTCGCGCAACTCGAGGGTGCGCCGGTCAAGGGCGACGCGGCCCGCCTCGGTCGCGTCATCCTCAACCTCATCGTCAACGCGATCTTACATAACGCCGCCGGCGTCACCGTCACGGTCTCGACCGCCACGAGCGCGGGTCGGGCCATCCTGACGGTGGCCGACGATGGGCGCGGCATCGCGGCGGCGGACCTACCGAGGATTTTTGAACGGTTCCATCGGGCCGACCCTTCGCGTTCGCGCCATACCGGCGGGGCGGGACTGGGGCTTGCGATCGTGAAGCAGGCCGTCGAGGTTCACGGAGGCACCATCGCCGTCACCAGCGAACTAGGCCGAGGCACCACCTTCGTCGTGAGCCTGCCGGCCGCCTAACCGTCAGCCGGCGGCGAGGATGCGGGCCTTGATCTCGGCGATGGGCATCGCGTTCAGCAGGACCGGCGAGAGCCGGTTCTCGTTGATCGGCGGGAGGGCCGTGAGGCGTTCGCTGAGCACCAAGGTGCGGTTGGCGGCGACCTCGTCGACGCGGTCCACCGGCGTGAAGCGCGGGGCGGCCTTGAGTAGCTCCGGGTTCGAGCGGATGAGTTCACCGATGGCCTGCACGGCGTCGGCGAAGCGGTCGAGTTCGGCCTTGGTGTAGGATTCGGTCGGCTCGATCATGAGCCCGAAGACCTCGGGGAAGGCCACGGTCGGGGCGTGGAAGCCGAAGTCGAGGAACAGCTTGCCGACGCGAGAGATGATGTTGGGGCGCGGGATGCCGGCGGCCTCGATGCGCTTGAAGTCCTCTTCGGTGAGCGTGAGGATGAACTCGTGCATGCGCGGGACGCCATCGGCGGCGGTGGGCAGGGAGGGGAATTGCCGGCCGAGGCGCGCAAAGAGGTACCGGCTGGCGAGCACCGACATGGCGGACATCCGCGGCACGCCCTCTCGGCCGAGGCGCTGTAGGTAAGTGTACACGCGTACCTTGTGGGCGAAGTTACCCCAGTGACGGTGGAACGAGCCGATGCTGTGCTTGGGGCGGACCGGGACGAAACGGTCGCCCTGCTTGATGATCTGGAAGCCCGGGAGGAAGTCGACGAGGCGGGCGGAGACCCCGACGATACCGTCGCCTGGGCCCCCGCCGCCGTGCGGGACGGTCCAGGTCTTATGCAGGTTATTATGGACGGCATCGACGCCGAGTTTGTCCAGGTTCACCCAGCCAGCGATGGCGTTCATGTTGGCGCCGTCCATGTAAACGAGGCCGCCCGCACGGTGCACCGCATCCGCCATGCGTTTGAAGTCGGTCTCAAAGACGCCCGACGTGTTTGGGTTGGTCACCATCATGCCAGCGACACGGTCACCGTATTGCGCAATCTTGGCGGCGAAGTCGGCTTGGTCGACGCGACCATCGGGCGCGGACTTGAGAATAACGATACCGGAAGGTGCACCGTCCGCACGCTGGCGGTTGATGAAGCCGGCGGTCGTGGCCGTGGCGAAGTTTGTGCCATGGGCCGACGACGGAATGAGCATGATGTCGCGGTGGGCTTGGCCGTGGTGGCGGTGGTATGCCTGGAAGAGTTTGAGCCCCACGAGCTCGCCTTGGGCACCCGCGACGGGCTGGGTGGTCAGGCCCGGGAGGCCAGTGATGGCCTGCATCCACTGCTGAATCTGCCAGAGCAATTCCAGTGAACCTTGGGCGTCTTCGACGGGGGCTTGCGGGTGCAGAGCGGTGAAGCCCGGCAGCCCAGCGGCCCAATCATTGATGTGCGGGTTATACTTCATCGTGCACGAACCGAGCGGGAAGCAGCCGGTATCGGGCGAGATGTTGAGTTCGCCGAGCTTGCTGTAGTAGGCCTTGAGTTCGGCCAACGGGAAGGACGGGAGGCCCACCTCGCCGGACCGCAGTAGGTGGGCGGGGACGGCCGGCAGCGTGGCGGAGCCAGTGGCTTTGCCGTAGAGACCTTCGAAGAACGTCACGAGGCGGTCGGCATCGTCGTCGGTCTGGATGTCGCTGAACGAAATCTTGAGCAGCGCGCAGTTGCAGGGCGTGCGGCCAGTGATGTCGACCCCGAGGTGCAAGCCAGCAGTGCGGCCCTTGGCGAGTACGGCCGCGGCAGGTTCCGGCAGCATCAGGCTGAATTCATTCCAGAATGCTTGTTGGGCGTAGCAGACCTTGAGGCTCGGGATGGTGTGGAGTTTGGCGGCGGCGCGATGGGCGCGCTCGCGGCCGGCGGCACAGCTGGCCGCCATGCCGGCCTCGCCGCGGGCGAGGATGGCGGCACCCGCGATGGTGGCGATGAAGGCCTGGTTGGAGCAGATGTTCGACGTGGCCTTATCCTTGCGGATGTGTTGCTCGCGGGTGGAGAGCACCATGACGATGCAGTCGCGGCCGGCGTTGTCCTTGGCCTTGCCGACGAAGCGGCCGGGAGTTTCGCGGACTTCGTTCTTACGCTCGGCGTTGTGGCGGACGGCGAAGATGCCGAGGCCGGGACCGCCGAAGTTAGCGCCGATGGCGAGGTGTTGGCCTTCACCGACGAGGATGTCGGCACCCTGGCGTCCGTAGTCGGCCGGCGCTTTGAGGCCGCCGGTGGCGAGGAGCATCGGGTCGATGACGGCGATGGATTTCACGCGGGCGTCGGCGCAAGCGTCGGCGAGCTCATCGGTGTCCTCGACGAGGCCGAGGTGGTTGACCTGCGGAAAGATAACGGCGGCGACCTTGCCCTCCAGCGAAGCCACGCGGGCCTTGATTGCGGCACCCCGGATCCGGCCGGTTGCTTCTTCCGGGGCGAGGAATTCGAGTTTCAACGAGGTTTCAGCGCAGTGGGTGCGGAGCACCTCAAGGTCACCCGGGAAGAGGTTCGCCGCGACGAGGACGGTGTCCGCCTCGGACATCCGCACGGCGCAGACGGCGGCTTCGAAGAGGGCGCTGGCGCGGTCGTAGAGCGAGGAGTTGACGGCCTCGAAGCCGGTGAGCTGGGCGAGGGTGGACTGGTAGATCCAGTGGGTGATCAGCGTGCCTTGCGACCGTTCAGGCTGGTACGGCGTGTAGGAGGTCGTGAGGTTACGGATCGAGCAGACATGCCCGACAATCTCATGGGTGCGGTAGACCTGGAGTCCGTCGCCGAGGAAGCCGGTGGCCACGTGGTTCTTCCGTGACAGGGCCTCCATGGCGTCCGCCAAGTCGGGGTAGGCGAGCTCAGCCGGGAGGTCTGGCGCGGTCGGGAACTTCACGTCATCGGCGATATGGCTATACAGTCCGGGGAAATCGCCCCCCCCGCTCGCAGCGAACATCTCGCGGATGTCGGCCTCGGTGGCCGGGATGTAGTGGCGGGCGAGTTCGCGCGAGATTTTCGAAGGGTCGAAGGGCAGTTGAGCCATGGGTTGAAGTGGGGGGACATTTTTTGAACCCCTGACGCTCACCCGCAACCGTCCAGCCCTGCGGTGAGGGGGTATTAGAGGGGGCGGATTTGCCTATAAGCAAAGGACGCTATCGGCGGCCGCATAAGACCGAAACCACTCGAGTGTGAATAACTCGCGGGTGCGGATTTGCCACGAAAGGGGCGAGGGCCTACTTTGTGGCGATGACCCGCCAAGACCGAGCCGACTTCGTCGCCCGAACCTTGGCGAAGCTCTACCCCGCGACCCCGATCCCGTTGGACCACACGGATGCCTTCACCTTGTTGGTCGCGGTGGTGCTGTCGGCGCAGTGCACGGATAAGAAGGTCAACGAAGTCACCCCAGCCTTGTTCGCCGTCGCGGGTACGCCCGCGAAGATGGCCGCGATGCCGGTTGATCGGGTGCTAGGTTTGATCCGACAGCTCGGCCTCGCCCCGCAGAAATCCAAGGCCCTGGTCGGTCTGGGCAAGATGCTCATGGCCAAGCACGGCGGGCAGGTTCCCCGGACCTTCGAGGAACTGGAGGAGCTGCCGGGCGTCGGCCACAAGACCGCCTCCGTGGTGATGGCGCAGGCCTTCGGCGTCCCGGCCTTCCCGGTGGATACCCATATTCATCGCCTCGCGAAGCGTTGGAAGCTCAGCCCCGGCAAGTCCGTCGAGCAGGTCGAACGCGACCTCAAGAAAGTCTTCCCGGAGAACAGCTGGAATAAACTCCACCTCCGCATCATCTTCTTCGGCCGCGAGCACTGCACCGCGCGCGGTTGCGACGGGAAGACGTGTGGGATTTGTGGGGAGTTGAAGGAGAGGGCAAAAAGGAGTGCAGAGTGAGGAGTACAGAGTGCGGAGTGCGGATTACGGAGCACGTAGGGGTTACGCTGCGTGGATTTCAGCGCGGCGGCCTTGGTTTCGGAATAGTTTCGTGTTCTTCCTTCTGCTTTCGATAGTGAATAAGTCCGCCGATGAGACGTCCAACTACCATGGCTTGCTTCATCAGGCGTCGGCCGTCTGCATCTGACAGGAGCTTCACGCTAAGGCAGACTTCAATCTGCGTCTCTAGTTCGCATAGCGAGCCTCGGGCGATGTAGAGAAAACGAAGTGAGTCCTTGTTCGATCCTCGGCCATTACCCTCGGCGATATTGGATGGGACTGAAATGGCCGACCAACGTATCTGGTCAGCAACCCCCGGTCGATGCCGTCCTTCTGGTGCTTGCAAACCTCGTAGATCTGGATGGCCAAGGTCTTGGCCTCTTGCCAGGCAAGCAGACGTCGATGCGTTGGTCCTTCCGTTTTATTCTCCACTGCCCCATGGCTGCTTTCCGTGGCAGTAAGGTCGACGGTGGAAATGCCTTAGCCAACAGTCGGTGAAGGGTTCAGGCCGGGAAATGCAGTCTGTGGGGTATTCAACGCCAGACCTTCCCGGCAGGGACCAAGTTCCTCCCTCTGTAATCCGTACTCTGAACTCTGGGTGATTCACTTACCCCACCAACTTCTCGTGCTTCTCCCTGAATTCGTCGCTCCAGGCCGCCGGCTGGTGGGTCGTGCCGTCCATGCGGCAGACCGTGCGGGAGGCCTTGGCATAAAGGATGGCGTGATCCGGGCTCCGGAACTCGACATCCACCGTCAGGCCAGCGGCGCGGACTTTGCGGACACTGAGAATCAGCTTCACGTCGCACTCTGGGCGGATGGCGACGAGGTAGTGCAGTTCGATATCGCGGACTACTACGTAGACATCTGGCGCCACGGCGGGGTCGATCGTGTCTTTGCCCATCAAGGCGATGAACATCACCTTCTGTGCACGTTCCATCATGAGCACATAGTGCGAGTGATGGAGGATCCCGAGACCGTCGGTCTGGTCGAACCAAGTCCGGATGGTCACGTGGAAAGTTTTATCAGGCTGGAGTCCGTCGGCGGGCATGCGGGGTACCTTGGGGGAAAGGCCCCGTCGTGCAAGCATCCCGCGTGAAAAGGGGTCAGGCCGTTAGTGAGGCAGGCTGTTAGTTTAAACGCCATTTTCGAGCCTCCAAACTAACAGGTAGGCCCGCGAACGGCCTGACCCCTTTTATGGGGTGTTTGTCCGTGGTCTTGTTTTCAGCACTGGAAACCTTAATCAAACTGCATGCTGGTCATCCACGGACACTACAAGTTCTTCCCTAAGAGGGTCGCCTGTAAGAATGCTTGGTGCACCTCGTGCGAGGATGAGACGCTGGCCGTCGGGACACGCCGCATCCTTTTTCTGCATCTATTCTTCATCCCCATGCTCCCGATTGGGACCATGACCACCTGGATCTGCGGCCATTGTCAGGGCGATGTCGACGCTCGCCGTCCAGTCCGGTCTTGGATCGCGGGTTGCGGGATCATGGGCGGCACTTTCTTCGTCCTGCTTGCCCTCGCGGGTATCCTGGGGGCGGTCTTGTCCGAGAAGCGTCAGCTCGATTGGACCGATCCCCTGCCGTTCCTCGTTTTGGGTCTGGTGATGATCTGCGGCTTTCTCTGGGAGCGCTGCCGGGCCCAGCGGGGCTACGAGGCCGCGGCCAAGCAGGTCGAGCCGTTGGCAGGGGATGCCTGTCCGCTCTGCGGTCAGCAGGTCCTATTGTTGGGCAAGCCCCGCTGCGAGGCCTGCGAGGTGGACATCATTACCCGCTAAAGTCCCGGACGACGGGCTCGGTGCGGGTCAGCCTTTGGCTCGGAACGTCGCCGCGAGGCGGTCGAGCTCGGTCCAGGTGTCGACGGCGGGCTTGAGCCCGAGGTCGCGGTGCGCGGCGGAGACGTCGAACCAGTGGTCCTTGGCGAGCTCAACGGCGACGAAGCGGGTCATGGGCGGCTCACCTTTGAGCGGGAGCAGTGTCCAGAGGCCTTCCATCAGCGCACCGAGCGCGTAGGCGCGGCGGAGTGGCATCCGCTTGGTGATGGGCAGGAGGCCGGCCCCGACGACGAGGCGGTTGATGAAGTCCCAGAGCTTCACGGGTTGGCCCTGGGAGAGGAAGTAGGCCTTGCCATTGGCGCGACCGGCGAGGAGCGCGTCCAGCGCACCGAGGTGGGCGTTCGCCGCGGTGTCGACGTGCGTGACGTCGACCAGGTTTGCCCCGTCACCCACGATGCGCAGTTTACCGGCGCGGGCAGCGGCAAGGACGCGGGGGAAGAGGTGGTGGTCGCCCGGGCCCCAGATGAGGTGTGGGCGGAGCGCACAGACCTTGAGCCTCTCCGAGGCGGCCTCGAGGGCGCGGCGCTCGGCGGTGGCCTTCGTCTCGGCGTAGGCGCAGAGGAACTCCGTGCCGTAGGGGAGGGACTCATCGGCCCCGCGAAAGGACTCGCCGTTGAAGACCACGCTCGGGGTACTTGTGTAGACCAAGGCCGTGACGCCGTGGTCGCGGCAGGCCTGCACGACGGTTTCCGTTCCCGTGATGTTGCTGCGCACGTAATCCTCCCACTTCCCCCAGACCCCGGCCTTGGCCGCGACGTGGAAGACGTAGTCGCAACCTTTGACGGCGGCGGTCAGCATCGCGGCGTCGGCGAGGTCGCCCCGGTGGAACTCCACTCGCGCGGCCAAGTCAGTCGCCAAGGCCGAGCGACCGTAGACGCGCACCGTGTAGCCGCGGGTGAGGCAGCGCTCCACCACGGCGCGCCCGAGGAAGCCGCCGCCACCGGTTACGAGAACGGTAGGGTGGCTCATCGGCGGAAAAGGCGCAAGGGGTTCAGTCGCTCCACCTGAAGGCGTTCCGTCCATTCCTTGGCGAGGCGGAGCCGGTGGATCTTGGCGTTGTGGCGCACGTCGACCGGCAACTTCAGTTGGAAGAGGAAAGTCTCCACGCGTGCTGCCGATGGGTTGCCCTCGGCGCAGGCGCGCAGCTGGGCGATGAACTGTTCGCGCTCCCCGCCGTCGGCGGGGAAGCGTCCGGCGCGGGGCTCCACGACCAAGGCGGGGATGAGAGGTGCCTTGGTCCCCAGTCCGATCAGGGCGCAACGTGCCACGTCGGGGTGGGCGCGGAATGCCGGCTCCACCGCCTCCGTGCAAAGATCGCCGGCCTTCGTGCGCACTTTCTCCGCGCGTCGACCCAAGAAACGCAGCAACCCATCGCTGCCCAGCGCACCGAGGTCGCCCATGCGGTGCCAGACGCGCGTCCCGTCCGCGATCTTGGCTAGGCTGGTCGCCTGGGGAAGTCCGTGGTAAGTGCGGGTGACGCTAGGTCCGGTCGCGATGATCTCCCCGATTTCGCCAGGGGCACAGGCGGTCGTCTCGGCCAAGGAGGCCAGCGACTTGCCGACCTCGCGAATGATGCGGATCTCCACGCCGACCACGGGACGGCCGATGCACGTGCCTTCCCCGCGGCGAGCGGTGGCGCGGTGGGTGGAGAGTAGCTCTCCCGCCTCGATCGTCGTGACCGGCAGGCATTCCGTGGCGCCGTAGGGCGTGTGGATCTGCGCTTGCGGCGCGACCCGACGCATCTGCTCCAGTAAGCCCGCGGGCACCGGGGCACCGGCGATGAGCACTCGTCGCAACGACGGTAGTTTAAGGCCGCGCCGTTCGCAGTGGTCGGCCAAGCGCCCCCAGATCGCCGGCGAACCGAAGGAATTCGTCACCTTCTCCGATAGGAGGGCCGATACGATCGGTGCCGGGTCGGCGGCCGCGGGGCGCGACGGGTCGAGGAGCGGCGTGACTGTAGTCATGCGCAGGGCGGGGTTGAAGAGCGCGAAGAGCGGCAGCATCGGCATGTCGACCTCGCCGGCCTGGATCGCGTAGGTGCGGCGGATCAGCTCGATCTGCGCGTCGAACATC
Organism: Verrucomicrobiota bacterium; assembly: GCA_014193315.1. Taxonomy (GTDB): domain Bacteria; phylum Verrucomicrobiota; class Verrucomicrobiia; order Opitutales; family UBA953; genus UBA953. The sequence continues at coordinate 78,250 of BJHS01000001.1, forward strand.
CCGTGCGTGTAGTCGACGCCCTTGGGCGCACCCGTGGAGCCAGAGGTGAAGAGAATCGCGGCCGGGGAGTCGGCCGTGACCTCCGTCAGCGGGCGCGGTTCGGCGGAGGCGCATTGCTCCCGGAGGAGTCGCCATTTCGTCGTCCCGACCTTGATGCGGGTGCGCAGCGAGCGGAAGGCCGGCAAGGGGAGCCGGCTTAGCCAAATCGCGGTGCGGACGCCGACCACGGCCTCGGGCTGGGTGTGGCGCACGCAGCGCAGGAAGGCGCCCCATCCCATCCCTGGATCGATCGCGACGGGGATCGCGCCGAGTTTGAGCAAGCCGAACATCGCCACGATGAGGTCGTGCCCTGGGCGCACGGCCAGCAATGTCCGGGTGCCCAGGGCGATGCCTTCGGCATGGAAAATCCGGGCAGCGGCGTCGCTTTCTTGGTCCAGCCGGCGGAACGAGCAGCGGGCATGGACGACCTTGCCATCCGGGCCGACCGAGAGGGGGGCGAGCGTCGCCAGGGCGTCGGGCTGTTCCCGCGCGGCTTGGCGCAGGTGACGGGCGACATTGCTTCCGGGGACGATCATGAGCCTGAAATGAAGAAGCCCCGAATCTGGGGCTTCTGCAAGGCTAGTCGACCGTCCGACTTAGTAGTCGGTGATGGTGATCGCGCCCCAAAGGAGGGTGTAGCGGTCGCCGCTCGTCGTGCGACGGGTGAAAAGCTCGTTGGTGCTGAGGTGCATCGAAGCCTTGTTCATCGGGGCGTAGGAGGCCGGCTCCGTCTTGATGATGCCCAGGAAATTGTGGCTCGGTTCGAGGGAGACGCCCTTACCGTGGTTGGGGGTGTCGTAGGTGTTGCAGCCGACAAGGGCGGAGGCGGCGAGCAAAGAGGCGAGGGCGATCTGCTTCATGGTGGGGAGGTCGTGAGATTTGGCAGGGGGGAGAGGGGTGACAAGCCAGAAACCTTACCCGTTCACCCATTGGTGCCACGCGGTCACCAATTCCGGACCCCGGAAGAACCAGAGGGCGCCGGCGGCGGCCATACTGGGGACGAAAGGCACGACCCCGGCGTAGTCCTCCCCCTTGATGAATTTGGCCGAAATCAACCCGGGAAGGGCGGTAATCACCCCGATGACCGACCCGCCGAAGACGCAGAAAAGGGCACCTTGCCAACCGCAGAAAGCACCGACCCCGGCACCTAAGATGATGTCGGCTTCGCCCATGGCCTCGCGGCCGGCCATGGCGGTACCGATGGTGCGGATCCACCAGACGATGGCCGTCCCGACCGCCACCCCGACCAGGCTGTCGGAAAGCGAAAGGACGCGGTCAAGGACCGGCATCCCGGGATTGCTCACATGCCCATGCAGGGAGGGGATGAGTACCGAGAGGAAGATACCTGCGCCGACGAGGGTGAAGTTGGGGCCGTCCGGCACCGTCATGTCGTCGAGGTCGCAGCCGGCCAGCAGGACGAGCAAGGGGAGGAAGACAAACGCGGCCGCGGCCTTGGGGCCGGGAAGCAAGGTCCACGCCGAGACGAAGAGCAGGGCGGTGATCAGTTCGACCAATGGGTAGCGGACCGCGATCTCCCGGCCGCAGCAGCGGGCGCGGCCGCGCAGCACCAGCCAGCCGATCACGGGCAGGTTAAGCCAGCGTGGGATGGGTTGGCCACAGGCGCACCGCGAGGCCGGCGTCACGATCGACTCGCCTTTGGGTAGACGGTGGATGCAGACATTTAGGAAGCTGCCGACGCAGGCACCGAGGAGGCCGATGAGCACAGCCGCGCTACGCGGGTAGTCGGCGGAGAAGCGCTGCAGTTCGACAAGCATGGTCAGGGGGTGATTTCGCCCAGCGCACGGCGCATGGGTTCGGCGGGAGGGAGGATGCCGGTCCAGAGACGGAAGGCGAGCGCTCCCTGCCAGCGGAGCATCGATCGACCATCGCAGCCCTCGGCTCCGGCGGCGCGGGCATCGCGCAGGAGGCGCGAGGGGGCGACCGCGTAGGTCGTATCAAAGACGAAGTGTCCGGGGTGTAGCGCGACCGTTCCCAGCGGCGACGGGTCGTCGGCCTTGAGCCCGAGCGTGGTGCAGTTCACGACGAGCGCCGCGGCCGGTAACGCCGTCAGCGCGTCGAGGCCCGCCCCGTGCGCGAGGGGGTCCGCGAGCGCGGCCGCCAGTTCGACGGCTTTGGCGGCGTCGCGATTATGGATCGTCAGCCGGGCGCAGCCCGCGTCGAGGCAGGCCGCCGCGACCGCGCGGGCGGCCCCACCCGCGCCGAGCAGGACGACCGGGCGGCCTGCGACGGAGGCGCTGGTTTGCTCGCGCAACGCTTCGAGAAACCCTTGTCCGTCGGTGGTATGCCCCGCCCAGCCCGTCGCGGTCGCGACCAAGGTGTTCACGGATTCGGCCCGCCGAGCCTCCGGCGAGAGCGACTCAACGAGCGCGAGGGACGGGATCTTGTGCGGGACGGTGAGGTTCAGGCCGGTGAAGCCAAGCGCATGCAATCGCACCAGGGCCGGCGCTAGTTCGGCGGCGGTGATGTGCAGGCGGTGGTAGCGCCACCCGGCTAGTTCGGGGTGGGTGGGTAGGAGCGCGGCGAGGGCGGCGCCGTGCATCGCCGGACTGAGCGAGTGGGCGATGGGGTCGCCGAGCACGCCGAGCTGCGGGCCGGCGAAACTCGCGGTGTCTAAGGACGCCAGCGTCAGGGTCTCAGGCGCGTTCATCGAGTTGCTCCAAGGCGTGGACGAATCCCAGGAAGAGCCGACTGCTCCGGTCGTCGCCCTGCGCTTCGTATTGCGAGACGAGGTTGCGGCAGCAACGGGCCAAGGTCTGTTCGACGGAGACCGGGCCGAGGAACGCTTCGTCCGCCGGCAACTGATTGTCGAGGAGCATGAGTTGGATCTCCGCGCGCGTCCGAAAGGCCCCGCCTTCGTAGCAGTCGATGTAGAGGGGTTCGCGGCCGCGGAAGACCCCGACCATGAAGCGTCCAGGCAAGCCGACCGGCTGCAAGGGGAGGCCCAGCCGGCGACCGACGAGCAGGAAGATGAGGCAGAGCGAGATGGGAATCCCGCGGCGGGTATGGATCACGCGCGAGAGCAGGGAGGAGGCCGGGGCGGAGAAACTTTCCTGCGCCCCCCGGTAGCCTTCTTCCCCGAAGACGACCCGGCAGAGTAGCCGACACTTGGCTCGGACGTCCAGCGGCTCGGCCATGAGCTCGCGGGTGCGGGCGGCCAGCCGATCCAGCTCTTCGGCGTAGGCTTGGGGGGGCAGGGAGGGGTGGGAGGCCCGTTCGAGCAGGAGGCAGGCTTCCTCGAGGTCGATCTCCCCGGCGCGGAGGTAGGCGAGGAATGACTGGGCCGCCGCATCGGTGGTGCGGAGGTTCGCGAGAAGCGATTGGGCGTGCGGCGCGAGCTTCGCCTTGGTCGCGACCTTTTCCAGCCACAGGATGCCCGCGGTCCCGGCGGCCTTGACCTGGGCAGCCACGGCTTGCCGGACGACCGGGGACGGGTCGTCGAGGAGGCGCTCGAGGGCTGCCAGCTGCGCATAAGGCGTCATGCGTCCGATAGTTTACGTCCCGGTGCCCCCCGGGCAACACGGGACTGCGACCGCGAGTGGGTCAAGGTGGCGACAACTCGTCCCGCCGGCGACGCGCTGTCGCTCCCGTTGTCGCTTCAAAGTGGTCAGGAAGGGCGGGGTCCGCGGGGCGTGCACGCCATCCCTGCCCCCAAACGCCCTCGGGGATGCCTCTCGTCCTTTGGAACGGTTACTGCAACCTGTCACCTATGTCCACTCCCTACGGCAACCTGACTGACAAGACCACCGAGGCGTTGCAGTTAGCGACGACCGAGGCGATCAACCGTCGCCATTCCTCCCTTGAGCCCGCCCACGTGCTCGTGGCCCTCCTCGCGCAGGATGGCGGCGTCGTGCCTTCGCTCTTCCGTCGCGCCGGCAAGGATGAGCAAGCGATCGCCGCGGCCGCCGCGGGCGTCCTCGCCCGACTCCCTAAACTCGCGCAGAGCGCTGGCCAGCCCGGCCTTTCCGCCGACACCCACCAACTGCTCCTCAAGGCGAAGGAGGAGGCCCAGTCGATGAAGGACGAGTTCGTCTCGGCCGAGCACGTGTTGCTCGCCCTGGCCGAGTCCGCGTCGTTGCGCGCCGCCTTCGAGCAACAGGCCTTCGGCCGGCGCAACATCCTGGGCGCCCTCCAGGCGGTGCGTGGCGCCCAGCGCGTCACCTCCGCTAACCCCGAGGCCACCTACGAGGCGCTCGAGAAATACGGCATGGACCTCACCGCACGCGCCCGCACCGGCAAGATGGACCCGGTGATCGGCCGCGACGAGGAGATCCGCCGCGTCATCCGCATCCTTTCCCGCCGCACCAAGAACAACCCCGTGCTCATCGGCGAGCCCGGCGTCGGCAAGACTGCCGTGGTCGAGGGCCTGGCGCAGCGCATCGTCAATGGCGATGTGCCTGAAGGCCTGCGGGATAAAACCGTGTTCTCCCTCGACATGGGCTCGCTCCTCGCCGGCGCGAAGTACCGCGGTGAGTTCGAGGAACGTCTGAAGGCCGTGCTCGCGGAGGTGAAGAACGCCGAGGGCCGGATTTTGCTGTTCATCGACGAGATGCACACGCTGGTCGGCGCCGGTAAGGCCGACGGCGCGATGGATGCCGCCAACCTCCTCAAGCCGATGCTCGCCCGCGGCGAGCTGCATTGCATCGGCGCGACCACCCTCAAGGAGTTCCGCGAGCACGTGGAGAAGGATCCCGCTCTGGAGCGTCGCTTCCAGCAGGTGCTGGTCGAGCCGCCGAGCGTGGCCGACACGGTTTCCATCCTCCGCGGGCTGAAGGAACGCTTCGAGGTGCACCATGGCGTGCGCATCGAGGACGCCGCGCTGGTCGAGGCCGCCACGCTCTCGGACCGCTACATCACCGCGCGCTTCCTGCCGGACAAGGCCATCGACCTCATCGACGAGGCCTGCGCGCAGATCCGCACGGAGATCGACAGCGTGCCGTCCGAGCTCGACGCGCTCAATCGCCGGGTGCTGCAACTCGACGTCGAGGAGTCCGCCCTGAGGCACGAGAAGGACGATGGTTCCAAGGCGCGCCTCGCCACGCTCCGCAAGGAACTGGCCCAGGCCCGTGAGGAGCAGACGGAGTTCCGCGCCCGCTGGCAGGCCGACAAACAGGCCGTCACGAAGGTCCGCGAGGTCCGCGAGAAACTTGAGACCGCCAAGGCCGACATGGCCCGCGCCGAACGCGCCAGCAAACTCGAGGAGGTCGCCAAACTCCGCTACGGGGTCATCCCCGAACTCGAGAAGGAGGCCGCGCGCCTCGAGTCCGGCGCGAAGTCCGCCACCGGCCTTTTCCGCGAGACCGTCACCCCCGAGGAAATCGCCGAGGTCGTGGCCCGCTGGACGGGCGTGCCGGTGAGCAAATTGCTCGCGGGCGAACGCGAGAAGATCCTCCACCTCGCCGACAGCCTCAAGGCCCGCGTCATCGGGCAGGACGACGCCGTCCGCGCCGTGGCCGAGGCGGTGCAGCGTTCCCGCGCCGGCGTGCAGGACCCGCGCCGCCCCGTCGGCTCCTTCCTCTTCCTTGGCCCCACCGGCGTCGGCAAGACCGAGCTCGCCAAGGCCCTCGCCATCGAGCTCTTCGATAACGAGAAGGCGATGATCCGCATCGATATGTCCGAGTACATGGAGAAGCATGCGGTCTCGCGCTTGGTCGGCGCGCCTCCCGGTTACATCGGTCACGAGGACGGCGGTCAGCTCACCGAGGCGCTCCGTCGCCACCCCTACGCGGTGGTCCTGCTCGATGAGGTCGAGAAGGCGCACCCGGAGGTCTTCAACATCCTGCTCCAGGTCCTGGATGATGGTCGCCTGACCGATTCGCAGGGCCGGACCGTCGATTGCCGCAACGCGATCTTCATCCTGACCTCCAACATCGGCAGCCGCCACATCGCCGAACAGGCGGGCTTCGGCCTGACCGAAGGCGTGCGTGAGGCGGTGATGACGGACCTGCGCGGTCATTTCCGGCCGGAATTCCTCAACCGTATCGACGAGGTTGTCCTCTTCCGCCCGCTGGGCGAGGCCGAGGTGGCGACCATCGCCGGGCTCCTCCTGCGGGGACTCAATGCCCGCCTCGCCACCAAGCGTATCCGGCTTGAGCTCACGCCCGAGGCCCTGGCTTGGATTGCCGCCCGCGGCTTCGACATCGTCTATGGCGCCCGCCCGCTCCGCCGCTTCTTGCAACGCGAACTCGAGACACCCCTGGCGCGCGACCTCCTCGGCGGCAAGATTCCGGACGGCAGCCTCGTCCGGGTGCGCCGGGCCAAGGAAGCCCTCGCCTTCGAGGTCGTCGCCGGCGGGTTTTCGGATTGAAGAAGGCCCGCGCCCGCTGAATCCTGTCGGCCATGACCGCTACGCGCATCCGCTGCGGGGTGGCCGGCACGGGTTCGCTCGGCCAGCACCACGCCCGCATCTACTCGACCCTGCCGGGCGCCGAACTCGCCGGCATCTTCGAGCCCGACGACAGCCGGGCGGCCGAGGTTTGCGCCAAACATGGTTGCCGACGCTTCGCCACCCTCGAGGAGATGGCGGCGGCCTGCGACGCCGTCAGCGTCGTCGTCCCGACCAATCACCATGCGGCGGTCGCGCTCCCCTTGCTGGCCAAGGGCGTCCATCTCCTGATCGAGAAGCCGATCTGCGTCACGCTCGCGGAGGCCTCCCAAATCCTGGAGGCCGCCGCCCAGGCCGACCGGATCGTACAGGTCGGGCACATCGAGCACTACAATCCGGTGATGTCTTACCTCGAGAAGGCGGTCGTCGATGCCCGCTACATCACCGCGGAGCGTTTGGCTCCCTTCACCCCCCGGGGCACGGAAGTCGGCGTCGTCCTCGACCTGATGATCCACGACATCGGCATCGTCCTGCAGTTGGCGAACTCGCCCGTCGAGCGCATCGACGCCGTCGGCGTCTCGGTCGTCACGAAGACCGAGGACATCGCCAATGCCCGGATCGCCTTCAAGAACGGCTGCGTCGCCAACCTCAGCGCCAGCCGCGTCTCGCTGAAGAAGAACCGCGAGATTCGCGTCTTCCAGACGGGCGGCTACCTCTCCATCGACTTCATGGGCCAGAAGGGACACACCGTGCGGGTTGACCCGACCGCCGAGGGTGGTTTCGCCAAGGAGGAGATCCCGATCGAGAAGGGTGAGCCCCTCGCCATCGAACTCGCCTCGTTCACCGCATGCGTCCGCGACCGCAGCCGCCCGAAGGTCAGCGGCGAACTCGGTCGTACCGCCCTAGCGGTCGCCATCCAGATCACCGAGCAAATCCGCGCCGGCATGGCGCGCCGATGAGCGCGTTCCCGGCCATCCCCGCGGCCTTTGACCGCCCGCGCGCGGGCGAAGTCGATGTGCTTGTCGTGGCCGGCGAGCACTCGGGCGATCAGCATGCGGCCAAGCTCGTGGCCGACCTCCGCGCCGCGCACCCTCGCCTGCGGATCGCCGCCTTCGGCGGCCCCTGCCTGCGCGAGGCGGGTGCCCAGTTGTTGTTCGACATGACCGGTTTCTCGGCCGTGGGGATCGTCGAGATCCTCGCCGCCTACCCCTTTTATCGGAAGCTGTTTGAGCGGGTGGTGGCCTGGACTTTGCACTGGAAGCCACGCCTCGTCATCCTGGTCGATTACCCCGGCTTGAATCTCCGTCTGGCCGACCGGCTTCGCCGCGGCGGCCTCTCCCGGGCCGGCGGTGGCCCGACCGCCGTCATCCAGTACGTGAGCCCGCAGCTTTGGGCCTGGAAGCCGAAGCGCCGCTTCACCATGGCCCGCGACCTCGATGGCGTCGGCACCATCTTCCCGTTTGAGCCGGCCGTCTATGCGGACACCAGGCTGGACGCGCGTTTTGTGGGACACCCCTTTGCGGAGCCTACCCATGAATCGCCGCTACGCTACGACCTGGACGGGCCGGTCTTGCTGCTTCCGGGTAGCCGACCGAAGCCGGTGCGTAAGATCTTCCCCGCGTTGATCGAGGCCTTCGCCCGTTTCCGCCGGACGCATCCCGGTCGCCGGGCGCTCGTCTTGCATACCGGGGGTGAAGTGCACGCAGAGCTTTATCGTCTCTGTGCGGAGTACGGCGACACGGCCAAAGGTATCGACCTGCGGCCGGTCGCGGAAGGTGTCGTCGGGGCGAGCGCGGCGCTCGTCAGTTCCGGCACGATGTCCCTCACCGTGGCCTTGGCCGGGATTCCAGGTGCGGTCGTCTACCGCGCCAACCCGCTGACCTGGGTGGTGGGGCGCCGCTTGATCGCGGGGCGGGTCGACCACCTCGGGATCGCGAACATCCTCCTGCAGCGCGCCGCATGGCCCGAATACCTGCAGTCGGCCTGCGAGCCGGGCGCCTTGGCCGACCGGCTCTCCCTTTGTAGCGACGACCCCGCGGAGCGCGTCCGGGCCGCTGCGGACGCCTCTGAGCTCCATGTCGCCCTGGCCGCCCGCGCGGGTTCCACCCCGGCGGAATGGGCGGCCTCTTTTCTCCGGGCATGAGCACTTCGCTCCAGATTGCCGTGCTCGGGTGCGGTTACGTCGGCACCGCTTTCGCTCATCAGGCCAAGGCGGCTGGGCATCAGGTGCTGGGCGTCGTTCGCAGCGTCGCCTCCCGTGACCGGCTCCGGGCGGAAGGCTTGGCGGCCGAGGCGTTCGACCTTTTCGCCGGCGACTGGTCGGCGCTGCCAGCGGCCTTCGATGTCGTGGTGTATGCCGCAAGCACGGGTGGCGGCGGACCCGAGGCCTACGCGCTCGCCTATGATGTCGGGGTCCGGCGCAGCCTGGCTTGGGCGCAGGCCGTCGGCGCCGACCGGTTCCTCTTCACCAGTTCGACGGGCGTCTACCGCCAGGATGATGGCACGACCGTCGATGAGGAATCGTCGGTGGGCGGCGAACCGACCGCGGAGGCGATCCTAGCGGGGGAGCGCGCGGTCCTCGCCTCCGGGCTGCCGTACGCTCGTGTGCTGCGCTTCGGTGGACTGTATGGTCCCGGCCGGCATCACTTGCTCGATCAACTTCGCCGCGGCGAACAGGTCTTCGGCGGGCGCGTGGATCATTTCATCAATTACCTCCACCGCGATGACGCGGCGGCCGCGGTCCTGTGCGCCGCGACGGTGGGGCGCGCGGGCCCGCGGGTTTACAATGTCTGCGATGGCCGGCCGCTGACGAAGCAGGCGCTCGTCGAATGGCTGGCCGCTCGCCTGGGGCTGGCCGCCCCGGTGTTCGATGCCGCTGCTCCCGCCGGCCCGCGGATGGCCCGGGGTGGGCGAACTCAGCCCAACCGGGTGATCGCGGCCGACCGGATTCGCCGCGAACTGGGCTGGGGCCCGGTCTATGGGGATATTCGTGCGGGTTTGACGGCCTTGCTGTGAGTACCCGGCCTTCCGCAGGTGTCGTCCCTGTGGCAGGGTGTTCACCCTGTCGCCACGGTTCTGTCACAATTGAATGAGATAGTCCCTTCGCACACCGCACCCAACACCTATGAATAACTGCCTCAAGTCCATGCTCATCGCCGCGGCGGCCCTCACGGCCGTTTCGGCTTCCGCCCAAGACAAAGCCACGCTCGACCTCCTCGTGAAGAAGGGCGTGATCACCGCTGAAGAACGCGCCAAGACGCTCGACGAGGCCGCCAAGGCCCGCTCCGTGTCCGGCGTCAATCGCGTGTTCCCGAAGGAAGACGCCACCAAGCGCTTCACCATCGGCGGCTACTTCCAGTCCCAGTACCAGAACTTCGATTACTCCCAGGGCGGCACCGCCGCCGCGGTCAACCAGGCCTCCCAAGGCAGCTTCCTGATGCGCCGTCTCTACGTCGAGCTGACCGCCGACGTCGGCGCGGGCATCTCGGGTAACCTCGTCCTCGACACCTCCGGCAACACCAGCTCGAGCTCCACCTCGTGGCTCGACCGTGCGATCGTCTCGCACACCAGCTCGATCGGCAGCTTCGACCTCGGCTACCGCAAGGTGGCTTGGGGCTACGAAGAGAGCACGTCCACCTCGCTCTTCAAGGCTTCCTCCGGCAAGCTCTCCACCGTTGAGCGTGGTATCACCAACCGCTATTGGGCGGAAGGTGAAAACGGCACCGCGGCCAGCCCGGCCCGCTCCGATGGCCGTCGCCTCGGCTTCGCCGCCCACCACACCGGTCTGCACTACAACAGCCCGGCCAACCCCCAAGGCTTCGAGTACGGCGCTTCCGTCGTGAACTCCGCGCAGGGTCGCTTCACCGAAGGCACGAACACCAACGACCTCGCCTACTACGCGAACATCGCTTGGAACAACAAGGTCTCGGACAACGAAGCCTACTCCGTTGGCGTCAACTGGGGCACCTCCCGTTACTTCGCGGCCACCACCAGCACGACGGTGACCTCCCCGAGCAACACCTTGGCCAATATCTCGGGCTACAACCCGTTCATCATGGCCAAGTACTTCGCCTGGACCTTCCAGGGTGAGTACATGAACACCAAGGTGACGAGCTCCAAGGACGCCGTCGCCAACATCGACGACCGTGACCACACCCCGACCGGCTACAACGCCATGGTCGTCTACAAGATCAACGACAACTGGGAAGGCGTCGCGCGCTACACCAGCCTCGACACCGATGGCCGTGGCCAGAAGATCAGCGATGGCGAGCGTGGTTTCGGCGTCGCCGTGGGTAATGCCGGCGGTCTGTACGACGAGTCCCATGCCCTCTACCTCGGTGTGAACTACTACTTCAACCTGGAGGCCCTCGGCCAGCAGGTGAACGGTTACAACGCCAAGATCCAGTTCGGCTTCGAGCGCGCTGAGTTCAAGGGGATCATCACCCCGGCCACCGGCGCCGTCTCCGGCGACAAGGCCACGGTCGACGCGATCCGTCTGCAGGCTCAGGTCGCCTTCTAAATCCTCGGATCAGGAAGGTTCCCGCACGGGGCCGGCGCAAGCCGGCCCCTTTTGTTTGGCTGGTTGGCCGAAACTTGCCCGTCGCCGGCTCGGGGGTTAGCTTTCGTGCCATGGCCGACACCCTCAGCCGAGCCGCGCGCAGCGCCTTGATGGCCAAGGTGAGCGGCAAGGGGAACGCCTCTACGGAACTGGCCATGGCTCGCGTCTTCCGGGCCGAAGGGCTCACCGGTTGGCGGCTGCAACGTCGGCTGACGGGTGGGCGCGGCGCCACCGCCTGGAAGGTGCGACCGGACTTCGTCTTCGCCCGTCAGCGTTGGGCGGTGTTCGTGGATGGGTGCTTCTGGCATGGCTGCCCGCGACACGGCACCCGTCCCGTCGGTCGCGCGGCTTTCTGGCGACGGAAGTTCGCGGCGAACCAGGCCCGCAATCGGCGCAACACCCGGCAGCTCCGCGCCGCGGGTTGGCGCGTGGTGCGGCTCTGGGAGCATGATTTGCGTCGCTCCGCCCGGTCTGCGCTGCTGCGCAAGCTGCGCGGCCTGCGGGCCGCCGTCGCCGCACACAAAAAACCCGGCCGAGTGGCCGGGTCAAGGGGGCGAAGCCGCGGGGCGGCTTAGCGCGCGCGGTAGTTCGGGGACGGGTTATCGAAGCCCTTGGCGTCGGCCTTGATGCGCGCATTTTCCTCTTCGAGCACCGCCAGCTTCTTGCTGACCTCGTCCAGTTTGGCATTGGCGTCGCGGAGGGCGATGGAGGCTTGTTCGAGGTCGCCCTCGGCCCTCTTGGCCTTGGCTTGGGCGGCGCGGAGGTCGGAACCGTCGCGTAACTTGGCGACCTCGGCATTGGTCTCGTTGATGCGGGCGGCGGCCTCGGAGCGAGCCTTCTCGAGCTCGGCGATCTTGGTGGCGGAGGCCTTGAGCTCAGCCAGGGCCTTGGTCAGGTCTTCGCTGGTCTTCTTCGAGCCATCCACGGTGGCTTTGGCGGCCTCCTTGGCGGCAGCCTCGCTGGCGAGGGCGGCCTTGGCGCGGACCTCGGCTTCGAACGTCTTTCGCTCGGCGGCGGCGATTTTGGCCCCCGAAGCACGAATGGCGACCAGGGACTCTTCCTTGGCATTGATGACGTCCTTCTTGGCGATGTCAGCGTCGTTGAAGGTGACGACCGTGATGCCCGCCAGGGCGGCGGCCACGAGGCTGAGGATGGTGGTGGTAGGGTTCATGATTTTCGCGGACTTTGGCTGAAAACCTTCGTGGGTCAAGCGCCTACGGGCTTCAGGAGAGGCGGTTCTTGTAATCCGCGTAGCCGAAACGGCGGACCACCTCGGTCCGGCCCGTCGCCGGGTCGTGGCTGGCGATGGCCGGCAAGGGCACCCCGTTGAAGGTCGTGTTCTTCACGAACGTGTAATGCGACATATCCAAGAAGACCAGACGCTGGCCGACCTGGAGGGGAGCCGGGAAGGAATAGTCCCCGATGACATCGCCGGCGAGGCAGGTCACGCTGCCGAGCCGGTAGGTGTGGGCGAGCTTGCCGGGCAAGTCGGCCCCGACGATGTCCGCGCGGTAAGGCATCTCGAGCGTGTCCGGCATGTGACAGGTCGCCGAGACGTCGATGATGGCGATGTCCACGCCGTTATGGACGAGGTCGAGGACCGTGCCCACGAGGACCCCGGTGCCGATGCCGATGGCTTCCCCCGGCTCGAGGTAGACTTGGATCTGCTCGCCCCAGCGGGCGCGGAAGCCGGTGATGATGCGCACGAGGCGGTCGAGGTCGTAACCCTCGCGGGTGATGTGGTGGCCGCCGCCGAAGTTCACCCACTTCATCCGCGGGATGAATTCGCCGAACTTCACTTCGAAGGCTGCCACCGTCCGCTCCAGGACGTCGGAGCCCTGCTGGCACATCGTGTGGAAGTGCAGCCCCTCGAGGCCGTCGAGGTCGCTCGCCGCCTTGATCTCGGAGCGGAGGGTGCCCAGGCGGGAGCCGGCGGCGCAAGGGTTGTAGAGTTCGACGTCGACCTCGGCGTGCTCCGGGTTGACGCGTAGGCCGAAGGAGACTTTCCGACCGGCGGCCTGGGCGGCGGCCCGGTGGCGCTTCCATTGCGCGGGCGAGTTGAACGAGATGTGGTCCGCCACGCGCAGGAGCTGGGCGAACTCCTCGTCCTTGAAGGCGGGCGAGTAGGCGTGCACCTCGCCGCCGAATTCTTCCCGGCCAAGCAGGGCTTCGTGGATGCCGCTGGCGGTCGTGCCCACGAGGTATCGCGAGATCAGCTTGGCCTCGCTGAATTGGGCGAAGCCCTTGAGGGCGAGGAGGATCTTGGCCCCGGAGCGGTCCATCACGCCTCGGAGCGTGCGGAGGTTCTGTTCCAGCAACCCGCGGTGCAGGACGTGGCAGGGGCTCGGGACCTGGGAGAGGTCGACCTTCGCGAAGGCTTCGGTGAGGGCGTCGGACACGGCGGAAAAATTGGCGCAGGCTGGGCGGGGGGCAAACGAAAAGCCCGCCGGAGGGCGGGCTGCGGGCGGGTCGTTCAGGCGACCGGGAGTTCCTTCACGTGCCAAGGCAGGCCGCGCTTGTTCAGTTCGGCCATGAACGGGTCCGGGTCCATCTCTTCCATGTTCCAGACGCCCGGCTTGAGCCAAGCGCCGCCCGCGAGCATCGCCCCGCCGATCGCCGCGGGGACGCCTGTGGTGTAGCTGATCGCCTGCGACTTGACCTCCGCGTAGCACTCCTGGTGGTCGCAGATGTTGTGGATGAAGACCTTGCGGGGTTTGCCGTCCTTGCTCCCGGTGATCTCGCAGCCGATGCAGGTCTTGCCCTTGGTGCGCGGGCCTAGCGAGGCCGGGTCGGGCAGCAAGGCCTTGAGGAACTGGATCGGGACGATCTGGTGGCCTTGGAATTCGATCGGGTCGATGCGCGTCATGCCGACGTTCTCCAGCACGCGCAGGTGCGTGAGGTAGTTCTGCGAGAAGGTCATGAAGAAGCGGATGCGCTTCAGTCCCTTGATGTTGATGGCGAGGGACTCGAGCTCCTCGTGGAAGAGCAGGTAACTGTCCTTGGGGCCGATGCCCGGGTAGTCGTAGACCCATTTCACGGAGAGCGGGTCGGTTTCCTTCCACTCGCCCTGTTCCCAGAAGCGGCCGCGCTGCGTGATCTCGCGGATATTGATCTCCGGGTTGAAGTTCGTGGCGAAGTGGTAGCCGTGGTCGCCGGCGTTGGCGTCCATGATATCGATCGTCTCGATGGTGTCGAAGAGGTGCTTCTGGGCGTAGGCGCAGAAGACATTGGTGACGCCCGGGTCGAAGCCGGAGCCGAGGAGGGCCGTCAGGCCCGCCTTCTCGAAACGCTCGCGGTAGGCCCACTGCCAGGAGTACTCGAACTTCGCGAGGTGCGGCGGCTCATAGTTGGCGGTGTCGACGTAGTGGATGCCGGCGTGGAGGCAGGCGTCCATCAGCGGGAGGTCTTGGTAGGGCAGGGCGACGTTGATGAGCAGGTCGGCCCCGAAGGATTGGATGAGTGCGACGGTCGCCTTGACGTCGTCGGCGTCGACCGTGGCGGTCCGGAGCGTGCGGCCGGTCGCCTGCTTGACGTCGGCGGCGATCGCCTTGCACTTGTTCTCGTTGCGCGAGGCCAGCATGATTTCCGAGTAGTATTCGGTCAGCATGGCGCACTTGTGGGCGACGACGTTGCCCACGCCGCCCGCGCCGATGATTAGGACTTTTTTACTCATAGGGTGGGCTTGATTTCTGTCCACAAGGGGGGAGGGGGGAAGCAAAAAGGATGCACAGGCCTGCCCTGTGCCGGTGACGATCCGGCGACAGGGCTTCTCCGGCCGCCGAAGCGGCCTTCAAAGGCGTCCTTTTGGCTGGCGGGATGGACGGGACTCGAACCCGCGACCTCCTACGTGACAGGCAGGCGCTCTAACCAACTGAGCTACCACCCCGGACAGCCAAAAGGAAGGTGAACAAAGGTCCCCGCCCCCCTGCCTGTCAAATGGAAAACCCGCGAATCAGGAGCGGACTTGGCCTTGACCCGTGATTTCGAACTTCCAGGTGGTCAATTCACGGATTCCCATCGGTCCGCGGGCGTGCAAGCGGTCCGTACTGATGCCAACCTCAGCCCCAAAGCCGAATTCGCCGCCATCGGTGAAGCGGGTGCTGGCGTTCCAGTAGACGCAGGCGCTGTCAATCTGGGCGAGGAACGCCCGGGCGGCCGCCTCGTCCTCGGTCAGGATGGCATCGGAATGGTGCGATCCCCGGGTCTCGATGTGGTCGACCGCCTCGGCCAGGCCGTCCACGACTTTCACGTTCAGGATGAGGGCCAGGTGCTCGGTGCGGAAATCGGCCTCCGTGGCGGGGAGCGCCCCGGGCATGAGCGGGAGCGCCCGGGGGCAGGCACGGACCTCGGTCTTCTGCGCCGTGAGGGTGGCCGCCAGGAGGGGGAGGAAGGTCGGAGCGACCTCGGCGTCGATGAGGACGGTCTCCGCGGCGTTGCAGGCGCTGGGGCGTTGGCACTTGGCGTTGACGATGATCGGCAGCGCCTTGGCCAGGTCGGCGCGCGCGTGCACGTAGACGTGGCAGATGCCCGCGTCATGCTTGATGACGGGAACCTTGGCGGAGTTGACGACGGCCTCGATGAGGCCCGGGCCGCCGCGCGGCACGATGATGTCGACGATGCCGCGGAGCGAACCCAGGGCCGGCACGGCCTCGCGGTCGGTGAAGGGTAGGAGCGTCACGGCTTCGGCGGGAAGCCCGGCGGCGTGCAGACCAGCCCCGAAGGAACGGGCGAGGGCGAGGTTGGTGCGGAGCGCCTCGCTGCCGCCGCGGAGCACGCAGCCGTTACCGGATTTGAGGCAGAGGGCGGCGGCGTCGACGGTGACGTTGGGGCGCGACTCGAAGATGATGGCGACGAGCCCGATCGGCACGCGGCGGCGGACGATCCGCAGGCCGTTGGGGCGCGTCCAGTCCTCGGTGACCTCGCCGACCGGGTCGGGGAGTTTGGCCACGTCTTCGCAGGCCACGGCGATGGCCTCGAGGCGGGCAGGGTCGAGGTGGAGGCGGTCGATCAAGGCCTCGGTCAGCCCTTTGGCGCGGGCCAGCGCGAGGTCCTCGGCGTTAGCCGAGAGGATGGCGGCTTCGTCCGTACGCAGGGCGGAGGCCGCGGCGCGCAGGGCTTGGTCGCGGACCGCGGTGGGGGCGAGCGCCAGGGCGCGGGAAGCCTTCTTCGCCGCTTGGGCGAGGGCTGTCACGCGCTGGAGCAGGTCGCTCATCGCAGGGAGAAGCGGGTCCCGAGCTTCTGGCCGGCGGCCAGCTCGAGCAGCACCTTCGGCCGGCGGCCGTGAGCGATCACCGTGTCCACGCCGCCTTCGGCGGCGATTTCGGCCGCCTGCAGTTTCGTGACCATACCGCCGACATTGCGCTCCGAACCGGCGCCTCCCGCGAGCCCGCGGATGGCATCGTCGATCTTGACGACCTTCGGGATACGGTCGCCCGTCCCGTCGGACTTCGTCATCAGCCCGTCGACGCCGGAAAGAATCACGAGCAGGTCGGCGCCGACTAGTGCGGCGACGTGCGCGGAGAGGCGGTCATTGTCGCCCACGCGGATCTCTTCGTCGGCGATGGCGTCGTTTTCGTTGATGATCGGGACGAATCGCTTGCGCTTCAGGAGCAGGTCTAGGGTCGCGCGGGCGTTGCGGGTGCAGGCGCGGCTATCGAGATCCCAGTAAGTGAGGAGCATCTGGGAGCCGAGGAGCCCGTGGCGGGCGAAGTGGCGGCCATAGACGGACATCAATTCCGGTTGGCCGACCGTGGCGCAGGCCTGCAGTTCGCGAGCGTCCTTCGGCCGCTTCTCCAGACCCATGGCGGTCATGCCGGCCGCGACGGCGCCGGAAGAGACGAGGACGACCTCGATGCCGCGCTTCATCAGCCCGGCGACCTGATCGGCGATGCGTCCGATTTGGACGCGGTCGACCTTGCCGTCCTGGCGCGTCAGGAGGCCTGAACCTAACTTGATGACCCAGCGTTTCGACATGTGGTGGAAAGGGTGAACCTAGCGGAGGGAGTCCGCGGATGTCCAGCGTCAGAGTGCGCTGCCGTCGCGGGCCGGCGGGATGAGCCCCACGGCCAACCAGCCTTTTTCCGTCAGGACGCGCCCCTGCGGGGTGCGGGTCACGTAGCCTTCCTGCACGAGGAAGGGTTCGTGGACCTCCTCCAGCGTGTGGGCGTCCTCGCCGATGGCCGCGCCGATGCTGCTGAGGCCGACTGGGCCGCCCGCGTGCTTCTCGGCCATCGCGCGGAGGAAGCGATGGTCCATTTCGTCGAGGCCATGCTGGTCAATCTCGAGCAGTTCGAGGGCCGCCGCGACGACCGCCTGGTCGGCCTTGCCGCCCGCGCGCTCGAGGGCGTAGTCGCGCGTGAAGCGGAGGAGGTTGTTGACAATCCGCGGCGTGCCGCGGGCGCGGCGCGCGACCTCAGCGGCCCCGCCGGCGTCGAGGTCGAGGTGGAGCAGTTGGGCGTTGCGGCGCACGATGGAGAGCAATTGGTCGCGCGTGTAGTAGTCGAGGCGCGTCTGCAGCGTGAAGCGGCTCCGGAGGGGCGCGGTCAGCAAGCCCGTGCGCGTCGTGGCCCCGACCAGCGTGAACTTCGGGAGGTCGAGCCGGACGGAGCGCGCGTTCGGCCCTTGGTCGATCATGATGTCGATGCGGAAGTCCTCCATCGCGGAATAAAGGAACTCCTCGACCGTCTTCGGGATGCGGTGAATCTCGTCGATGAAGAGTAGTTCGCCTTCCTGCAGGCTGGTCAGCAACCCGGCGAGGTCGGAGGCTTTTTCGACCACGGGTCCGGACGTCACGCGGATCGGGCGCCCCATCTCCTCGGCTAGGATCATCGCGAGGGTCGTTTTGCCCAGGCCGGGCGGGCCGTGGAGCAGGATGTGGTCGAGCGGGCGTTCCTCGCGGCGGGCCGCGCCGATCATCACGCGCAGGCGCTCGACCGTGCGCGCTTGGCCCACGAAGTCGTCCAGCCGCGGCGGCCGTAGCCCGGCATCGAGTGTCCGGTTCGGGCGCGCCAGTGCCTCCTTGCCGGCGGGCGGCGGGTTGGGTTCGTCGGCAGGTTCCTTGGCGCGGGCCATGCGCTCACCGTGCGGACTCGGCGGGGCTTGGCAACCCTCAGTCCTCGCGCAGGTCTTTCGGCATCGCGTTGGCTGGTAGGCGCCGTACCGCCGCGCCGAGTTGGCTCAGCCTTTCCTCGAAGCGTTCGTAGCCCCGGTCCAGGTGGTAAAGCCGTTGGACCCAGGTCTCCCCCTTGGCGACCAGCGCGGCGAGGATGAGGGCGGCGGAGGCACGCAGGTCGGAGGCCATCACCGGAGCACCCGACAAGGGTTTCCCCCCGTGGACGGTGGCCACCGCGCCCTCGACCGCGATGTCGGCGCCCATCCGCTGGAGTTCCGCCGCGTGCATGAAACGGGCGGGGTAGATCTTTTCGGTGAAGGTGCTGCGTCCGTCGACGCGGAGCTGCAACGCCATGAACTGCGCCTGCAGGTCGGTCGGGAAGCCAGGGTAAGGGGCCGTCACGACATCGACCGGTCGGGTCGGTGGGCCGAAGGCGCGGATGCGGCCAGGGGCCGTCTCGACGCCGACCCCGGCTTCGCGGAGTTTTGCGAGGAAGGCCTCAAGGTGCGCGGGTTCGGCACCCTCGACGGTGACGTCGCCTCCAGTGATGGCGCCGGCGACGAGGTAGGTGCCGACCTCGATGCGGTCGGGGATGATGGTGTGCTCGCAACCGCGGAGGGCCGCGACGCCTTCGACGACGATCGTCCCCGTGCCCTGGCCCGAGATGCGGGCGCCCATCTTGGTGAGCAGGGTGCACAGGTCGACGACCTCGGGTTCGCGCGCCGCGGCGAGGATGCGGGTGACGCCGGGCGTGAGCGTCGCCGCCATCACGAGGTTGGCCGTGCCGAGCACGGTGCTGCCCATCGGGCCGCCCATGTCGACTTCGATGCCGCGGGCGGCCGTCGCGTCCACGTGCACCAAGCCGGCTTCGACGGCGACCGCGCAACCCAGGGTCTCTAGACCACGTAGGTGCAGGTCGATGGGGCGGGGGCCGATCACGCAACCGCCAGGGATCGCCATCTCGGCGCGGCGCAGCCGGCCGACCAGTGCACCGAGCAGGCAGACGGAGGCGCGCATCTTGCGTACCAGATCATATGGGGTGCGGTGGGTCAGGGTGGCCGCCCGGATCACCCAGGTGCCCGGCCGCGGCTGCGCGACTTCCGCGCCTTGGTGGCGAAGGATCTCCGCCATGAAGCGGATATCGCTGAGGTCGGGCACACCGTGTAGCGTGACGACCTCCTCCGTGAGGAGCGCCGCGGCGAGAATCGGTAGCGCGGCGTTCTTCGACCCAGCGGCGCGGACGACGCCCCGGAGGACGGGGCCGCCTTCGATGTACGCGACTTCCAGCATGTCCTTAAAAGAAGCGGGGGCGCCGGTTGGCGCCCCCGCTTGGTTCAGCCTTCGCGAGGGCCGCTGCGGTCGCCGCGGGGGCCACGCGAGTCACCACGACCGCCGCGGTTGCCACCACGATCACCGCCGCGATTACCGCGGAAGTCGCCACGGCCACGGCCGCCGCGCTGGCCGCGTTCATGACGTTCGCCGCGGTGTTCGCCGCGGGGTTGAGAGGCGGAGCGTTCCGCCGGGACGAAGACGGCTTTGTCGGGGATGCCGAATAGGGAGGCGAGCTTGCGCTTCACCGTCGCCCAGAAGCCGATGGGGGCTTGGACGGGGATGACGACTGGCTCGATCTGGATACGCGGACGTTCCTCGCGGCGCGGGCGATCCTCGCCCCGGGGCCGATCCTCGCGACGGGGGCGGTCGCCTTGCGGCGCGCCTTCCTGGCGGGGTTCACGCGGTTCGCGACGTTCGCGGGGCTCGCGGCGGGGGCGACCTTCGAAGGCGCTGCCATCCGAGGGGATGCCGGGCTGGCGGCCTTCGGGCGCCGGGGCGCCTTCGGCTTGCTCCGGACGCGGTTCGCGCGGAGGGCGCAGTTCGCGGGGCTCGCGGGGTTCGCGACGCTCGCGCGGCTGCTGGGCCGGCTGCTGGGCGCGATCACCCGAGAGCGATTCGGTCAGTTCGGCAGGGTTCTCGACGACGCCGATGGTCGGGCGGGACGTTTGACCGGGAGCGGTCGGGGCGCCTCCGCGGGGCGTGCCACGGCGGCCGAACTGCTTCGGGGGCAGGATCGTGCCTGGGGCGGCGGCGGGTTCGTTCGTGGCACCGATGACGGACAGGGGCGGGAGTTCCGCGTGGGCGGATTCCAGCTTGGCTGCCCGGATGTTCGGGGCGGGGGTGCGGACTTCGTTAGCGCTCGCGTCCGCAGCGGGCTGTTGGGAGGAGGCGTGCTCCTGGCCCTGGGTTTCTTCTTGGCTCATGTTGCTTGGGTTGGGGCGGCCTTCGTTTGGGCCGACCGGTGATGCGGCGCCTCCAGAGTGGGGGCGTGCCGCGATGGCTCGGGCCCGTTAGGAATGGAGGACGATCCTCCAAGGGGCACCGAATAGACCCCGGGTAGGAACCCGGGGAATGTTGTGAATAAGTCGATACCTCCCGCTTAACAACAAGAAACCGACTCAGCGGGCTTCTTCGGCGAACCTTTGTTCACGAATAAGCACGATTTTGACGGTTCCGGGGTAGGAAAGTTTCTCTTCCACGAGCAACCGGATGCGGCGGGCCAGTTCCGCGGCCGCCGTGTCATTCACTTTACCGGGGTCGACGATCACCCGCAGTTCCCGACCGGCTTGGAAGGCGAAGGCCTCCCGCACCCCGTCAAAGGACTGGGCAATCTCCTCGAGGCCGCGGGCGCGTTGGACGAAACTTTCCAGGGTGGAGGCCCGGGCTCCTGGGCGGGAGCCGGAGGCACTGTCGGCGATCATCACCAGGGGGGCATAGAGGCTTTCGGCCTCAACCTCGCGGTGGTGTGCGGCGACCGCGTTGACGACCCGCGGGTCTTCGCCGAGCCGACGCAGCAAGGCGGCGCCATCCAAGGCATGGCTACCACCCGCCTCCGCCTCGATTGCCTTGCCAAGGTCGTGGAGCAAGCCGGCTCGCTTGGCGGGGATCGGGTCGATGCCGATCTCGGCGGCGAGCATCGCGCAGAGTTGCGCGACCTCGATGGAGTGGGCCAGGGTGTTCTGGTTTGCGGAAAGACGGAAATGTAGCCGCCCCAGGAGTTCCTCGACCGTCTCATGCATGGGGGGGAGGCCGAGGTCACGGACGGCGTCCCGGCCTAATCGGCGGGCCAATTTCACGACTTCCTCCGCGGCCGTCCGTACGGTTTCCTCGATTAAGGTGGGGGTCACGCGACCGTCCTTGACGATGCGTTCAAGGGCGATGCGCGCGATTTCGCGGCGCACCGGGTCGAAGCAGGAGACCAGCACCTGCCCCGGGGTGTCGTCGATCAGTAGGGTGGCGCCGGTCGCCTGTTCGAAGGTGCGGATGTTTCGCCCTTCGCGGCCGACGATGCGCCCCTTCATATCCTCATTGGGAAGGTAGACCAGCACGGAGGTCGCATCCTGCGTTGTCTGGGTCGTGAGGCGTTGCATCGCCGAGAGTAGTTTGCGGCGGGCCTCGTCGGCGACTTCTTGCTCGGACTGGTCTAGCATCTCGTGGCGGAGCATCCGGACTTCCTCCGTCATCTCCTTCCGCAGGGTCTCGATCGTGAGGGCCCGGGCTTGGTCAGGATTCAGGCCGGCCAAGCGTTGGAGTTCCTGGGTCAGGCGGTCGTGTTCGCGCCGGGATTCGGTGTGCAGGGCCTCGGCGACCCTGGTTTGGGCGGCGGCTTCCGCGGTTAGGCGGGTTGCCACCCGCTTCTCATCCTCGGCTTCGGCCCGGAGTTCGGAGGCCTCCAGGGTGGCTTCGCGCCGGGCCAGCTCGACCTCGGCCCGCAACTTGGCTTCGCGCATCGCCCCGCGGCTGTTCTCATGCCATTTGGCGATGGAATAGGCCGCGATCGCCCCGCAGGAGAAGGTCACGGCGGCGATGAAACTTTGATCGGCGGCGGCCGGCATGGTGGCGAACGGGTCCGGGAGGCCCGGGAGCCCACGCTTGTCCGAACCCCGGCGGTCGCAAGCCCTTTCGGGAGGTTCGCCTTGCTTCAGTCGCCCAATCCGTGGTTCTTTAAGGCATGTCCACCCGCTACGATGATGAGCCGCCGATGGCGGCGGTCTGGTGGGAAAAGTTCGTTAACTTCGCCTGGCGCACCGATTGGACGCAGGTGGTCCTGATTCTCGGCTTGAGTGCCCTCGGGGTGGTCGCGATCTGGTCGGCTGGCGAGTTCCGGCAGAGCGGCTTCTGGCGCTCCCAGATCGTCTTCCTCGTCATCGGGTGGTTGGCCTATTGGGTCGTTGCCTCAATCGACTACCGGATGTTCCTGCGGCATGCCCGCCTCATTTACCTAGTCGGCTTGCTGCTCCTTTTGCCGGTCTCGGTCAGCGCCTTGCTCAAGCAGGACCTTGGTTACTTGGTCCGGAGCATCAATGGCGCCCGCCGGTGGATGGATTTCGGCTTCTTTTCCATCCAGCCCTCCGAGTTCGCCAAGGTGGGGACGTTGGTGCTCATCGCGGCGCTGCTGGCCCGTTCGCCCATCGGGGTCTTTCGGGCGAGTTGGCTGACCGTGCTCAGGGTCGCGGGGGCCGCCGCGCTGCCGTTTGGCTTGATTTTTGTGCAGCCCGACCTAGGTTCAGCGCTTATCTACCTGCCGCTCTCATTCCTCCTCCTTTATGTCGCCGGCCTGACCTTCAGGTTCTTCTTGGTGGCGGGGGTGGCATCCTTGCTCCTCGGTGGTTTGGTGGCGATTGACTTGGTGCAGTATGCCGACAAGGTCGTGGCTTATTCCGCGGAGCATAAGGAAGACAAGGATCCGGCCAAGGCCGTGCGCGGCAAGCATGAGGCCACCGCCTGGTTTGTCCTGCTTAAGGACTATCAACGCGAGCGCATCATGTCGTTCGTGGCCCCGGACGTCATCGACCCGAGGCATCTCGGCGCGACTTGGAACGTCCGTCAGGCGAACATCGCGGTCGGCCGCGGCGGTTTGACGGGGCAGGGCGTCGGTAATGGCACCCAGGCCCGCTTCGGCTACCTCCCCGAGGCCGCCGCCCATAATGACTTTCTCTTTTCCGGGATGGCCGAGGAAATCGGCTTCACCGGAGCCCTTTCGGTGATCGTCGGTTTCGCCCTCCTGTTCTGGCGCGTCGTCCGCACCGCCGCCCGGGCGGCCGACCGTTTTGGCTCGCTCCTTGCCCTCGGCGCCGCCGCCATCCTTGGCACGCACGTCGTGGTCAACGTGGGG
Source organism: Verrucomicrobiota bacterium (assembly GCA_014193315.1). Taxonomy (GTDB): domain Bacteria; phylum Verrucomicrobiota; class Verrucomicrobiia; order Opitutales; family UBA953; genus UBA953. Next base: position 101,468 of record BJHS01000001.1, read on the forward strand.
ATGAACATCGATTTGATGCCGGTCACCGGCGTCCCGCTTCCTTTCCTCAGCTACGGAGGATCTTTCGTGCTCAGCTGCTTCCTGCTCCTTGGATTAGTCCAGAGCGTCCACCGGCATTCGGCCGGCGGCGGCGAAGGCGGAGGTCCTCCGGCAACCGGCTTAACCGCCTGACCCGATGCCCGCCCACAACGAACCCGAAGACATTCACGAAGAAATCCCGGAGGGCGCCGACGCCCCGAACGCCCTCATCGACCAGCGCAAGCTCGCCGACGAGGCCGGCCGACGACGCAAGGAGCTCCCGCTGCTCCAGCGGATCGTGAAGCACTTTTCCAAGGACCGCGCCGTCTACCGTGAGCTCGTCATCAATGCCGAGACCCTCGAGAAGCGCGTGGCACTCCTGACCAACGGCGTCCTCGATAAGTTCGAGATCGAGCACAAGGGCGAGAACCGCATGGTCGGCGCGATCTTCAAGGGGCGCGTCCAGAACCTCGAGGCCGGCCTCAAGGCAGCCTTCGTCGACATCGGCCAGCCGAAGAACGCTTTCCTCCACTACTGGGATATGCTCCCGGCCGCCAATGACTCGCAGGTCGAGTTTATCCGCGACAACGAGTCCGAAGAGCAGAAGCAGAAAAGGGCCCGGTACCAGGCCAAGGACATCCCGCAGCTCTTCCCCGCCGGTTCCGACATCGTCATCCAGGTCGTCAAGGATCAGATCGGCACCAAGGGCCCCCGTTCGACGACCAACATCGCGCTGCCCGGTCGCTACCTCGTTCTGATGCCCTTCAGTGGCGCGTGCGGCGTTTCCCGCAAGATCGAGGACGACAAAGAACGCGATCGCCTCAAGGACATCCTTCGTTCCCTCACGATTCCCGAGGGGATGGGCATCATCATCCGCACCGCGGGAGAAGGCAAGCAGACCAAGTGGTTCGTGCGGGACCTGCACGTCCTGCTCAAGAGTTGGCAGGCCATCGTCGAGAAGATCAACGCCCCCGACCGGAAGCCCGTCCTGCTCTACCAAGAGCCCGGGCTGATCGAGCGAACCGTCCGCGACTTCTTGACGGAGGAGATCGACCGCATCCTCGTCGACAACCCGGAGGACTTCAAACTGGTGCAGGAACTCGTGGGCGTGGTCTCCCCGCGCTCCCGTTCCCGGGTCGAGCTTTACCAGGATCCGATCCCGGTGTTCGAACGCTATAACATCGAGCGCCAGATCGAGCAGTTGTTCCAGCGCCGCGTCCCGCTTCCCAGCGGCGGTGAGATTGTGATCGACGAGACCGAGGCCCTGACCGCCATTGACGTCAATACTGGCGGCCATCGCGGCAAGGATAACGCCAAGGACGGTAACTTCATCACCCAGGCCAACCTCGAGGCCGTCACGGAGGCCGCCCGCCAAATCCAGCTCCGCAACCTCGGCGGCCTCATCATGATCGACACGATTGACATGAAGAACCCCAAGGACCGCAAGAAGGTCTACGACACCTTGCGCGAGGCGATGGAGGGCGACCGGGCCAAGCACCAGATTCTGCCGATCTCCCAGCTCGGCGTGCTCCAGATGACGCGCCAGCGCCACACCGAGTCGAACACGACATCGATGTACACGGCCTGCCCGCATTGCGTGGGCCGCGGCATCGTGAAGAACCCCCGGACGGTTTCGGTCGAGATCCAGCGCAAGCTCCTCAGTGTCATCCGCCGTCTGCGGGAGCAGCATGGTCCCGACAAGGACCTGGAGATCAACATCCTCCTGCATCCGATCAACCTCGATCGCATCGTCACGGAGGACCGGGAGTACTTCCGTGACCTGATGAAGTCCTGCAAGGTGCGGATCGGGACCAAGCCTGACCCGACCTACAGCATCGAGGCCTTCAAGCTCTTCGACGGCGCCGGCCGCGAACTGCGCTAACCGCTAGCCTGGTCGGGCTCGAGGCCCCCCGCCGGTGACGGCGGGGGGCCTCTTCGTGCCTTCAGCTTTCGCGGCTCGGCCGGTGGGCCAGCAGCCGCAGGCCGTTGAGGCAGACGATGACCGTGCTGCCTTCATGGACGCCCACCCCGACCGAAAGGGGGACCCCGGGCCCGAGGATTACGTAGGCGGCCATGCCAAGCGCGGCGCCGACCGAGATGAGCACGTTGACGCGGATCGCCCGGCGGGCCGCCCGGCTGAGCTCGATCGCGTCGACGAGCCGCTCGATCCGGTCGTCGGTCAGGACGACGTCGCTCGACTCGAGGGCCGCGTCGCTGCCGCGTCCGCCCATGCCGATGGCGACGTCGGCCGCCGCGAGGCCCGGGGCGTCGTTCACGCCGTCGCCGACCATCGCGACGATGCGGCCTTCGGCGGAGAGCCGGCGGATGGCGGCCATCTTGGCGTCGGGCGTCAGGGCGGCGCCGTAGGACTGGACGCCGACCTGCCGGGCGGCGACGGCCGCCGCTTCCTCGCGGTCGCCGGTCAGCATCACCGTGCGGATGTGCCGGGCGTGGAGCGCGGCAAGGGTCGGGGCGCTGGCGGCGCGAATCTCGTCCACCAGGGTGGCGCGGACGGTGACGGTGCCGTCGGAGGCCCAGACTTCGCTGACGATGGTGCCGGCGGGGACCAGGGCGCCGGCGATCTCGCGCGCCCCGGTGAATTCGCGGGTGCCGACGCTCCAGCGGGTGCCGTTGATGGAACCCGCGACGCCTTGGCCCGGCGAGTTGGACAGGCCGACGACTTCGAGCTGGCCGGCGCCTTCCCGGCGGCACGCGGCGACGACGCCGGCGGCGAAGGGGTGGGTGGTTCCGGCTTCGAGCGAGAGTAGGGCGGAGAGGGCCCGCCGGCGGTCCGCGTCGGCTGGCAGGACTTCCAGCGCGGCAACCACGGGGGTGCCCGCGGTCAGGGTGCCTGTCTTGTCGAAGCACACGCAATCGACGTCGGCCAGTCTTTCCACGGCGGCGCCGCCGCGGAAGAGGATGCCGTGGCGGGCACCCGCCGCAATGGCCGCCAGGACCGCGGAGGGGACCGACAGCACCAACGCGCAGGGGCTGAGCACCACGAGTAAGGTCATCGCCCGGTACAGCGCGGAGTTCGCGGGGGTGATGCCGTCGCGGAAGGGATGTCCAGTCAGGAGTAGCACCCCCAGGAAGAGGACGGAGGCCGAGAGGGTGAAAATCGCGTAGGCGTCGCCCCATCGGTCGATGGCTCGCTGCGCGGGGGCCTTGCTCTCCTGGGCCTCCCGGATGAGTTTCACGATGCGGTGGAGGGCGCTGTCCGCCTCGGCGCGGGTCACCTGCACCACCAGACGGCCCCAGTCATTGAGGGTGCCGCCCGCGACCGCTTCGCCGGGGCGTTTGCTCACGGGCTTGGCCTCGCCGGTGAGGTTGGACTCGTCGACTGCGCTCTCGCCTTCGAGGACCTCGCCGTCGGCCGGGACGAGCTCTCCGGGTAAGATCGCGATGCGGTCGCCCGGCGCCAACAAGGCGACCGCCACCTCCCTCTCGGTCCCGTCGGGTCCGATGCGGCGGGCTTGCTTCGGGGAACGGTCGAGCAAGGCGTCGATCGCCCCGCGGGTGCGATCCATGGCGTAATGCTCAAGGGCGCCGGCCGTCGAGAAGAGGAAGAGGAGGAGCACGCCTTCGAGCGGCTGGCCGACGACCCAGGCGCCGGCGGCGGCGAGCAACATGAGCAGGTGGACATCGATCCGGCGGTGCCAGCGGAGCGCATGCCAGCCTTCCGCGGCGGCTTCCCAGGCGCCGGCGACGCAGGCGAGGCCGGCGAGCGTCCCGCGCAGGCTGGCAGGGCCCGCCGCGAGGTCCACGGCGAGGGCTCCGAGTCCCAGGAGGGCGCAGGCGAGGGCCAGCGCGGCGAGCATCCGCCACTCGCCCGGCTCTTCATGTTCGTGCGGGTGATGGGTGCTGCTCATGTCGCGAAGGATGTCGTCGCGATGCGCGTCGGTCAATGATGCGCGCACCGTCGCCGTATCAAAAACTTCGCTACGAAGTCGACCGCCGCGGAGCGGAAAAAGTTTTCGTGCGATACGTGAAAATTCCTCTTGCGCAAGCGCGAGTTATGCTTATGAATCTAACCAAGAGTTAACCGCAACGTGACGAACCGAACCGAAACCCCGAGCGAAAGTCTCATCACCGTGTCGCTTCCCCCGAAGCTTCACGCCGAGGCTGTCGCCTTTAAGCAGCGGTCCGGTTTCTCCACGTTGAGCGAGGTCATCCGGCACGCTCTGGATCGCTTCGCCGACTCCCGCCCGGCGATCGAGCCTTCTCGCTCCCGCCAAGTTTCTTTCCGCGTACCGTCGGAGCTCCGCACTCGAATCACCCGTCAGGCGCGTCAGGCGCAGGTGAGTGTAGGGCGCATCGTCAGGGTGGCGCTTCAGGCGCTGCCCTCTAACCCAACAACGATCCAAAAAAAGGAAAAAACTATGGCAAAAAAGAAGGCCGCTGCTAAAAAGGCGACCAAGAAGGCCACCAAGTCGAAGAAGAAGTAATTCTTCTAAGACTGTTCCGTCCCTCGGGATGGATGGCGCCGGCACCCCCGGTTTACACAAGGACCCTCGCAAGGGGGTCCTTTTCTTTTTCCGGTTTCGCCGACCCGATATAGGCTTGAAAGGGTGGGCGGGGGCACGGTTTGTTATCCCCCTGTATCCATGAGCACCCCTATCCCCGCCGGCGCCGGCAAAATCACCGTCGCCAATGGCAAGCTGACCGTCCCTGACCGCCCCATCATCCCGTTCATCGAAGGTGACGGCACCGGTCCCGACATCTGGCGCGCTTCCGTCCGCGTCCTGGATGCCGCCGTGGCCAAGGCTTACGCCGGCACGCGTCAGATCCAGTGGCTCGAGGTCCTAGCCGGCGAGAAAGCTTTCAACCAGACCAAGAACTGGCTCCCCGAGGAGACGCTGACCGCCTTCCGCGAATACCTCGTCGGCATCAAGGGGCCGTTGACGACCCCGACCGGAGGCGGCATCCGCTCGCTCAACGTCGCCTTGCGTCAGCAGCTCGATCTTTATGTCTGTCTTCGGCCGGTGCAGTGGTTCACCGGCGTCCCTTCACCGGTGAAGAACCCCGGCAAGGTCGACATGGTTATCTTCCGCGAGAACACCGAGGACATCTACGCCGGTATCGACTTCGAAGCCGGTTCGGAGGTCGCCCTCAAGACCCTCGAGTTCATCAAGACGAACTTCCCGAAGGAATTTAAGAAGATTCGTTTCGGCGACGAACAGCCCGCCACCGTCGGCCTCGGCATCAAGCCGGTTTCCCGTCCCGGTTCCGAGCGCCTGATCCGCTCGGCGATCCAGTACGCGATCGCGAACAAGCGCAAGACGCTGACCCTCGTCCATAAGGGTAATATCATGAAGTACACCGAGGGCGCCTTCATGAAGTGGGGCTACGACCTCGCCAAGAGCGAGTTCGGCGCGGTCGAGATCGACGGCGGTCCCTGGTGCAAGATCCCTGAAGGCAAGCCCGGCGCGGGCTTGATCATCAAGGACGCGATCGCGGATATCACCCTCCAGCAGGTGCTCACCCGCCCGACCGACTTCGATGTCATCGCGACCCTCAACCTGAACGGCGACTACCTCTCCGACGCCCTGGCGGCGCAGGTTGGCGGCATCGGCATCGCCCCGGGCGGTAATATCAACTACCTCACCGGCCACGCGATCTTCGAGGCCACCCACGGCACCGCGCCGAAGTACGCCAACAAGGACGTCGTCAACCCTGGTTCCGTCGTGCTCTCCGGCGAGATGATGCTTCGTTACCTCGGTTGGACCGAGGCGGCCGACCTCATCCTGAAGGGGCTCAACGGCGCCATCGGGGGCGGCCGCGTGACCTATGACTTCGCCCGCCAGATGCAGGGCGCGACGGAGATTAAGTGCTCGGAGTTCGGCGACGCCATCATCGCGTCGATGTAAGCCCCAGGTGGGCGTCTTCCGGCCGTTGGCGGGTCCGCTTGGGACTTGCCAACGGCCTATTTTTTGGCAGGTATCTTCTTCTCCCTACATCACCATGAAGCACACCCTCACCGTCCTCGCCCTCGCCAGCCTCACCGCCGGCTCCTTCGCCCAGTCCGCCCCGGCTCCCGTCGCGGCCACCGCCTCCGACCTCGCGGTCCGGGGTGGCATCTCCTGGTCCGGCAAGAACGTCTTCCGCGGCAAGGAACGCTCCAGCGACACCGGCCTGATCCAGTCCGACATCACCGCCGAGTATAACATCCCTGGTTTCTCCGGCGTCTCCGCTTACCTCTCCTTCTACAACGCCGACAGCTTCGAGCGCGTCTATGTCCTCGGCGCCCGCACCGACGACTCCCTCGGCCGCCTCGACGTGGGTATCCAGCGCTCCTCCGCGGTCTCCGCCAAGAGCCTTGCCGCCCACGGCTTCACCCTCCTGGACTCCAACCGTGAGATCTATGTCGGCCAGTCGTTCAAGTCCCTGCCGTTCTCCCCGGTCGCGACCCTCTACTACAGCACCGATCTCAAGGAACTCACCCTCGACCTCGCCGCCTCCAAGTCCTTCAAGGGCGCCGACCTCGGTATCCCTGGCTTTGAAGTCGTGGTGAAGGGTAACCTCGGTCTCTCCGACGCCAAGGACGCCAATGGCGACGGCCTCAAGGCCAAGAATGCCTATACCTACATCGGCGCCTCCGTCGACGTCACCCGTGCCGTCGGCCAGGGTGCCGTGGTCGGTGCCGGCCTGAACTACGCCTATAACACGGACGGCCAAGCCGCCGTGAAGAGCTCGGCGACCTTCCTGAAGGTTTTCGCCAACTTCAAGTTCTAAGCCCTGCGCCCCAAGGAGTGCCCCGGGAGGCGCGGTTTCGGCCGCGCCTCCCTTGTTTTTGGGTATTTTTGACCTTAGCCCGCCGGGGGTGCATTCGGGTGTTGACGGAGGGGGGTGCTTTACCATGTTCCCGCTTTCCCTCTTTATGAAGACCACGCTAGCCAAGAACGTGCAGCTCAAGGACAAGACCTGGTACGTCGTCGACGCCAAGGACCAGGTCCTCGGCCGCCTTGCTGTCAAGATCGCCAATATCCTGCGCGGTCGCCACAAGCCCACCTACACCCCCCACGTCGATACCGGTGACTACGTCATCGTGATCAACGCCGACAAGGTTCGCCTGACCGGTGCCAAGGAAGAGGACAAGACCTACATGTTCTACACCGGCTGGGTCGGCACCGCCTACCGCCGTACGGCCGCCGCGATGCGGGCCAAGCGCCCCGAGTTCCTGGTCACCCATGCCGTCAAGGGCATGCTGCCCAAGAACCGTCTGGCTAACGACATGATCGCCAAACTTCGCGTCTACGCCGGTGAACAGCACGAGCATGCCGCCTCCAACCCGATCCCTTTCAAGGGTTAAGCCCCGACCTTCCCGTCAATGAGCGCCAAGTCCCCCGAAATCTACACCGCCGTCGGCCGTCGTAAGACCGCCTCGGCCCGTATCCGCCTTTCCCGCGGCACCGGTTCGATCTCCATCAATGGCAAGCCTGCCGAGGAGTACCTCTACACCGAGGCTCTGGTGAAGTCCGCCACCCTCCCGATCCGCACCGCGGGTCTGGAAGGCCAGGTCGACGTGATCGTCAAGGTCATCGGCGGAGGCCCCAACGGCCAGGCCGGCGCTATCTCGCATGGTCTCGCCCGGGCCATCCAGAAGCTCGACGGCACCCTGCGCGCCCCCCTCAAGAAGGAAGGCCTCCTGACCCGCGACGGTCGTATGCGCGAGCGTAAGAAGCCTGGCCGCCCCGGTGCCCGCAAGCGCTTCCAGTTCTCCAAGCGCTAAACCGCCCCGAGACAGGAACGACGAAGGCCCCGGCTCCCCGGGGCCTTTTTGTTGCCCAGTTTCCCTCCTCCGCCCATCAATTTGTCACGTCCCTCCAACATCCTTCCGCCATGACCTCCCCCTTGACCAAAGTCGGCATCGTCGGCGCCTCCGGCTACACCGGGGAGGAGCTCGTCCGCGTCCTCGCCCGCCACCCGCGGGTCACGCTCGCGGCGGTGTGTTCCCGGACCTTGGCCGGCAAGGCCGTCGCCGACGAGATTCCGCGGCTGCGCGGCGTGGTCGACCCGGCGCTACGCTTCGCCCCCTCCTCGCCCGAGGAGTGCGCGAAGTCCGACGTGGAGGTCTGGTTCCTCGCGCTGCCGCACGGCGTCGCCGCGGAGTACGCCGCTCCCTTGGTCGCGGCGGGCAAGCGCGTGCTCGACCTCTCGGCCGACTTTCGTTTGCGCGACCTTGCGCTGTACAAGCAGTACTACGGTCATGACCACCCGGCCCCGGCGCTCGCCGCGCAGGCCCGCTACGTCATCCCGGAACTTCAGGCCGACGACGCTTGGAAGTCCGCGAAGCTCATCGCTTGCCCGGGTTGCTACCCGACCAGCATCCAGGTTCCGCTCATCCCGCTCCTGCGCGCGGGCCTGCTCAAGCCTGCGCCGGGCCAGCTTGTGATCAACGCCTACAGCGGCGTCTCGGGCGCCGGCAAGAAGGCCGACGTGGCCTTCCTCTTCTCCGAGCGCGACAGTTCCATCAAGGCCTACGGCATCCCCGGTCACCGGCATCTCGCCGAAATCGAGGAGCAGTTCGCCGCCGCCGCGGGCCAGCCAGTCGTCGTCCAATTCAACCCGCACCTCGCCCCGATGCATCGGGGCATCGCCACGACCATCGTCGTGCCCGCCCCCGGCGTCACCGCCGCCCAGGTCGAGGCCGTGTGGCAGCAGGCCTATGCGGGCCGGCCGTTCGTGACCTTGCTCAAGTCGGGCGATTTCCCCGATACCGCCCACGTCGCCAACACCAACCGGGTCGCCTGCTCGGTCGTCGCCGACGCCCGCACCGGGAACCTCATCATCACGTCCGTCATCGACAACCTCCTCAAGGGGGCCGGCGGCCAAGCGGTCCAGAACCTCAACCTGATGATGGGCTGGCCCGAGGCCGAAGGCTTGCGCTGAGTTTTCCCCATGTCCCTCGAGTTTACCAACGATTCCCCCGGGCTGACCGACGTCCCGGGCTTCCGCGTCGGCGCCGCCGGTTGCGATATTCGCAACAAGGGCCTCGACCGCCTCGACCTCACCCTGGTCGTCGCCGACCGTCCTTGCGTCGCCGCGGGCGTCTTCACCACGAACGACGTCAAGGCTGGCCCCGTCCGCTACTCCCAGACCGTCCTGGCGGCCTCCGCGGAGCGGATCCGAGGCATCGTCGGCAATAGCGGCAACGCCAACGCCTGCACGGCCGCCCAAGGCGACCAGGATGCCGCCGCGATGGCCCAGCTCGCCGCCACCGCCGTGGGTTTCCCGTCGGACGCTTTCCTCGTCTGCTCCACCGGCCGCATCGGTGAACTCCTGCCGATGACCAAGGTCGCCGAGGGCATCAAGGTCTCCGCGGCTCGCCTCACCCGCGACGCCGCCGAGGGCGTCCGCTCCGCCAACGCCATCCTGACCTCCGACACCCGTCCGAAGAGCTGCAGCGCCCGCTTCACCTGGGAAGGGAAGGTCGTCACCGTGGCCGGCATCGCGAAGGGCGCCGGTATGATCGAGCCCAACATGGCCACGATGCTCGCCTTCGTCTGCACCGACGCGGCCGCCTCGCCCGCCGAACTCAAGACGGCCCTCAAGTCCGCGTCCGATCAATCCTTCAACTGCGTCAGCGTCGACGGCGACATGTCCACCAATGACACCGTTCTTCTGCTCGCCTCCGGCGCCGCCGGCGTCGCGGTCGGGGCGTCCGCCCCCGCCGCCCTGCGCGCCCTCTTTCAAGAAGCCCTCGATCAGGTCTGCTTCGCCCTCGCCGAGAAGATCGTGGGCGACGGCGAGAAGATCACCAAGGTGGTCTCCGTCGAGATCGAGGGTGCCCGCAGCCGCGCCGACGCCGAGAAAATCGCCCGCGCGATTGGCAACTCCCTCCTAGTGAAGTCCTCCTGGTTCGGCGAAGACCCCAACTGGGGCCGGCTCGCCGATGCCGCCGGCTACGCCCGCACCGGGCTGGATGAGACCAAACTGGATATCTTCTACGACGACGTGCCGGCCGTCCTCGGCGGCCGGCCCTTGCCGGAGAATAAGCCGCGCTGGAAGCAGGTGGTGCAGGCCGCCCGGTTCGCGGTGCGCCTGAAGCTCAACCTCGGCGACGCAAAATTCCGCCTGCTCGCGGCCGACCTTACCGACGGCTACGTGAACTACAACAAGAGCGAGTGAGCCCGGGTTTTCCCCCTTGTCTCGCCCGCCCGCCCTGTCGACACTCCCGGTCCGACCGATGAGCACTCCCGCCGCGCACAAAGCCGAGGTCCTTCTCGAGGCGCTTCCTTACATCCATAAGTTCCGTGGCTCCACCTTCGTGGTGAAGTACGGCGGCAGTTTCATGGACGACCCGAACCCCGAGGGCCGCGACCGCGTGGCCACCGACATCGCGTTCTTGGCGGCCGTCGGCATCCAGGTCGTCGTCGTGCACGGAGGCGGCAAGGCGATCACCCGCGCGATGGACAAGGCCGGCCTCAAGTCCGAGTTTCGCGGGGGTATGCGCGTCACCGACGCCGCCACCGTCAAGATCGTCGAAGAGACCCTCAACGGCGAGATCAACGGCCAGATTTGCGACTCCCTGCGCGCCCGCGGCGCCAACCCGCTTGGGATGCCCGGCAATCACCTCAACCTCTGCGAGAAGCTCCTCGGTACGGACGAGCAGGGGAAGCCGTGCGACATTGGTTTCGTCGGGGATATCAAGTTCGTGAAGACGAAGTTGATTAAGAAGGCGTTGGCCGACGGCCACCTGCCCGTGGTCTCGCCCATCGCCCTAGATGCTGACGACCAGGCTTATAACACGAACGCCGACGTGGCGGCGGCCGCGGTGGCGCACTCCCTCCGGGCGCGGCGCCTCATCTTCATGAGCGATGTCCCCGGCCTGCTGGCCGACCCGAAGGACCCGGCCTCGCTCATCACGACGCTGAAGGTCGGCGAGGTCGACGAACTCAAGCACAAGGGCGTCATCGCCGGCGGGATGATCCCGAAGGTCGACAGTGCCGTGAAGGCTCTCAAGGAAGGCGTCCGCCGCGTGCACTTCATCGACGGCCGCGTGCCGCACGCCCTCCTGCTCGAGGTCTTCACCGACAAGGGCATAGGCACCGAGATCATCCACGGTTGATGAGTGGCCCCTCCCCAGATTCCGCCGCCGAGAACTACGCGGCCCACGTCGCCCACAACTACGGCGCCCCGCCCATCACGTTGGTGAAAGGGCAGGGCTCTTATGTCTGGGACGCGGCGGGTAAGCGTTACCTCGATTTCGCTTCGGGCATCGCCGTCAATGTCGTCGGCCACGCGCACCCTCACTGGGTGAAGCGGGTGACCGAGCAGGCCGGCAAACTGGTCCACGTCAGCAACCTCTACCGCAACGAACCGCAGGGCGAGCTCGCCCGGGCCCTCGCGGGGCGCTGCGGCCCGGGACGCGTCATCTTCTGCAACAGCGGAGCCGAGGCCAACGAAGGCCTGCTCAAGCTCGCCCGTCTCCACGGCCAGCGCAAGTCCGGCGCGGAAGGCGCCTGCATCGGCGTCGTCGTGGCCGAGAAGGCCTTCCATGGCCGCACCTTCGGGGGTATGTCCGCCACGCCCCAGGAGAAAATCCAGAAGGGATTCCGCCCACTGCTCTCTGGTTTCACCGCCGCGCCCCTCAATGACCTCGCCGCTTGGGCTAAGGCGATCGACGCCAAAACCACCGCCGCCGTCCTGATTGAATCCATCCAGGGCGAAGGGGGCGTGAACCCCGCTACTCCCGAATTCCTGCGTGGGATCGCGCAGCTCTGCCGCGAACGTGACGTCCTCTTCCTGATCGACGAAATCCAGTGCGGCATCGGCCGGACCGGAAAATTCTTCGCGTATGAGCATGCGGGCGTGCAGCCTGATGCGATCGCTATGGCCAAGGGGCTGGGGGGCGGTTTCCCGATCGGCGCGATCTGGATGGCCCCTCCGCACGACGACTTGTTCCAGGCTGGTTCCCATGGCACCACCTTCGGGGGCGGCGCCCTCGCGGCGACCGCTGGTCTCGCCGTGCTCGAGATCCTCGACGCCGAACAACTCGTCGCCAAGGTCGCCGAGCGCTCCGAAGGCTGGCATGCCGAATTGCGTCAACTCGTCGCGCTCCGCCCCGACCTCGTGAAGGAGGTCCGTGGCGCCGGCTACATGGTGGGCGTCATCCTTGCGATTGACCCGGTGCCCGTCGTCACCGCCTTGCGGGCGGCCGGCCTGCTGACCGCTCCGGCCGGCGGGGTCGCGGTCCGCCTGCTGCCGCCGCTCAACGCCTCGCCGGAGGAACTCGCCGAAGCGGTGACGATCCTGCGGCAGGTGCTCGCTGGCTGGCCGGTCGCCTGACCGGGTTTCCCGCCCTTATTTTCCGCTGTCCAAACGAGGCTGGAGGGCTATGGTCGAACGCTTTCCGAGATGCGTCATTTCCTGAAGGAGACCGACCTGAGCCCGGCCGAAACGGCCCAGGTCTTCGCCGCCGCCGCGGCCCTCAAGGCGGGCCGCGGTCGGTCGGCGGGCTCCGCCCTGGCGCACCAGTCCTGGGGGCTCATGTTCTTCAAGAAGAGTACCCGGACCCGGGTCTCCTTCCAGGTCGGCGTGCACGAGCTCGGCGGCCTGCCGGTGATGCTCAACGCCGATGACCTGCAGATTTCGCGGGGCGAGACCGTGGCCGACACCGCCCGCGTCCTCTCCCGTTACCTCCACGGCATGGTCATCCGTTGCCATGAGCATAGCCTCCTCGAGGAGTTTGCCCGCTGCGGGACGATGCCCGTCGTCAACGCGCTGTCCGATTTCCTGCACCCCTGTCAGTTCATGACGGACATGTTTACGCTGGCCGAGCGCTACGCCCCCGGCCGTCCGGAGGCGTACGCCGCTTCGCTCAAGGGCAAGAAAGTCGCCTTCCTCGGTGACACCGCCTGTAACATGGCCAATTCCTTCGTGCTCGGCGGTGCCGCCCTGGGCGTTGAGATCGCGCTCTCCGGTCCGGCCGGCTACGAGCCTAGCGCCGAGATCCGCTCCCAGCTGAAGAAGGATGGCCTCGCCGAGACCTTCACGTTCTCGACCGACCCCGCCGCCGCCGTCAAGGGTGCCGACATGGTCTACACCGACGTCTGGGTCAGCATGGGGATGGAGGCCGAGAAGGCCGAACGCCTGAAGCTCATGCAGCCTTACCAGGTCAATGCGGCGCTGCTGGCCCAGGCCAAGCCCTCCGCCTATTTCATGCACTGCCTCCCGGCCCACCCGGGCGAGGAAGTCTCCGCCGAGGTGCTTGCGAGCAAGCAGAGCATCATCTTCGACCAAGCCGAGAACCGTCTGCACGTGCAGAAGGCCATCCTCGCGCACCTCGCCGCCCACTGCGTCTGATTTTCCCCTACCACTAACATGAGCAAGCAGAAGAAAATCGTCTTGGCCTATTCCGGTGGTCTCGACACCTCCGTCCTCCTTTCCTGGATCAAAGATAAGCACCACGCCGAGATGATCGCGTTCTGCGCCGATATCGGCCAGGAAGACGAGCTCAAGGGGCTCAAGCAGAAGGCCATGAAGACCGGCGCCTCCAAACTCTACGTCGACGACCTTCAGGCGGAGTTCGCCCGCGACTTCATTTTCCCGATGATGCAGGCAGGCGCCATCTACGAAGGCCAGTACTACCTCGGAACTTCCATCGCGCGCCCGCTCATCGCCAAGCGCATGGTCGAGATTGCCCGCAAGGAAGGCGCCACCGCCATCGCCCACGGCGCCACCGGCAAGGGTAACGACCAGGTCCGCTTCGAGCTGACCTGCGCCGCCCTCGCCCCCGACCTCGAGATCATCGCCCCTTGGCGCAACGAGGCTTTCCGCAAGGATTTTCCCGGCCGCGCCGAGATGATCGCCTATTGCGCCGAGAACAAGATTCCGGTGGAGGCCAGCGCCAAGAAGCCTTACTCCTCGGACCGTAATCTCCTGCACATCTCCTACGAGGCCGGTATCCTCGAGGACCCGTGGATGGACGCCTTCGCCCCGGCGAACAAGGCCATGTTCAAGCTCTCGGTCGCGCCCGAGGATGCGCCGGACAAGCCTGAATACGTCGAGCTCGAGTTCCGCCAGGGTGATTGCATCGCCGTCAACGGCAAGAAACTCGATCCCCTCGGCGTCATGCGCACCCTCAATAAGCTCGGCGGCCGGCATGGTGTCGGCCGCGTCGACATGGTCGAGAACCGCTTCGTCGGCATGAAGAGTCGCGGCGTCTACGAGACCCCGGGCGGCACCATCCTTCACTTCGCCCACCGCCAGATCGAGTCGCTGACCATGGATCGCGAGGTCATGCACCTGCGCGACTCGCTCGTCCCGCGCTACGCCACGCTCGTCTACAATGGCTTCTGGTACGCCCCGGAGCGCCTCGCCCTCCAGGCCCTCATCACCGAGTCCCAGCGCAACATCACCGGTACCGTCCGGGTGAAGCTCTACAAAGGCAGCACCTACGTCGCTGGCCGCAAGAGCCCGCGATCATTGTACAACCCACACATCGCCACGATGGAGGCCGACCCGACCAAGGCCTACAACCAGGACGACGCCACCGGGTTCATCCGCCTGAACGGCCTGCGTCTGCGCGTGAACTCGAAGGTCAACGGCGTCGCCAACCTAAGCAAGCCCGTCCGCTAAGCGGCTGGGGTGGAAAAGAAGAAGGGCGTCCCCGGTCTCGGGGACGCCCTTCCTGTTTTAAACTGGAGGCGCGGGTCGGAATTGAACCGACGCATGGGGCTTTTGCAGAGCCCGGCCTTACCACTTGGCTACCGCGCCTAAAGACTGACCAGACCTCAAAATGGCCGTGGCCGAACGCCTTTCAAGGGTTTTATGCGCGGGCTTCCCTTTCGGGCGAGAACCCCCTAGAAAGCCTCCATGTCCTCCACGCCGCCCTTCCGTATCGGTCTCGGTTATGACATCCACCCTTTGGTGGGCGGGCGCCCTTGCATCCTCGGTGGCGTGGCCATCCCTTCGGACGTCGGCCCGGACGGGCATTCCGACGCGGACGTCCTCCTGCATGCCGCTGCCGATGCGGTCCTTGGGGCCGCTGGGCTGCGGGATATCGGCTACTATTTTCCCAACACGGACCCCGGCTTGAAGGGATTGGACTCGGCCCGGATCTTGGAGCGGGCGATCAGGGAGGCGGGGGCGGCGGGTTGGCAGCTCGGCAACCTGGACATCGTCCTGATCGGCGAGCGGCCTAAAGTCATGGCCTATGTCGAATCCATCCGGGCTTCGGTGGCAAGAATTGCTGGAATTCAGCCAAATCAGGTAGGAATCAAGGCCACGACCAACGAGGGGATGGACTCCATTGGGCAGGGCAAGGCCTTGGCGGTTCAGGCGGTTTGCCTCGTTTTTGCTAAATAATCACCCCATTCGGGCGATTTCAGCCCTTTAGGGCTTGTCAAACACGGGTAAAAAATCTAGATTGGTTGACCGTCTACCTCAAGGCGGAACACCCATGGAAACCACCCTCATCATCCTCAAGCCCGATTGCATGGAGCATCGTCTTTGCGGCACCGTCTTCGCACGTTTTGAGGCCGCTGGTTTCGAGGTTCAGGCCTGCAAGATGGCACGCCTGACTGCCGCCCAGCTCCGCGAGCATTACGCCCACGTGGCCGACAAGCCTTTCTACCCCGAGATTGAGGCCTTCATGGCCTCCCGCCCCGTCATCGTGGCGGTGCTTTCCGGTGACAACGTCATCGCCAAGGTGCGCGAGCTCCTAGGGCCGACCAATTCTAAAGTGGCTCCGAGGGGCACCATCCGTGGGGATTATGGCACGGAAATGATGCGCAACGTTTGCCACGCCTCCGACAGTCCCGCCGCCGCGGAAGCCGAGGTTCGCCGTTTCTTCCGTCCCGACGAAGTGTTTTCCTCCGTGGTAAGCCGAGTCTGAGCGAGAAGCATAGCACCAAAGCAAGCCCCGCTGTTCGCGCAGCGGGGTTTGTCCTTGCCTTGCCGCGCCGCCACGCCCTTTTGCCGTCGCGTTGAATTCCCCGTTGCTCTCTGGCGGGGGATTTGGGCAATCTCGCCCCATGCTGGACCCTAAGTTCCTCCGCGAAAACATCGACCTCGTCCGCAAGGGGGTGGCCCGGAAGAAGTTCCAGGTCGACCTCGACGCCGTCCTGGCCGCCGACGAAGCCCGCCGCCACGCGGTGGCCGAGTTCGAGGTCGCCCGTTCCGCGCAGAACGCCGCGAACAAGGAGATGGCCGCGATGCCGAAGGGTTCGCCGGAATTCCAGGCGAAGGTCGCCGAGATGAAGGCCGCTTCCGCGCGCGTGAAGGAGCTCGAGAAGAAGGTTTCCGAAGTGGAGGAGCAGATGAAGGCCGTTGCGCTTTCCGTCCCGAACATCCCGCACGACTCCGTGCCCGAAGGTCGCACCGAGGCCGACAACAAGGTCATCCTCGAGTGGGGCGATCATGCGAAGCTCATTTCCCCGGCCGCTAAGCCTCACTGGGACATCTCCTGGTTCAGTAAGGCCATCGATTTCGAACGCGGCGTGAAAGTCACCGGCGCGGGCTTCCCGTTCTACGTCGGCGACATGGCCCGCCTCGTCCGCGCGCTGATCCAATACTTCCTCGAGGAGGCCGGCGCCAACGGCTATACCGAGGTCCACGCGCCGTTGCTGGTCAACGCCGCATCCGCCACCGCCACCGGCCAGCTCCCTGACAAGGAAGGCCAGATGTACCACGCGCAGACGGATGATTTCTACCTGATCCCGACGGCCGAGGTGCCGGTCACGAACTTCTTTCGCGACGAGATCCTCGACGAGGCCTCGCTGCCGGTGAAGCGTTGCGGCTACACGCCGTGCTTCCGTCGCGAAGCCGGCAGTTGGGGCGCGCACGTGCGCGGCCTGAACCGCCTGCACCAGTTCGATAAGGTCGAGCTCGTGAAATGGACGCACCCCGATAAGTCTTTCGAAGAACTCGAACTCCTGCGCGGCGACGCCGAGCGCCTGCTCCAGAAGCTGGACCTGCCTTACCGCGTGCTGATGATTTGTGCCGGTGACATCGGTTTCTCGCACAGCAAGCAGTATGACCTCGAAGTGTGGGCCGGCGGCCAGAAGCGCTGGCTCGAAGTCTCAAGCTGTTCCAACTTCACCGACTTCCAGGCCCGCCGCGCGGGGATACGATTCCGCCCGAAGGATGGGAAGCCGGAGTTCGTCCACACCCTCAACGGTTCCGGCCTCGGCCTGCCGCGCGTCCTCGCCGCCATCCTGGAGAACAACCTCCAGGCCGACGGCACCGTGCGCGTGCCCGAAGCGCTCCGTCGTTGGTACGGCAAGGAAACGCTGTCGTTCTGACATCCGCTTTGGATTGGCAGGGCTTCGCCCTGGCTTAGTCTGACCGCGTGCCGATGAGCCTGCCCACTCCCGATACCTTGCGCGCGGCCGCTTTGCGGCTGCCGCGCTTGCCGTCGCCGCCGGAAGCCAACGGACCCATCGCCGTGGCCGTCTCGGGCGGCGCCGATTCGGTCTACCTACTCTGCGCGCTCTGGGCGGACGAAGTCGTGCGTCCGCGCCTGCACGTCCTGCATTTCAATCATCGGGTCCGCGGCGAAGCTTCCAGGGAAGATGCGCGCTTCGTAATGGCGCTTTGCGCCGCGCTCGGCGTGCCTTGCGGGTTGGGTTTGCGCGCAGGGCAGGGTGCGGCCGCGGAGGCGGACTTGCGTTCCGCCCGCGATGCTTTCTTCGCCGAACAGCGTCAGGCCCTCGGCTATGAACTGCTTTGCACGGCGCATCACCTCGATGACGTCGTGGAGAATGCGTTGCTCCGCTTCGCTCGCGGTGCCGGGCTGGCGGGCCTGGCCGCCCCCCGCGCCCTGCAGGGTTTTCGCGATGGGCATCGCCGCTGGCGGCCGCTGATCGAAGCGGGCCTCGCGAAGCCGGCCTTGCTCGCCGCCCTGCGCGCCGCCGGCATTCCTTGGCGCGAAGATGGGACGAATGGCTTGCCCATCGCGTCGCGTAATCGCATCCGGGCCTGGCTGGCCGCCGGCGGGGAATCCGCCCTCGGCGCAGGCTACCCCGAAGGGTTCGCCCGTTCCGCCCGCATCATCGGCGAAGCGCAGGAGGCCTTGGCCGGTTGGGCCCGCGAACTGGGCTGCGTCTGCTCCGCGGCCGGCACCATGCCCGTCGGGGCGTTGAAGGGTCGGCCAGAGGCCTTGGCCCAGGAGTGCTTGCGGGAGTTCTTGCATCGCCATGGGGTCGTCGACCCGAGCGGGCCGTCGCTGCGTCCGCTGACGACGGCGATGGTCGCCGGGGGCGAGGCCCGGTCGGCCGTCCGCGGGGTGGTGGTGTGCGTGGAAGGCGGCGAACTTTCCGTCCGGACGGTGCCTCCGTCGTTCGGTCCCGCCGAGCGCCGTTTGCGGGTGGGCTTTCCCGATGAGGAATGCGGCTTGCTGGCCGAAATCTGGGAGGTCGATGCCGCGCTGTGGGTAAGCCTGTCCCGTGGCGACATCGCCCCCACGAACGTGGTGTATGTCGCCGCGCCGCCGGCGCCGCTGGTTTGGCGTGGCCGGGCGGACGGTGATCGCTTCCAGCCCCTCGGGTCGCCGGGGTCGGCGAAACTGTCGGACCTCCTCATCAACCGAAAAATCCCCGCGAACCTCCGGGAAAGTTTGCCGGTGGTGCTGTGCGGTGGTGAAATCCTTTGGGTGCCAGGCTTGCCGCCGGCCGAAAACGCCCGCCTGACCGGGCCCACTAAGGGGGCTGTCCGGTTGACATGGGACGCTCCGTGGGTAGGCTAAAACCTCTCCTCATGAGTCAAAACGACAACAATGATGACCGCGGCGGCAAGCGGGTGAACAGCAAGCCGGTGTTCGTCTGGTTGCTCCTCATGTTGGCCATCTTCATGCTGGTCAATTATTCGGCCGGCCCCGGCAAGGCCCCCGACGCCCTGACCGTCCCCCGACTGCTGGTGATGGCGCAGGAGAAGAAAATCAAGTCGCTCATGGTCAAAGCCGACCCGACTGGTGGTTCCGATAGTTGGTATCAGCTGAGCGGCGAGCTCGAGGTCAAGGGGGGCGACGCCCAGGAGAAGGCGCGTTTCGTCGCCCAAGGCAAACTGACCGACAAGGACTACGAGGCGCTGCGCGCCAACGTGGGTAAGTTCGAGGAAGCGCCGGCCCAGACCGGCCTGACGATGTTCCTCTACAATGTGCTGCCGACGTTGCTCATCTCCGGGCTGTTGCTGTTCATGATGTATCGCTTCCTGAAGAACGCGAACAAGGGCGCCATGCAGTTCGCCAAGAGTCGCGCCCGCCTCAATTCGACCGAGAAGGAGACCACCACGTTCAAGGATGTCGCCGGCTGCGATGAGGCGAAAGAGGAGGTCAAGGAGATCGTCGACTTCCTCAAGGACCCGAAACGTTTCACCAAGATTGGCGCCTCGATCCCGAAGGGCGTCCTCATGGTCGGCCCTCCGGGTACGGGCAAGACCCTGCTCGCGCGCGCCGTCGCGGGCGAGGCCGGGGTGCCGTTCCTCAGCATCAGTGGCTCCGATTTCGTCGAGATGTTCGTGGGCGTGGGCGCGGCCCGCGTGCGCGACACCTTCGAGCAGGCCCGCAAACTCGCCCCTTGCATCATCTTCATCGACGAAATCGACGCGGTCGGTCGCCAGCGCGGCGCCGGCCTCGGCGGCGGCAATGACGAGCGCGAACAGACGCTCAACTCCCTCCTCGTGGAGATGGATGGCTTCGACGGTCAAGCGGGGGTGATCGTGATCGCCGCCACGAACCGCGCCGATGTGCTCGACGCCGCCTTGCTGCGCCCCGGTCGCTTCGATCGCCAGGTCTTCGTCGACCTGCCCGACCTTCGCGGGCGCGAGGCCGTCCTGACGGTGCACGCCAAGCGCTTCCAACTCGCCCCGTCCGTCGACCTCCTGCGCATCGCCCGCATGACGACAGGCATGTCCGGGGCCGACCTTGCGAACCTGCTCAATGAGGGCGCGTTGCACGCGGGCCGCCGCCAGCGCGACAAGGTGGAGATGATCGATATCGAGGAGGCTCGCGACAAGATCGCCTACGGCCGCGAGCGCAAGAAGGGGATGGATGAAGAGGATCGCCAGAGCACGGCCTACCATGAGGCTGGCCACGCGGTCGTCCAAGCGCTCATCGACGACGGTGCCCTGCCGCTCCATAAGGTGACGATCATCCCGCGCGGCCGCGCCCTGGGCATGGCGATGCTGATGCCGACCAAGGATTTGCTGGGCTACTCGAAGCAGCGCCTGCTGAATTACATCTGCATGGCGATGGCGGGCCGCATCGGCGAGCGCGTCACCACGGGCGACGTCTCCAACGGGGCTTCCTCCGACATCAAGCAAGCCACCCGCATGGCCCGCCAGATGGTCTGTGACTGGGGGATGAGCGACCTCGGGCCGATCGCCTTCGGCGAGAACTCCGACACCGTCTTCCTGGGCCGGGAGATTTCCCGCACGCAATCCCATGGCGACGAGACCGCCCGCCGCATCGACGAGGCCGTGGCTCGTATCATCACCGAGCAGTTCACCCGCGCCGAGAAGCTCATCGCCGAGCATGCCGAGGCTCACCGCAAAATCGCCGAGGCGCTGCTGGAGCACGAGACCCTCGATGGCGTCCATGTCATGGAAATCCTCAAGACCGGCGCCCTGCAGACCCCGATTGTCGGACAGCCCGTCGTCACGCCTGTCCGCGAGGCCGCGCCGCCCTTGCCGAGCCCCGAGACCGGCACGCAGTCGGCCCCGAGCCCCGCTTGAGGTTTGCCCCCCGGTCACCCCGGGGCTATTTATCATCCATGGTCATCGGACTCACCGGCGGAATCGGCTGTGGCAAGACCGCCGCGGCGGCCTGCTTCGCCCGCCGGGGCTTTCAGGTCGTCGACGCCGATGCCCTCGCCCGGGAGGTGCTGGGATCGCCTGCCTGCGTCGCACAGCTTTTGGCCCGATGGGGCAGGGCATGCCTGCAGGCTGATGGCACGCCGGACCGGGCTTGGTTAGCGGCCAAGGTCTTCGGCGACCCGGCGGAGCGGGCTTTTCTCGAAGCCGTGACCCATCCGGAGGTGGCGCGGCGGAGGCTTGCGGCCGTGGCGGATCGATCCCGCGACCACGTGGTGGAGATTCCCTTGCTTTTCGAGAAGAACCTGGCGTCGGAGTTCGATTGGGTTGTCTGCGTGAACAGCTCCGAGGGCGTGCGTTTACAACGTTTGGAAAAAAGAGGCTTGAGTTCGGAGCAAGCCAGGGAGCGGATGAAGTCGCAACTACCTATGTTTGAGAAGGTTAAGGGTTCCCATCGGGTTATTTTCAACGATGGCGATGTGGCCTTTCTCGATGCTCAAGTCGAGGCTTTGGTTCGCGGGCTCCGCACCGCGAGTTAAGCCGTTTTTTGCCGACTTTTCGGTTGCGGCAAGGGTTGCTGGATTTACGGTTTCGTTTCCCGTCATTCCCTGCCCTAGGTTTGACCTCCCTCACCCCAACTTCCGACCGGATTTCCCACTGTGACGACCGCCGACGATTTCGTCATCCAATTCATCCAGAACAAGGGGCTCGTGTCCCCCGCCTCCGTGGCCGAGGTTCGCGCCGAGCTGGGGGCGGCCCTGGATGGCCAGCACCCCGACACCTTGGCCTTGGCCAAGTTGGTCGAGGGCGGTAAGGTGACCTGGGCGGCCATCACCCAGGCTTTGGGCTTGGAGTTCGACATGGAAGTCGTGGACGTGACCCAGGTCGCACCGGCCGAGGAATTGCTCAAGCTCGTCAGTCGCGAACAAGCCGAGCGCCAAAACATCCTGCCGCTCCAGATGGATGGGGTCGAACTCCTCGTCGCCATCGCCGACCCGCTCGATACCGAGACGCTCGATTCTCTGTCGCGGATCCTGAAACTGCCGATTAACCCCAAGTTGGCGACGCCGGACGCGCTCAAGGCGGCCATCACACGTTGCTACAGCGGTGGTCAGATAAACGTCTCCTACTCCGACGTCTTCGGCAAGGCCGAGGGCGACGGGCTCTCCGTCGAGCTCCCGCAGGGCGGGGAAGTCAAGGAAGACGATGCGCCGATCATCCGCTACGTCAACTCGCTCATCGTCGATGCGATCCGCCGCAAGGCTTCCGACATCCACCTCGAGCCCCTTGAGAAGCGGTTCCGCGTCCGCTTCCGGGTCGACGGCGTCCTGCAGGAGATGAAGGGCCCTCCGAAGCGACTGCAGGCCTCCATCATCTCCCGCCTGAAGCTCATGGCCGATGTCTCCCTCGCCGAGAAGCGTATCCCGCAGGACGGACGCATCCAAGCCCGCACGGGTGGTCGCGACATCGACTTGCGCGTCTCCGTGCTTCCGACCGTGTACGGCGAGTCCATCGTCATGCGAATCCTCGACAAGGAAGGCCTCAAGCTCGGCCTCCCCGAGCTCGGCTTCTTCGCGGATGACCAGGCCAAGTTCCAGGGCCTCATCTCCGGCTCCGACGGGGTTTTCCTGGTCACCGGCCCGACCGGCTCCGGCAAGTCCACCACGCTTTATTCGGCGCTGAACTACATCAACAAGCCCGACCGGAAGATCATCACCGTCGAGGATCCCGTCGAGTACCAGATGGCCGGCATCAATCAGGTGCAGGTGAAGCGCGATGTCGGCATGACCTTCGCGGCCGCGCTGCGCGCGATGCTCCGCCAAGCGCCGAACATCGTGATGATCGGGGAAATCCGCGACTTGGAGACCGCCGAAATCGCGATCAACGCGGCCCTCACCGGTCACATGGTGTTCTCGACCCTGCACACCAACGATTCCGTCAGCGCCGTCACCCGCCTCGTCGATATCGGCGTCAAGCCCTTCCTCGTGTCCGCGGCGCTCCGGGGCGCGCTGGCCCAGCGCCTGGTCCGCCGCGTCTGCCAGTCCTGCGCGCAGCCCTACAAGCCGACGGCCAAGGAACTCTACACCATTGGGATGACCGAGCAGGATGTCGCCGGGGCCAGCCCGATGAAGGGCGCGGGTTGCCCCAAATGCGGCGAACGCGGCTACAAGGGCCGCCGCGGCGTCTTCGAACTCTTCGTCATCACCGAGGAGATCCAGGAAATGATTTATTCCGGCGCCCCCCTCGTCGACCTCCGCCGCAAGGCCCGCGAGGCCGGCATGCGCACCATGCGCGAGGACGGCCAGCGCAAGGTCGCCTCCGGGATGACCACCATCGAGGAGGTCATGGGCGCCACCGTGACCGATGACGTCATCTGACATGGCCTACGACATCCACCAGCTCCTCGAGGCGATGATCGAGAACGGCGCCTCCGACCTGCACCTGCACGTCGGCCGCGCACCCAGCCTGCGCGTCGGCGGCAGTGTCGTCTCCATCGAGGGCGTCGCGCTCACCCCCGAGGACACGGAGGCCCTCGTCCAGTCCATCACCCCGCCCGCGCAGTTGGAACGGCTGAAGCGCGACGGCGGCTGCGATTTCGGTTTCTCCTTTCACAAGAAATCCCGCTTCCGCGTGAACGTCTACCGGGGCAAAGGCGTGCTGGGCATGGTCCTCCGTTTGATCCCGGCCAAGATGTACACGCTCGAGCAGCTCCGCCTGCCGCCGATGATCAAGGACCTGCTCCGGCGGCCGCGCGGCCTGATCCTCGTGACCGGCCCGACCGGTTCGGGTAAGTCGACCACGCTCGCCTCGATGGTCGATTGGATCAACCATAACGAGGACGGTCACATCGTCACCATCGAGGACCCGATCGAGTACTACCACGCCCACAAGAACTGCGTCGTCACCCAGCGCGAGGTGCACAACGACGTCCCGAGCTTCGCCGAAGGCATCCGCTCGGCGCTCCGCCAGGACCCCGATGTCATCCTGATCGGGGAGATGCGCGACCTCGAGACGATCGAGGCCGCCGTCTCCGCCGCCGAGACCGGCCACCTGGTCTTCGGCACCCTCCACACGACGGGCGCGGCCCGCACGGTCGATCGGATCCTGGACGCCTTCCCCGCCGGCGCCCGCGACCAGATCCGCGTGCAGCTCGCCTCCTCCGTCGTCGCCGTCATCTCCCAGTGCTTGCTGCGGACCACCGACGAGAAGCGCGTCGCCGCCTACGAGATCATGATCCGGACGGACGGCATCGCCGCCAAAATCCGCGAGAACAAGACCTTCCAGATCACCTCCGACATCGAGACCGGCGCGGCGCGCGGCATGCGCACCTTGGACGCCGACCTCCTGGCGCTGTTCAATCAGGGCGTGATCGCCGAGGACGAGGTCTTCAACTATTGCCAGGACTCCGAGATGATGCGCCAGCGTATCAAGGGCGGCGCCGCCCGTTAATCCCCACCCACTTGCTTTCCCATGTTTGACGACCACAGCGACCTTATCCGCGAAATCGCCCTCGAGGCGGGGCTGGCGGACCAGACCCAGTCCGATGACATCTGGGAATCCCACGCGACCACCGGTAAATCCTTCGCCGACAGCCTCATCGACGCCGGGCTCGCCGACCGTCCCGCGATCCTGCAGGCCATCGCCGATCACCTGCATGTGCAGTACTACTCCGTCGTCCCCGCCGAGACCGACGCCGAGGTCGTGCGCCTGCTCAAGCCGGCCCAGGCCCACAAGTACATGGTCGTCCCCGTCTCCGATGAGGCCGGCAAACTGACCTTGCTGGCGAAAGACCCTTTCAACTACGGCGTCGTCAGCGAACTCACCTTCATCCTGCAGCGCGCGATCGAGCTCGCGGTCGCCGACCCCGATCAGGTCGAGGCCGGGGTGATCCGCAGCTATGGCGAGGCCGCGGCCACCTCGATGGACGACCTCCTCGGGGAGTTTGAACAAGTCGACGGTACCGCCGCCGCGACCGACGAGGACGTCACCAAGCAGGCCAGCCAAGCCCCGATCATCCGCTTCGTCGACCTAGTGCTCCAGGAGGCCGTCAAGGCGAAGGCGTCCGACATCCACTTCGAGCCGTTCGAGGACCAGTTCCGCATCCGCTACCGCATCGACGGCTCGCTCTACGAGATGGCCCCGCCGCCCAAGAACCTGGCGTCCGCGGTCATCGCCCGCGTCAAGGTCCTCTCCTCGCTCAACATCGCCGAGCGCCGCGTCCCGCAGGACGGCCGTATCAAGACCACCATCGGCGGCCGGGCCATCGACCTGCGCGTCTCCACTCTCCCGACCCAGTTCGGCGAATCCGTGGTGCTACGTATCTTGGACAAGACCGTCGTCAACCTGAGCCTCGACGCGCTCTCGATGCAGGACGACATCAAGGAAGGTATCCGCGCCATGGTGAGTCGCCCCAACGGCATCTTCATTGTCACCGGCCCCACTGGCTCCGGCAAGACGACCACCCTTTACTCCGCGCTCCGCGAGGTGAACACCGAGGACGTCAAGATCCTCACGGCTGAGGACCCCGTCGAGTACGAGGTCGAGGGGATCATGCAGGTCCCGATCAATCACCAGGTTGGGCTGACCTTCGCCGCGGCTCTCCGCTCCTTCCTTCGTCAGGATCCCGACACCATCATGGTCGGGGAAATCCGCGACCTCGAGACCGCCCAGATCGCCGTGCAGGCTTCGCTGACCGGTCACGTGGTGCTGTCGACGCTCCACACCAACGACGCCCCGGGCGCCGTGACCCGTCTCATCGACATGGGGTTGGAGCCCTTCCTGATCTCGGCCTCTCTGGAGGGCGTGCTCGCCCAGCGCCTCCTGCGCCGTATCTGCAAGGCCTGCCGCACCGCCTACGAGCCCGACAAGGAGGTCATCGGCATGCTCGATGTCGAGGCCCTGGAGATCGCCAACCGCAAGTTCTACTACGGCAAGGGTTGCCCCGAGTGCAACCGCTCGGGTTATCGCAGTCGCCAAGGCCTGTTTGAATTGATGACCATCAGCGACCCGATCCGTACGCTCATCACCCAGAAGGCGCCAACCCTCGTCCTCAAGCAAAAGGCCATCGAGGTCGGGATGCGGCCGCTCCGGGAGGATGGCCTGCGTTGCATCTTCGACGGCCTGACCACGATTGAGGAAGTCCTTAAATACACCTAACCTTTCCACCACCCCCATCCCATGCCCGACTATAAGTATAACGCCATCGACCGTAACGGCGCGCAGACCTCCGGAAAGATCGACGCGGCCAGCGAGGAGCAGGCCCGCTCGAAATTGATGGCCCGCGGCCTCATGGTGACGACCCTCGCGGGGGACGGTGCCGCGGCCAAGCCGCTCGACGGCGGTAACGCCGCGAAGAAGCCGGGCTTCAGCTTCGGCGCCAAGGTCACCCAGGATGACGTGACCATCATGACGCGGCAGCTGGCCACACTCATCGTCGCCGGTCTGCCTCTGCTTCGGGCGCTTGAGCTCATCCATAAGCAGGAGCGCAACCCGGCGTTCAAGAACATCCTCGCCAACATCGCCGAGAGCGTGTCGCAGGGCAATAACCTCTCCGAGGCCCTGCAGGCCCACCCGAAGGTCTTTGACCGCCTCTTCGTCAACATGATCCGCGCGGGTGAAGCCGGCGGCGTGCTCGACAAGGTCCTCGACCGTCTCGCTAAGTTCCGGGAAAAGGCTTCCCGTATCCAGAAGAAGGTGAAGTCGGCGATGGTCTACCCGGCGGTCGTCGTGAGCGTGGCCGTGGTCATCGTCTTCATCCTTATGGTGAAGGTCGTGCCTTCCTTCCAGAACCTGCTCAGCGGCCAGAAGACCCAGATGCCCGCGCTCACCGCGTTCGTCGTCGGCATCTCCAACGCCCTCGTGACCTACTGGTACATCACCCCGGTCGTCATCATCGGCGGCTTCGTCGGCGTGAAGGCCTGGCTGGCCACGGCGAAGGGCAAGGAGCTGTTCGACCGCGTCATCTTCAAGCTGCCCAAGGTCGGCGGCTTCGTGCAGATCGTCTCGGTCTCGCGCTTCGCCCGCACCTTCGGCACGCTGATGGCGTCGGGCGTCCCGATCCTGCAGGCGATCACCATCACCCGCGACACCCTCGACAACGTCGTCATCGCGAATTCGCTCGAGCGCGTCCACGATCGGGTGCGTGATGGCGAGCCCCTGTCCGTGCCGCTGGAACAGACCGGCGTCTTCCCGCAGATGGTCACCTCCATGATCCAAGTCGGCGAGGAGACGGGCCAGCTGCCCGAGATGCTCAACCGCGTGGCGGACATCTACGACGAAGAAGTCGACAACGCGGTCGGGGCGCTGACTTCCATCATCGAGCCGGTGCTCATCGTGGGTCTGGCGGTGGTCGTCGGGACGATCGTGCTCGCGATGTTCCTGCCGCTCATCGCGCTGATTACGAAGATGTCCGGCGGCTGAGGCCGTTCGCACGCTCCTGGCATGACTAAGCCCGGGCCGTCTGGTCCGGGCTTTTTTGTGGGGCAGGTGAGCGACCCCTTAAAAAGGAGGCGGCTTGCATACCCCTATGCAAGCCGCCTGTTTTTTACTGCTTTATCTTACTTACCCCATTGTCCCGTAGGACAAAGTTAACCGTAGTTATCGTTCATTTAAGTCTGCCGGTGACAAGCGGGAAATCCTAGGGTTTTCCTCCTAATCACTAACCGACTGAATAAGAACGATTTAAAGTTGGGTGCAGGGGTAGGATTTGAACCTACGACCTTCAGGTTATGAGCCTGACGAGCTAACCGGGCTGCTCCACCCTGCAATCAGTGGAAGGGGGAATAGAGGGATGTCGTCCCCGCTTCGCAAGCCCATTTTTAGCTTCTGCCCTGGGTAGGTACCAAGGGATTTCAGGGATGAAATGGGGTTGAAGGGGGGATTGGTTCCGCAAGGATGTTTATCCCCAGATGAGTGAAGATACCCCTCCACCCCCGCCGGCGGATGATTCCTTGCCGCCCGGCTCTGCCGAAGTCGGGGCCGAAGCCTCGGATGCCCCTGCGCCCGAACTTAAGACCGCGCGCGGGCAACGCTCTTTCTGGCAGAAGCTCGGCGGCGAGGGTCTGACCATCTCCCTCTTTATCCACGGTATCCTGATCATCATCGCCGCGATCTGGGTCATCTCGACCGTCACCGATTCCGTCAAGAAGGACCCCGATAGTTTCTCGACGGGGGCCGGCGGTGGCAGTGCCGGCGACCGTGCCAAGAATCAGCCGCACAAGGTTGTGCCGAAGAACGCGAAGACCTTGGCCAAGAATGCGTCGCGAATCACCTCCAAGAACGCCAACGCGGCGATCTCGCTTCCCGACCTGCCGGTCTCGTCCAGCGCCGCGATGATGGCGGGCATGACCGCGGGCGGCAGCTCGAAGGGTTTCGGCGGCGGCTCTGGCGGCGGCATCGGCTCGGGTATGGGCGTCGGCGTCGGCAATGGGCGCAACTTCGTCGGCAAGTCCGTCATGGGCGCCAAGATCTTCGCCGCGAAAATCGCGGTTTTCATGGACGCCTCCGGCTCCATGTCCGGCTACATCGATCGCGTCGAGACCGAGATTCGCAAGCAGTTCCCCGACGCCGACGTCTACTGCTACAACGGCTTGTTCATCACCGTCCAGGATGGCATAATCATCGGGGGGGAGCATTTTCGAGGCCAGCCCATCCGCTCGGCCGGCCTCGGCGTCCGCGAGACGGACCAGAAGAAGCTCACCGGGACCGGGAAGAACCTTTACAAGAAGTTTGATGATAATTTTAAGCTAGGCTCCGCCGGGGCCTGGCTCGACATCATGCGCCAGCAGCGTTCTTATGACGCGCTGGTGCTGTTCTCCGACTTCCAGGACGGCGTGACGCAGTACCGCATCAAGGGCGAGAAGACCGACACGAATGTCCAGGGCGGGGGTTTCCCGATCATCTACTATGACGGGGTGCGCGCCGACGTGGCTCGCGGTAGCGATGCCCGCAAGCCGGTCGAACGGCGCTGGGAGGAGGAGTGGCTGAAGTCCTTCTCCGACGCGAAGGATGGCAAAGGTCCGCGCCTCTATTGCTTCTCCACCGAGCAGGAGCCGCAGCAGCTGCTTTCCAAGTGCGTGCTCGCGTCCGGTGGTCAGATCAAGATGGTGACCTGGCTCAAGACCGGGGGGGCTCCCCCGGAAGATCCGCCCGCTCCCCCGGCGGCCGCCAATGGCGCCGCGCCCGCCCCCGCCGCCGGCGTCCCGTTGCCTGCCCCGAAGGCTTACAAGCCGCCTCGCTAAGGGTAACCCTTCGGGTGATGGACTCCAAGGCCCGACGCTTGTAGGGCCTTTCGTTAGGCTAACCTGTCGGCATGCCAGCCGAAGCACCTTTGATTGCCGCTCGCCGCTCCCCGCGCTCGTGGCGGGGCTTTCTGGCCTCATTACTCGTGCACATCGGCCTGATCGCCAGCGCCGCTTGGTTCGTCGTATCCCGGACGACCTCCTTGCCGCGAGGGCCTGACCCTTCGGTCCACACCGTCGCCGGCGGTCGAGAGGCGGGCAGCGAGACCCCTGTCCGTAAGGCGCCGCCTCCGGCTCACCCGGCGGTGGCGCTCCGACGCATCGCCGTCGCTAGCCCAAGCAGCGTCAGTCTACCCGACCTGCCGGCGGCGCAGGCTCTCGGCGGCTTGGCGGCTTCGTCCGCTGGTCAGGGGCCCGGAGGCCTGAGTGGCGGGCGCGGCTTCGGCGGTGGGGGTGGCCAGGGCCTCGGGCTCGGCCAAGGGCTCGCCGCTGGCTTCGTCGGTAAGCCCGTTCTGGGCGCGACCATCCGGGCCCAGAAGGTCGCGGTCTACCTCGACTGCTCGGGCTCGATGAAGCCCTACCTCGAGCGCGTGGACGGTGAGATCCGGAAGCAATTCCCCGATGCCGATGTGTTCCGGTTCGATGGGGCCCGCGTGGTGGCACTCGGCGACGACATCGTCCACGGCCGGCGATTCCACGGCGACGCCCCGAAGTTGCACGAGGGTCCCACGGAGACGGTGGTGGCCAGTTTGACGGCTTCGGGGCAACGTTTGCAGGCGAAGATCCGGGAGGCTTGCGAGAAGGGTTCGCTGGGGGCCTGGGTCGATTGGCTTCTCGCCGAACCTTATGATGCGCTCGTCGTCTTTTCGGATTTTCAGGACGGGGTCCGCATCTACGAGGAAGGCCCCAAGGGCAACTCGCACCTGATTTATTCAGATAGCGCTTACCACCGGATGAATGACCGCAAGGCGCTTTCCTACCGGTGGGAGAAAGCCTGGCTCGAGGCGTTCGGCCAGGCCGAGCAACGGCAGGGTCCCCGGCTCTACCTCTTCAGTATCCAGACCCCTCCGCAGGACTTTCTGCTGAAGTGCGTGCAGGCCTCGGGGGGCACGGCCGTGGACGTCGGTTGGCTCCGCTCCGGTCGACGAGGCCGTTGACGCCTTGGCGGTTGCACCGGGCGGGCGGCTGGCTTGGATGGAGCCATGGTCCCTTTCACCGCCGAGCATCGCGCCCAATTCGCCGACACGGACGCCGCGGGCATCGTGCATTTCACGACGATCCTCTTCTGGGTCGAGGCCACGGAGGAGGCCCTCTTCCGCGCGCTCGGCCTGCCGTTCCTGAAGGCCGACGGCGCCCGGCTCAGCGGCTTCCCGCGCGTGCGCGTGGAGTGCGACTACCTTTCGCCGGTGCATCGCGGCGAGGTCGTGGCGCTGACGCTGACGCCGACCGAGATCGGCGACAAGAAACTGGTCTGGGCTTTCGCCGCGCAGGTCGGCGCCCGCCCGGTGGCGAAGGGTGCCCTGACCACCGTCTACGCCTGGCGGGAAGGGCAGGGCCCGATGGCCGCGGCGTTGATCCCGCTGGACGTGAAGACCGCGCTGCAGCGGCACTTCGGCGCCTGAACCATGCCCGCCGCAGCTACCACGGCTCCGCCGTTCCGCTGGTCGGAATACTTGCCTTGGGTCGTGGCCGCCCTGCTGCTGGTCGCCCTTGATTTCTCGTCAGCGGGGAGGCGGGCCGTCCCCCAACCGCTGCATGCCGACGAAGCGGTCCAGTGGTCCCTCGCCAAGGAGATGTCCGAAGGCGTCGCCTACAGCCAGCACGACGACCGCTTTCACGGCCCCGCCCTCGCGGTGATCACCAACGCCTGGTTCCGGCTCACGGGAATCTCCTTCACGAAGGCCCGGCCGGAGGACCTGCGTTTTATTCCGGGGGCGTTCTTCCTGTTGCTCGGCCTCGCCCCCTTGGCTTTGGCCACGGTATCGCGGCCGGTCCGCTGGTTCACGGCCTTACTGGTCCTGATGACGGGCGCCGGGACCTACTTTGGCGACTATTTCATCCAGGAGACCTTGCTGGTCGGCGGGTTGGTCTGGGGCTGGCTACTTTGGGAAAGCGCGGAAGGCCCGTCGCGGCTCCCGCTCCTCGGTGCGGGGGCCTGTTTCGGTTTCGCCCTCGCCTGTAAGGTCACGGTCGTCGCCTACCTCGGTTGCTTTCTACTCGCTCAGCTCGCGCTGGGCAGGCACCGCCTCACGGGTTCGCGGCTGGGGTGGGTCGGCCTCGGGCTCCTACCCGTGTGGGCCTGCTTCCAGACGGCGGGCTTCACGGACCTCGCCGGCCTCGCCGCTTGGGCGGCGCAGTTCCAGCGGTCTTTCTCCGTCGCGGCAGGTGGCGCCGACACCTTGGTCGCGGATCGTTACGGTGCCTGGTGGACCGTCGGTGGTCTCCTCGTCGGCGCTTGGTTGCTTCGCAGCACCCTTGGCTGGCGCCGTGTTTCGGCCGACGTCGTGCTCGGCGCGGCGACCCTCTGCTTCCTATTTCATCTCGCCCTGCCGTACAAGACGCCGTGGCTGCTTTTCCTGCCGACCGCCCTGGTCCTGACGCTGGTCCTGCCCGTCCTGCTTTCAGCGGCCGGCTGGCGCGCCCTCGCTGCGGCCGCCTTGGCGGCGACCTTCATCGACGTCTCCTGGCGATGGGGGCTGGGCGTGCGCCATACCGCGACCCTTCCGTCGGTGGTTCGCTTCGCCGAAAAAGTGGGCCAGGCGCAGGTTGCTTGGGAGGCGAAACATGGTGCGGGGTCCTTTTACGTGGCGATCAAGGACGGGCACTACTGGCCGCTGCCTTACTACCTCCGCCGCCAGAACGTCGGATTCGGCGAATTCGCCGGGGATGAGCGTGCCCCGGTCCGCCTCCTCATGCGGACCGATGCGAGCCAGCCCAAGATCCTCGGGTACGAGACCTTCCCGCTATCCCTCCGCGCCGGCGAAAACTATTGGGTGCTTGTGGCCGCCGAATTGGCCTCGCAGTATGGCACCGATCACGACCGCTGAACATGAGTAGCCAGCCGACCATCCATAACTTTTCCCACGACGCCATGCGCACCCGTTTCTGGCTGCGCGTCGCCGACGAGGACGCGGGGTACGCCAAGAGCGCCTCCGAGGGGCTCTTCCATTTTCTCGACGACTTGGACTTCCAGATCGAGGCCGGGCACGACAGCGGCCCGATCACGTCGATCAACGGCATGCCCGAGGGCGCCCTCGTCACGGCGTCCGACCATGTGCGGGCCCTCTGGGATTTCTCGCAAAACCTGCGCGAGGAGACGGGTAAGGCCTTTGACGTCTCCGCCGGCAAACTGTTCAAGTATTGGGCGGCCCGAGGTGATGCCGTCCCCAACCCGGACGACGCTGAATGGACCCGCCTTTGGTCGGAATACCAAGAGGGATGCTTCGTCCTCGACGGGGCCCAGTTCACCTGCGTGAAGTCCGGCGCGGGGATTGATTTCGGCGCTATCACCCGCGGGTACGCCTTGGACCGTATGGCCGAGTTGCTCGAGAATAACTGGGGTATTCACCGAGCCTTGCTGATGGCGGGTGGCAGCGCCGTGCTCGCGCTCGACCCACCCGGCGATGCCAACGGCTGGCGCGTTGGCGTCGGTGATCGCTCGGAGATCAAGCTCTGCCGCTTCGCCCTCGCGAGCAAGTCCAACGCCAAGCGCGCGACCCACTTGCTCGACCTGCGCCAGGGGAACCCGGTCACCTTAGCCGCCCCCGTCCGTTCCCTCTGCACCAGTGCCATGGAGGCCGAAGGGGTCGCTCTGGCCGCCGCCATCCTCTCGCCGGCGGAGACCGCCGAACTCGTGAACCATGGTTGCAGCCGAGGCGCTTGGTTGCCCGACGGCACGCGCCACGGGTCGGTCGCGTATTTCGAGGTGACCGAGCGCCCGGCGTCCGAGGTTACCTGATCAGCCGGTCGATATCTTCCAGTAACTTACTCCGGTCGCCGGAGAAAAGGAAGGTGTCCGAACCTAGCCGCCGGGCGGCCGCTTCGAGGAGTTCCTTGGGCGGCCGCCGCGTGGCCATCAGGCGACGCAAGTAGAGTTCTAAATCGTCCGAGATCCGCTCATGCTCGAGTTTGAGGCGCACAATCTGCATCAGGATCGCTTGGTTTTGCTCGTTCAGGATGTGCGTCTGGATCAGCACCGTGTTGGCCTCGTCGTACCGTTGCGCGGCGATGAGCTTCCGGGCCGCGTTGAGCAGTAACTGTGGGGGGATATTCGGGTTTTGCATCAAGCGACTCAGGTTGATCGCGCCGATGTCCGGCTGGTCGTCGGCGAAATAAGCCAGCGTGCGGATCGCGTCGAAGGCCAGGGTCGTCTCGGGCGTCCAATGCACCCGGTCGGGCTGCCGGTAGAGCGCGTCCACCAGCGTGATGGCCTCGCGGGGGCGTCGGGCGTTGATCAGGCACTCCGCGTGCACGAGGACGAAGTTGAGCTGGTTCGAGAAGCGCCGTTCCGCCGCCAGCTGACGGAGCCGCTCGGTGAGGGCGGGGTCCGCCAGCGCCGCCCCGTAGCGGGCGAGTTCCATCATGGGTTGATCCAGGCTGCCGAACTCGGCGACGATCGCCTCGACCAGTTGGCGCCGTTCCGCCTCCTTCGTCGCCCCGGGCATCATGTTGAGCGCCTGGATGCGGGCCGAGGCGAGGGCTGGCCGGTTGAGCGGGCGTTCCGCGATCAGGTTGTTCTGGATGAGGTCGACGCAGTCCCGCGCGGCATCGAGCCGCCCTACGTCCTTGAGCCACCCCGCCTTGATGCCGAGGAGGCGGTTGACCGTCGGGAACGCCCGGGTCGCCGAGGTGATGAGTTCCATGGCGGCCTGATGCTCGCCACTCTCCCAGAGCAGTTGGCAACGGAGGAGGAAGCCCTCCGGGGTCTTATCCAGCCCGAAGCGTTCGATGCTCGCCGCACAGTCGGCGAAGTTTCCCCGGGTCAGCTGGGTCTGCGCGAGCGCGATCTGGAGGTCGGCGCGCACCTCGGGGGCGAGGTCAGGGCCGGCGAGGTATTTCGTGGCGGTCGCGATGATCCGCGAGTCTTGGTCAAGTTTGAAGCACTCCCGCAGGTAGAAGCGGAAATGTTCCCGGGACTGCCGGGCGAAGGGCAAGGACTCCTCGAGGACTTGGTAGGCGTCGTCCGGGCGGCTGAAGGCGAAGAACAGGCCGGCGCACAGTTGTTGGGCCTCGAGGTTGGCCGGGGCGAGGCTGGCGCCGGTCCCGATGTACTTGGAGAACTCGGCGTAATCCTGGCGGTCGTAGGCGGCCTTTGCGATCGCGACGAAGAACTCGCCCTTGCGTTGCAGGTGGGCGATGCGACCGTAGTTCTCCGTATGGGCCAGGATGCGGGCCCGGTCGCGGAGGCGGATCTCCTCGGGCGACTTGAACCACCCGGTCGCCAAATTCGCAAGGCTGTCGGGCAGGTAGAGGTACATGTCGGCCCGGCGGGTCGTCGTGATCCCGTTCATGTACCGTTGGTTGAAATAATAGCCTTCCGCCAGCAGCACCCAGCCGAAGGCCAAGGCCAACGGTAAGACCAGGAGTAGGCGCGACCAGACTGGGCGATAGCGAGCCCGGCGATGGCCTTGCCCCTGGCTCTGGACTTCGATCAGCCCAAGGCAGATGCGCCGGGTGCAACCCAGGTCGGTTCCCTGTCCGTAGGCATAGCCAGGCTCTTCAGGCATCGTGGTATCCTCCCCCCCCGGGCGGGTGCGGGCAAGTGCGGATTCCCCCGCTCAGAGGCGCTCGGCGACCGCGGCGGGCGTCGCCACCGCGGGCAAGCAAGTCGTCCCGACGCATAACTGGAAGCCATCCGTCGGGGTGTTCGGCTGAAGGAATACCGGTCGGAAGGGGCGGCGGTGCGGCGCGGTGCGGTCGTCGCCGCAGAGGGCGACCCGTAAAGCCTCGAGGTCCGCCTTGGGCGTGGTCTTGAGGGTGGCGACACCGGTCGCGTGCTGGACGAGCGCGGCGAGGGCATGGGCGGCGCCGTGGGGCACGTTGCGGCTCACGCCTCCATAGGCCTGGGCAAGGTCGCTGAGTTCGCGGGACCAGACGGCGTCGCCGGTCAGGGCGAGCAGTCCCGTGAAGCCGTGCAACAAGGATGAGTTGCCCGCGGGCACGGCGTTGTCGAACCAGTCCTTCTGACGGACCGCGAGGTCGGTGCGCGCGGCTTCGACGAGGAAGTGCCCGATTTCATGCGGGTCGCCAAAACGTTGGCGGGCGGCGGTCAGCAGGCCTTCGGCGCGGGCGGTATGCCGCTCGGGCGAGCCGCCGGCCCAGGCCGCGGTCGCGGCGAGCGCGAGTTCGGCCTCCGCCAGCCAGGCGTAGTCGGTCAAGGTCGCGGCGACGGCCGTCGTCTCGCCATGCACCACCGCGCGCAGTTCCCAGGCGCCCTCCGCCCCGCTCACGCAGCGCCGCCAAAGCGTCGCTTCCAACTTTGCCGCCAGCGCGTGCCAATCGCGGCGACCGAAGATCCAAGCCGCGCGGGCGAGGCCGCGGGTCGCCAGCGCGTTCCAGCCCAGCAAGGCCTTGTCGTCGCGTCCTGGTTGCGGCCGTAGGTTCCGCCGCGCCAGCAATTTCGCGCGCGCGCCGGCCAGTCGATCGCGGTCGGCGACCTTACCGCCCAGTTTGGGGATGTTGGCTCCCTCGAAATTACCACGATCCGAGAGGCCATAGACCTGGGCGAAGTCCAGCGCCTCGGGCCCCAGCACCTCCGCGACCTCCGGTGCCTTCCAGACGTAGGTCAGGCCCTCGTGATGATTGGTGTCCGCGTCCAGGGAAGCCGCGAGCAGACCGTCCGTCGTGACCATCTCGCGTTCGAGCCAGTCGACCGTTTCCGCGACCACGCGGGCGTAGAGCGGGTCGCGGTAGCGAGCCCAAGCCTCGGCGTAGGTCCCGAGCAACTGCGCGTTGTCATAGAGCATCTTTTCGAAGTGCGGCACGGTCCAGTCTCGGTCCACGCAGTAGCGATGGAACCCGCCACCGACCTGATCGTAGAGCCCGCCGCGGGCCATCGCCCCCAGCGTCACCGTGAGTACCGCGTCGAGGCGGGTGGCGAAGGGGCGGTCGGCCTCGCTGGCGGCGGTCCCGCGCAGCGCGAGTAAGAGGTCGAGCGACGACGGGGAGGGGAATTTTGGGGCGCCGCCGAAGCCGCCGTGCTGGTCATCGTGCTGCTCGCAGAGCCGCCGGCCGGCGCCGAGGAGGTCCGCGGGCGTCGGGGCCGTCCCGTCCGCGTCCGGGGCGCGCGTGAGGTGCGTCAGATTCTGGGCGATGGCGTCGGCGTTCGCGGCCAACTCCGCTTTATTGCGGTGATAGAAGTCGGCCACGCGCATCACCAGTTGCGGCCACGGCACCTGGCCTTGCCCGCGGTCTTCCGGGGGGAAGTAGGTCCCGCCGAAGAAGGGCCGGCCGTCCGGTAGGCAGAAGCAGTTCAACGGCCAGCCGCCGTGGCCCTGGATCATCTGCACCGCATCCATCATCAGCTTGTCGACCTCGGGTCGCTCCTCGCGGTCCACCTTGATGCAGACGAAATGCTGGTTCATTAGGTCCGCGATCCAGGGCTGCTCGAACGATTCCCGGGCCATCACGTGGCACCAGTGGCAGGACGAATAGCCGACCGAGACCAGCACCGGCTTGTCCGTCGCCTGGGCTTCGGCGAATGCTTCCGGACCCCACGGCCACCAGGCCACCGGGTTATCCCGATGCTGGCGGAGGTAGAGGGAGGGCTCGTGGGCGAGTCGATTGGGCACGTCAGGCACCTTTGGGCTTCCGCGGAAGGGTGCAACCCTGCGCGTTTGTGAGCCCCTTCGACTTGCAGGGGTGGGGGGAATGGGCCCAGGCTAACCCCATGAAGCCCCTCGTGCTCGCCGGCCTGCTTTGGACCGCCCTAGCCTCCGCGGCGCTGGAGGTGAAGGTCGTCCTGCCCGCACAAGGGGTCGACGACAAGTTGCAGGCCTTTGCGGCCAAGTCCGAGGCCTTGTTAAAGGAGTGGGAGCCCAAGGTGGCCGCCGCCCTCGGTTTCGGCGCCCAGAAGGGCGAAGTCCACCCGACCACCATCACGATCATCTTCCGCGAGATGAAGGGCGTCGCTTATTGGGACGGCAAGGCGATCAACGTAGCGACCCAGTGGGTGGCCTCGCACCCCGAGGACTCCGCCTTGGTCGTGCATGAGTTGGTGCATGTGCTCCAAGCCTACCGCAAAGTCCCGGGCTGGTTCACGGAAGGGGTGGCCGATTATATCCGCTTCCAGCTGCTGGAGCAGGGGAAGTTCGGAATCCGGATCGACCTCGCGAAGATGAAGCCGCGCGATTCCTACCGCGTGACCGGCTGGTTTCTCGCCCAGGCGGAGGCCAAGCACCCGGGGCTGATCCCCGCGCTGCATACCGCCGCCAAGACCGGCGTCGATATCGAGCAAGCCTTCACCCGGCATTGCCAAGGACGGGGCGTCGATGTTTTTTGGGCCGACCTCGCCGCCGCTACCCCCGTCAAGAAGTGAGCGATCAAGCCATCCGCGTCCTCGACCCCACGGTCGCCAACCAAATCGCCGCCGGCGAGGTGGTCGAACGGCCTGCGGCCGTCATCAAGGAACTGCTCGAGAACTCCCTCGACGCGGGGGCCACCCGCGTGACCGTCGACTTCTCCCGGGGTGGCAAGGCCTTGATGATCGTGGAGGACGACGGCAAGGGGATGGCGCCGGACGAGGCGTTGCTCAGCCTCGAGCGGCATGCCACCAGCAAGATCCGGCTGGCCGCCGACCTTGACCGCATCGCGACCTTCGGATTCCGCGGCGAAGCCCTCCCTTCCATCGCCAGCGTGGCCCGCTTCACCTTGCAGACGCGCCCGGCGGCCGCGGCCAACGGCGTCGAGATCCTCGTCAATGGCGGTAAGGTCATCCACCGGCGCGACCACGGGATGGCGCCCGGGACGCGGATTGAAGTGGCGAACCTCTTTCACCCGGTGCCGGCGCGTCTCAAGTTCCTGAAATCCGATGAGACCGAGGCGGCCCACATCGTGCGGCTCGTGCGGCTTTACGCCGTCGCACATCCCGGCGTGGGCTTCCTGTTGCGGGAAGATGGAAGGGAGCTTTTCCGCTCCCCCGGGAAAGCGCCGTTGCTCGAACGGGTGCGCGAGATCTGGGGTAAGCAGGTGGCCGCCGAACTCACCTTGATGCCGGCCTTCGAACGTCCCGGCATGAAGGTTTCCGGTCTGCTCGGTCACCCCGGGGTCTCGCGCGCGACGCGGCAGGACTTGGTCACCGTCGTCAACGGTCGGCCCGTGGATAGCCGCACCATGGCCTTCGCCTTGACGGAGAGCTACCATACCCTGATCCCGAAGGGACGCTACCCGCTGGCGTTCATCTTCCTTGAGTTGGATCCGGCCTGGGTGGACGTCAATGTCCACCCCGCCAAACGTGAGGTGCGCTTCCGTGACGAGGCCAGGGTGCGCGGGTTTCTGATCGAATCAGTCCTCGCGGTGCTGCGTTCGCAGCTCGCGGCCGATCCCGAGCGAACCCCCTTGGCGATGCCCTCCTTCGCGCCGGCATTCGTTCCTCCCGTCCCCGCCCCGGGTGAATCGAGTGCGCCGACCGTTCCTGGCTCGCCGGCGCCGTCGTCGCCGGAGACGCCCGCGTCGGCCTCGCCCGAGGCCCCGGCGCCGCTCCGCCTGGGTTGGCGCCTGCTGGCCCGTCTGCGCGAGGAACGTGCGGTCTTCGAGACCCCGACGGGCGTGGCGATACTTGACCTGGGTGCCGCGCACCAACGCGTGCTTTACGAGGCGATCCTCGCCCGGTTCACCGAAGGTCGTCCCGTCTCTCAGCCGTTGCTGGTTCCGCTCACCTTGGAGCTGGAGCCTTTGCCCGCCGCGGTGCTCAAGGAGCGCCACTCCTTGCTGACGGCGGCCGGCTTCGAGTTCGAGGAGTACGGGCGCAACTTCTGGCGCATCGCCGCGCTACCGGTCTGGCTCGATCCGGCCGACGCCTTGGTCTTTCTCCGTGACTTGCTCACGGAGATGGCCCGACGGGAGGGTGACTTCGGCCGGCCGGCGTTGGCTTATGACGCCTTGGCCAAACTCGCCGTGGCCCGGGCCCGCCGCAAGGGCGACGCCTTGGCCGACGGCGAACTGCTCGCCTTGGCGGAGGCTTTGTTTCGGACGGCGCAGCCCGCGACCTGCCCGAAGGGGCGCCGGACGTTCGTCGAATGGTCGGACGCCGACCTCGGGCGCCGGTTCGGTTGATCAGCGCCGGCGGCGTGGGCGGGCCGGGGCGGGCTTACCCGTGCGCAGCGCCTCGATTTGGTCGCGCAACGTGGCCGCCTTCTCGAACTGCAACTCATCGGCCGCCGCGAGCATCTCCGCCTCGAGGTCTGCCAGCACGCGCGCGATATCGC
Organism: Verrucomicrobiota bacterium; assembly: GCA_014193315.1. Taxonomy (GTDB): domain Bacteria; phylum Verrucomicrobiota; class Verrucomicrobiia; order Opitutales; family UBA953; genus UBA953. The sequence goes on from BJHS01000001.1 coordinate 140,901, forward strand.
GGTCGCCGGTGCCTTCGGCCACCGCCAGGACGTCCTCGGCCTCCGCCTCGACCAGGCTTTCCTCGATCCGCCGCACCGTGGACTTCGGGGTGATGCCGTGCTTGAGGTTGTGCGCTTCCTGCCGCTTGCGTCGGTCGCCGCAGATTGTCAGGGCGCGGGTGAGCGACTTCGTCATCACATCCGCGTAGAGGAGGACTTTGCCCTCCACGTGTCGGGCGGCGCGGCCGGACGTCTGGATCAGGCTCGTCTCGCTGCGGAGAAAGCCCTCCTTGTCGGCGTCCAGGATGCCGACCAAGGCGACCTCCGGGAGGTCGAGGCCCTCGCGCAGCAGGTTGACGCCCACCAGCACGTCGAATTGCCCCGCGCGCAAGCGGCGGAGAATCTCCACGCGCTCGATCGCGTCGATGTCCGAGTGCAGGTATTCGACCTTCAGGCCGCTTTCGCGCATGAAGTTCGCGAGGTCCTCGGACATCCGCTTCGTGAGCGTGGTGACCAGCGTGCGCGCCCCCTTGGCGACCGCGGCCTTGGCTTCGCCGATGATGTCCTCGACCTGACCGGCGATCGGCCGGACCTCCATCACCGGGTCGAGGAGGCCCGTCGGGCGGATCACCTGCTCGGCCACGACGCGGGAGACCTTGTATTCGTGGGGTGCCGGCGTGGCGGAGACGTAGACCACCTGGCCCACCACTCGGTCGAACTCGTCGGGCATCAACGGGCGGTTCTCGAGGGCGGAGGGGAGGCGGAAGCCAAAGTCGACGAGGCGTTCCTTGCGGGCCCGGTCGCCGTGGTACATCCCGCCGATCTGCGAGACCGACACGTGGCTCTCGTCGATGAACACCAGTTTGTCGGCGGGAAAGAAGTCGAGTAGGCAGGTCGGGCGTTCGCCGGGCTGGCGGCCCGACATGTGCATCGAGTAGTTTTCGATGCCAGGACAGAAGCCCGTCTCACGCAGCATCTCCAGGTCGTGCTCCACCCGGGTGCGGAGGCGCTGGGCCTCGATCAGGCGATTCTGCCCTTCCAGCACATCGACGCGGGCCTCAAGTTCCGCCCGAATCGCCGTGAGGGCGCCCTTCATGCGGGTCGGGTCCATGACGTACTGGTTCGCCGGGTAGAGGTCGAACTTCTCCAAGGTCCGGCCCGGTTTCACGCTCACCGGGTCGAGCTCGCGGATTGCCTCCAACGTGTCGCCCCAGAACTCCAGCCGGAGCGCGGACTCAAGGTAGGCGGGCCAGATGTCGATCGTCTCGCCCCGGGCCCGGAAGGAGCATCGCTCCAAGAGCGCGTCGTTACGGACGTACTGATTCTTGACCAGCTGAGCCAGGAGCGCGTCCCGGCGCATCGTCATGTTCGCCCGGAGCGGGATCATCATCGCGAGGAAGTCCTCGGGCGAGCCCAGCCCGTAGATGCAGGAAACCGACGCGATTACGATGACGTCGCGCCGGGAGAGCAGGGCGCTGCTCGCGCTGATGCGGAGGCGCTCGATGTCCTCGTTGATGGCCGAGTCCTTCTCGATGAAGGTGTCCGTGGCCGGCACGTAGGCCTCCGGTTGGTAGTAGTCGTAGTAGCTGACGAAGTACTCGACTGCGTTCTCGGGGAAGAAGTGCTTGAACTCGGAGTAGAGTTGGGCGGCAAGGGTCTTGTTGTGCGAGATGATGAGCGCGGGGCGCTGTTGCCGGGCGATCAGGTTCGCCATGGTGAACGTCTTGCCCGAGCCCGTGACACCCAGGAGCGTCTGGCGGGCGTGGCCGGCGGTGAGCGACCGGTCGAGGGCCTCGATCGCCGTCGGTTGGTCGCCCATCGGGCGGTAGTCGGATTTTAGGCGGAACTCCATGCTCAGTCCAGGCGGCCGCGGGCCAGCCAGCTTGGCTCCACCGCCGAAAGGTCGGCCACGATGCGGTGGGCACCGAGCGGGGCGAGCTGCTCGCGGGTGTTCGTGGTGGCCAAGGCGATGGTGATGAAGCCGCCGGCCAGCCCGGCCTGGATCCCGGAGAAAGAATCCTCGAAGACGAAGGAGCGCGCCGGGTCGCCGCCGCCGAGCACGCACGCCTTCAGGAAGACCTCGGGGTCGGGCTTGCCCTTCGTCACGTCCTCGCTGGCCACGGCGCCGGCGAAGTAATGGCCGATGCCGAAGAGTTCGAAGGATAGGGTGAGGTTCTCCTGGTGCGTCGACGTGCCGATGACGCAGGGAATGCCGAGCGCCTTGAGCGCCGCCCCGAGCTCGCGGACGCCGGGCAACAGGCGGATGTGGCCGGTCCGGGCGATGTCGCGGTACAAGGCTTCCTTGCGGTGGGACAGGCGCTTGACCTCCGCGGGGTCGCGCGACCAGCCGAGGATGTCGGGGATAATCAGCTCGTTGCGCTTGCCGAAGCCCCGTTTGAAATGGTCGGCGGGCAACGGGAGACGCTCCTCCTCGGCCAAGGCTTCCCAAGAACGTTCATGCGCCCCCGAGGAGTCGATGACTACCCCGTCCCAGTCGAACACGGCGACGGTACGGCCCATCTCAGTGCTTGTCCCAGGCGAGGGTGACCTTGACCGGGCGGTGTTCCCAGACGTTCAGCGGTTCGAAAATCTGGCCCGGCGCCAGGATGTTGTTCGGGTCCAGCGCCCGCTTCACCGCGACCATCGCGCCGATCTCGGCCGGCGTATGCTGCAGGGAGAGGAAGGGCGACTTGGCGATGCCGATGCCGTGTTCGCCCGTGATCGCCCCGCCGAGTTCGACGACCTTGCGCATGACTTCATGGATCGCCTGCTCGGCCTTGCGGCGGTGCTCGGGGTTATCGCGGTCGTACATGATGTGCACGTGGAAATTCCCGTCGGCGGCATGGCCAAAGGTCGGCGTGGCCAGCCCCACGCGGTCGCGGACCTCGCGCGTGTAACGGATCAGCTCCACGTAGCTGCGGAAGGGCACCACGATGTCTTCGTTGAGCTTGGCGTTGCCCAGGGAGTACATGGCCTGCGAACAAGTGCGGCGGATATCCCAGAGCGCCTCCGCCTCGGCCTCGACGTCGGTCTCGCGGAAGGCCGCCGCGTGGCGACCGATCCAGGCCCGCACCTTGACGGCGTCGTCGGCCAGGGCCGCCGGGTGGCCGTCCAGTTCGACGAGCAAGAGGGCGTGCGTCGCCTCGACGCCGTGGAGTTCGGCCGTCGAGAAGACGCGTGCGCCGCGACGTTTCTCGGCCGCCTCGACCGTCTGCGTGTCGAGGAACTCGAAGACCGCCGGGTTCACCCGCGACCCCATCAGTTCGGCGGCCGCCTCGAGCGCGCCTTCGTCGGTGCGGCAGGCGAGGAGGAAGGTGCGGCGAGCCGCGGGCTTATTGACCAGTTTCAGTGTGGCCTTGGTGATGACGCCCAGCGTGCCCTCGGAGCCGATCCAAAGGTCGCGCAGGTTGAGGCCGCTCACGAATTTGCGCAAAGGGGCGCCCCAGCGGACTTTCTCGCCGGTGGGCAGGAAGCCTTCGAGGGCGTAGACATGATCGCGAACCACGCCGTACTTGGCGGCGCGCAGGCCGCCGGCGTTGGTGGCGATATTGCCGCCGATGCTGCAGTGCTTGAGCGAGGAGGGGTCGGGCGGGAAGAAGAGGCCGTGGGGTGCGGCGAGTTCGTTGATGCGGGCGGTGATCGCGCCGGGCTGCACCGTCGCCATTGCGGAAACCGGGTCGATCTCGATCCGATCCCAGTGGTCGAGGTGGAGGACCCAGCCGCCGCGAATGGGTGAGCTCGCGCCGGTGTTGCCGGTGCCGCGACCCCGGACCGTCACCGGCACCCGGTGTTCGTTGGCTAACTTCAGGAGCACGCCGATATCATCCTCCGTCGACGGGCGGATGACCGCTTCGGGCATGAACGACAAACGCATGTTGTCGAAGGAGGCGGCGAAGCAGGTCGCCTCGTCCGTCTTGACGCGGTCGGGGCCGAGGCGGGCCAGCAGGGACTGGGTGGCCGCGGGATGGGTCTGCACGGGAGAGGTCACGCCCCCCATCAAGCACGGTTAGCCCAATTCGGCAAGCCACGCCGTCGCCTCGGCGTCGGACGGCATGCGCCAATCCCCGCGGGGTGAGAGGGCGACCGAACCGACCTTCGGCCCATCGGGCATGACCGAACGCTTGTATTGCTGGCTGAAGAAACGGGTCAGGAAGTTGCGGAGCCAGTGGCGGATCTCCGTCTGGTCGTACTTGCCGGTGAAGGCATGCTCGGCCAGCCACAGGACTTTCGCGGGGCGGAAGCCGTTGCGCACCACGTGGTAGAGGAAGAAGTCGTGGAGCTCGTAGGGCCCCACGATCATCTCGGTCTGCTGGGCGATCTGGCCATCCTCGCCCGGCGGGAGGAGTTCGGGGCTGACCGGCGTGGCGACGATATCCTCCAGCAGCGCGCGTTCGGCGCCGACGTGGCGGACGTGCGCCGCCCAGCCAACCAAGTGCTTTACCAGCGTCTTGGGGACGCCGATGTTCACGTGGTACATCGACATGTGGTCGGCGTTGAAGGTGCACCAGCCCAAGGCGGCCTCGGAAAGGTCGCCGGTCCCGACGACGAAGCCGTGGGCCTGGTTGGCGACATCCATGAGAATCTGCGTACGCTCGCGGGCCTGGGCGTTCTCGAAGGTGACGTCATGCCGCCCGGCCGGGTGGTGGATGTCGCGCAGGTGGAGGTCGACGGCGGCGGTGATGGGGATTTCCCGGGCGGTGATGCCGAGGGCTTCCATCAGTTTCATGGCGTTGATCCGCGTGCGGGCGGTCGTGCCCGGCCCGGGCATCGTGACCCCGATGATGCCCTTGCGGTCCAGCCCCAGACGGCCGAAGGCCTCGAGGAGCACCAGCAGGGCCAAGGTCGAGTCGAGCCCGCCGGAAACGCCGAGCACGACGTGCTTGGAGCCGGTGTGGCGGAGGCGCCGGGCAAGGCCGGTCGACTGGATGGCGAAAATCTCGTGGCAGTTCTCGTCGCGGCGCTGCGGGTCCGCGGGGACGAACGGGTGCTGGCTGAAGCGGCGGCGAAGCTTGGGCGTCACGCCGGTCGGGTGCCCCAGGTCGAAGCCGATGACCCGCGTCGCGAGGGTCGTCGGGGCGCCGAAGAACGTGCTGTTCCGGCGGCGTTCGGCGACCAGTTTGTCCACGTCAATCTGCGAGACGACGAGGGAGAGGTCGAAACGGAAGCGCTCCGATTCACCGAGTATGACGCCGTTCTCGGCGATCAGGCCGTGGCCGCTGTAGACGATGTCGGTGCTGGATTCCCCGGCGCCAGCCGCGGCATAGACATAGGCGGCGAGGCAGCGGGCCGACTGGCCCTTCACCAGCTCACGGCGGTAGGCGGCCTTGGTCAGCAGCTCATCGCTGGCGGAAAGGTTGCAGAGGAGGGTGGCTCCAGCGAGGGCGAGCGCGCCGCTCGGGGGCTCGACCGCCCAGAGGTCCTCGCAGAGCTCGACCCCGACGACGCAGTCAGGCAGGTCGTTGGCGCGGAAGAGCAGGTCGACGCCGAAGGGCACTTTCTGGCCGAGTAACTCGATCTCCTTGACCGGGGCGACCCGGGCGGAGGCAAACCAGCGTTGTTCGTAGAACTCGCCCGTGTTGGGCAGGTGGGTCTTCGGGACGACGCCCAGGACCTTGCCGCGGGAGAGGAAGACGCCGACGTTGAAGAGGCGACCGGAGACCTCGAGCGGCAGGCCGACCAAGGCGGAGAGGCCGAGTCGGCCAGTGGTCTCGGCGACCTGCCCCAGGGCCTTTAGGGCACCAGACAACAGGGTGCGCTGTCCGAAGAGGTCGCCGCAACTGTAGCCCGTTAGGCAGAGCTCCGGCAGGACCACGAGTTCGACCCCCTCATGGGCGGCCTTTTCCAGGGCCTGGCTGACCAGCTGCGCGTTCGCCGCGGGGTCGCCGAGGCGAAGGGCGGGGGAGGCGGCCGCAACGGCCACAAACCCGTTCTGGTGAATGCGGTTGGGCATTTAAAGGCTCGGTAACGGTCATGTTCACCGTTGACCAGAGGGGTGGCAACCCGAAAGGTCACCCACCCCTGGATTCGGGGTCCTATGTCCACCCAAATGCTCAAGGAAGTCAGGGCTTTCTCGCCCGCCACGGTCGCCAACGTCGCTTGTGGTTTCGACGTGCTGGGTTTTTGCATCGATGCCCCCGGGGACGAGATTGTGGCCCGATTCTCGACCCAGCCTGGCCTGCGGATCACTAAAATCACCGGCGACGGTGGCCGCCTCCCCCTCGACGCCAAACTGAACACGGCGGGCGTCTCCGCCCAAGCCCTCTTGCGCCACCTCGGCAAGGTCGACCTCGGTATCGAGATGGAAATCCATAAGAAGATGCCTTTTGGCAGCGGGCTGGGCTCCAGCGCCGCCAGCGCCGTCGGCGGGGCCTTCGTGGTCAATGAGCTCCTCGGCGCCCCCCTGAGTCGCCGCCAACTCCTGCCCTTCGTGGTCGCCGGCGAGGCCGCCGCGGACGGCGCCTGGCACGCCGACAACGTGGCGCCTTGCCTGCTGGGGGGCATCACTTTGATCCGCTCCAACGCCGAACTCGACGTGATGAACGTGCCGATCCCGGAGAATCTTTGGGCGGCGGTCGTCCACCCCGATATCGTCGTCCTGACCAAGGTGGCCCGCGAGATCATGCCGCGCCATATCCAGCTTGAGACCTCGACCCAGCAGAGCGGTAACCTCGGCGGTCTGCTCTGTGGATTCTTCCAGTCCGACTACGCGCTCATCGGCCGTTCCTTACACGACCTCATCGCCGAGCCCCACCGCCAGCGCCTGATCCCCGAGTTTTACCGGGCGAAGCGTGCGGCCCTCGCCGCGGGAGCCTTGGGTTTCTCCATCTCTGGGGCCGGCCCTAGCGTCTTCGCCCTCTGCGAGGGTGAGGCGGCCGCCCGCCGCGCCGCCGCCGCCGTGGCCGAGGTCTTTACCTCTGTGCCCATCCTAGCGACGCCTTACGTCTCCCGCATCAACCCGAAGGGCGTCCATGTCATCGCGCGGTCCTAAGCTCGAGTTCGTCTCCACCGCCGACGCTTCCTGCCGGGGCGGCTTACGCGAGGTGCTTCTGTCCCCGATGCCGGCCAAGGGTGGACTCTGGGTTCCCGCGGCCATCCCTTCGCTGCCGGATGACTTGCTGGCGACGCGGCGCGATGCCACCTACGCCGAACTGGCCGAGGCCGCCATGGCGCCTTATTTTGCGGATGAGCTAGGCGCCGAGGTCCTGCGGACGGTCTGCCGCGAGGCGTTCGACTTTCCCGTGCCGCTGACGTACGTGGGCGATCCCGTGGGTCGGCTCGGCGTGCTGGAGCTCTTTCATGGGCCGTCCGCGGCCTTCAAGGATTTCGCAGTCCGCACCTTGGTTCGCGTCACCGCCCGCGTGCTCGCCGATGATTTTCCGCAGCTGACCGTGCTCGCCGCGACCTCGGGCGATACCGGCGCCGCGGTGACCGAGGCCTGCGCCGGGGTGCCTGGCGTGCGCGCCGTGGTCCTCTACCCACGGGTCGGCGTCAGCGGGGTCCAGGAGTCCCAGATCGCACGGGCGCGTCCCGGGGTGGTGGCCCTCTCGGTTGACGGTACCTTTGATGACTGTCAGGCGCTGGTGAAGCGCGCCTTGGCTGACGCCGCGCTGCAAGGCCGCCGGCCGTTGCTCACCGCGAACTCGATCAACCCCGTGCGCCTCATCGCGCAGGTGCCCTTCGCCTACCACGTTCGCCGGCTCGTCGCCGCGGGTGCCAAGCTCGGCATCGTCGTCCCTTCGGGTAATCTCGGGAACGTTGGTGCGGTCCAGCTGGCCCGCCGCATGGGCCTGCCGATCGAGGCGCTGGTCGCCGCGACCAACGTCAACTCGCCCCTGCCCGAGCTCTTCGCCACCGGCGCCTACCGCCCGCGGCGCTCCCAGCCCACCGCGTCCAACGCGATGGATATCGGCACGCCGAACAACCTCGACCGCCTGCTGGCCTGGCGCGAAGGCGGGCCGGCCGTCGAGGCCGTCACGGTCGACGACGCCACCACGCTCGACACCATGCGCCGCGTCCGCGCCGCCACCGGTTACATCCTTTGCCCCCACACCGCGGTCGGCTGGAAAGCCGCCGAGGAGCTTCGCCAGCGCCGCCCCGACCTCGATCAGGTCATCGTTTTCGGCACGGCCCACCCGGCCAAGTTCCCAGATGTGCTGGAGCAGGCCTTCGGCGATGCCCACGCGTCGACCTTCCCGTTCGCCCTGCCGCCGCCCGGGCCGCGCAAAATCGGCAACGATTACGAGGCCGTGCGCCAGGTCTTGGAATCCGAGGCGGGTTTCCGCTGAGCCGACTTACTTCTTCTCCGTCGCGGCCGCCGCCGGCTTGGCGTCGCGCGGCTGTTCGACGACGATGATGCAGCCGGAGAGCAGTAGGCAGGCGAGGGTCAGCAGCAGCACGGTCTTCATGGGCTCAATTTGACCGGCTGCGGTCCGCTTGGCAAATCCGCAAAAAAGAAAGGCCGCCTGACGGCGGCCTCGGCGAGGGCGGCGGGGCCGCTTATTCCGGCTCCGCGACCGCGAAGGTCACGTTATTGATGTCCGCGCGGGCGAGGACATCCAACACGTTAATCACGCGCTCATAGCGGGCGGCTTCCTCGGCCTGCACGGTGATGAGCAGCTTGGAACCGGACTGGATGGCCGCCTGCTTGAGCTTGGTCATCTCGTTGAAGAGGCCGTCAAGGGTCTTGTCTTGGGGGGTGCCGACCGGGTCTTCGTTGATGGTGATCTGGCCGTTCTCCGAGACGCCGATGGTGATCTCGTCGGGGATTTCGGTCGCGGTGGAGGTCTCGGCGTTGCCGGGGAGGGTGGTCTTGAGCTCGTGTTCGACCTTCACGGCGCCAGCCATGACCATGAAGAATAGCATGATCACGAAGACCACGTCGATCATCGGGGCGATCTGGAAACCGGCGTCCGAAGGCACTTCATGAGGGGGGCGCTTCATGGTTTATTCTTCGCGGTTGAGCCCGGAGAAGGCGATGTTGTCGATGCCGGCTTCGCCAGCCCATTCGAGGGCCTTGGAGATGTACTTGGCATGGCAGTCCTTATCGGCGCGGATCAGCAGGCGGTATTTCTCGTTGGTGCCTTTGCGGGCCTGCAGTTCCTTGGAGATGCCGTCCTTGTCGTTCGGGTCGAGCTCGCGGTCGTCGAGTTTGTACTTTGCCTGACCGGTGGTCTTGTCCCACGAGATGTTGATCAAGCCGGCCGCGGCCTTGTCGTCGCGCTTCACGCCGTGGGCGGCGACCGGGAGCGAGATATTCTTGTCGACCTTGAGCACTTGGGAGGAGGTGATCGACATGAAGAAGATCAGGAGGACCAGGAGCACGTCGATCATCGGCGCGACCTGGAATTCCGGTTCGCCTTCTCCGCCTCCGCCTCCGCCTGCCATGGTTGTGCTGGGGTTGGGTTAGGGGTGATCAGGCCTGCGGCTCGGAGTTCGCCGGGACAGTGTTCCACACGGGCTTGGCCGCGTAGAGCTCGTCGCCGCCGACGTTCCGGCCTTGGATCTCGGCGTAGGGGAAGCCGCGGAAGAGGCCGCCGACGATCTCAGTGATATCATGGATGCCCTTCTGGATGCGATTGCGGAGCAGGTAGTAGGCGATGAACGCCGGGATTGCGATGAAGAGGCCGGAGGCGGTCGCCACGAGCACTTCGCCGATCGCTTCGGCGAGTTTGGAGGGGTCGCCCACGCCGGAGGAACCGAGCTTTTCGAAGGCCTTCATCATGCCGGTCACCGTGCCGGTCAGGCCGATCATCGGGGTACAGACCCCGATCACGGAGAGGTAGGAGGCCCGGCCCATGAGGTCGGCTTGGATGCGGGCGATCTCGGAGATGATGGCCTCCTCGGTCATGGTCTTGCCATCGGGGCTGAGCGCCACGCCGGCGCGCACGATCTCGCAGATCGGGGAGCCGGCTTGCTTGGCGAACTCATGGGCGGCGACATAGTCACCGGAGCGGAAGAGGTCGCGGAGCTGGATGACATGCTCGGCCGGGTAGAGTTTCTTGGCACTGGTCTTCAGCACGCCGTCGACGATGAACCAGATCATGGCGACGGAGCAGATGGTGATGGGGTACATGACCCAACCGCCCTCATGGAATAGGGTGAGCAGGGTCTTCTCCTTAACGCCTGGGGCGTCCTGTGCGGAGGCGGCCAAGGTAGACAACCCGAGGAAGAGGGAGGTCAGGAGGGGGGTGCGGAGTTTCATCTTCATAGGGATGATTGGGTGGGTTTGGGTATTTAGCTAGGATTTAGGGAAGGGGCAAGGACTCACTTGTTGCCCTCGTCGGAGGGGGCCGTCGGCGCGGCGGGTTTGGCGGCGCCTTCGGGGATGACGGCGGCATCCTGGATTTTGCGCTGGCCTTCCTCGGCTTGGAGGCGGTCCTCCTTGGGGAGGAGCTTCTTGGCTTCTTCGGCCTCCTTGGAGGTCGGGTAGGTGGTGACGATGTCACGCAGGTAGCGGTTGGAGACATCTTCGAGCTTTTGCTCGCGAGTGGCCGGGGTGTCCATCCCGCGGAAAGAGCGGGCGGCACCGAGCAACGCCTTGGGGACGTGCTCCTGCTGGGATCCGAAAAAGACCGGCACGCGCAGGAAGGTGTTCATGGCGGCCTCGTATTTCTTCGTGGCGAGCAGGGAGGACCCCTTGACGAGATGAAGGCGGGCCAGCAGGTCGGGGTCGTCCATCTGCGGGATCAAGGCGGTGGACTCGGCGATGACGGCCTCGTGTTCACCGCGGCGAGCGCGCTGCATCAGGCGGGCCAGCTTGATCTTGGTGGCGAGTTCGGGGATGGAGCCGTCGTCGGCCTTTTCCAGGTTATCGAGGAAAGAGCTGAGGACGGCATCGTTGGCGAGTCGATCGAGGGCGTCGAGCTTGACGATGGAGGCCTTGAGCCACCAGCTGCCGGGTACCTTCTTGATTGGCTCGAAGAATTTGATGATGGGCTCGATGTTATCGAGGGCCTTGCCGGGTTCGCCGCGGTTGACGTTGTTCTGGGCGTCCGTCAGGCGTTCGGGGAGGGGCCAGACGATGCGTTCGACCTCGGCCAGCTTGCGGGTCATGACGAGTTCGGTGCCATCCTGGACGGTCGTGCGTTCCACGGTGCCCTTGAGGCTGCTGATGGTCCCCTTTTTGTTGTCGATGACGGGCTTCGGGGGAATGACGGAAGTATCGACCTTGAAGGGGTCGTTGACTTCCCAGCGTTCGCCGCCCTTGAAGATCAGGGCTTGACCGAAGGCGGGCACGGCGACGCCGAGCGCGGCGGCGGCGAGGAGGAGGCGGGGGAAGGGGCGCATGGCTTAGAGGCGGGTGTTGAGCGACTTGGCTTCGGCGGCTTCCGGGGTGTCCTTGATGCGGTCCTTGGACAGCATCTCGGCGAGGACCAGCTTGGCCTCGGGCTTCTGGCCGAGTTTATCGGAGAGCATGCGGGCGGTGCCGAGGTAGGCTTTGGCCGACCAGGACTCGTACTTTTTCCAGGTTTGGTAGCAGCGGCGATAGTAAGCGACGGACTTCTTGAAACCATCCGTGGCGTCGGCTGGCTCATGGTTGACGAGGGCATTGATGGTCACGGTCGTCTTGCTCTCTTCCTTGTTGTCGACCTTGACGGTGAGGGTGGCCGTAAACTCTCCGGCCGTGGCATAAGTGTGGGTCGGCTTGGCCTCGTGCGAGGTCGGCAGTTTATCCCCGAAGTCCCAGTGGTAAGTCACTTCGCCCTTCGGTTTCTCTTCCGGTCTCGGGGCCATGAACTTGACGGTCAACGGGGCCGCGCCGGAGGTGGGAGAGGTGCCCGCCATCGCGGCCGTCACCCCCGTCGGGCCAACTTCGTCCTTGGGTTTCTTGATTAGGCTGGGTTTGCCTTGGGCCATCTGGTTGGCGTTGCGTTCATGGATCTGGCCAAGCCAGAAGAGGGCGGCGGCCGTCATCTCGCCGCGCCACTCCTTGGTGCGCATGATATCCTCGAATTCCTTGATGGCCTCGTCCAGCCGGGAGAGCTCGGCGAGGGCGCGGGCACGGGCGAACTTGATCTCCTTCTCCTTCGACATCGTGATGTTGTTGTCGACGGCCTCGTTGCAGAGCTCGAGCACCTCCTTGAATTTCTTCTGCTGGAGCAGGATCTCGGCCAGGCCCGCGAAGCCGAAGTCCGCGTACTCGGACGACCGGTTGTGCTCTTTGATGTACTCGAAGTAAGCGGCGGCCTTCGGGGCCTCGCCCTTGGAGAGCAGGTGGTCGCCGACGACGGCGAGGATGGTCGGGCTCAGCTCCTCGGCCTTGTAGTTGGCGGAGACCTTCTTGAAGAAGGTGTCGGCGCGCTCGGGGTTACGCAGGAAGACATTCAACTGGCCCATGGCGAAGAAGCCGCGGGCTTGGGCGATGAGGGAGTCCTTGTTCTCCGTGAGGCGGAGCAGCTGGGTCAGCTCGGCTTCCGCGTTGGCGGGGGAATAGGCGGCGGGGTCGACCGGGGTGCCGGGCTTCACGCGCTTCACCTTGCGGGCGAGCTTCTCGCAGAGGAAGATGACGAGCTTCTCGTTGCCTTCCTGTTTGCGATCGTTGATGGACTCGGCGACGGCGGAGGACAGCAGGGCGAGCGCCTCGGTCTTGGCGTCGCGGATGCTGGCCTGGCGGTCCTTGTCGACGACGGCGAGCTCGTCGGCGAGCTTCGCGGAGAGCTTGGTGACCTCGGCCTTGGCGGCGGCGATGGCCTCCTTGGTGCTGCCATCCTGGCGCTCGAGAGCGTCGACCTTCTTGCGTTCGGCGGCGAGCTGGCCGCTGAAGCGCTTCTGGACCTCCTCGCTGCGCTGGGCGAACTCCGGCTTATCGCCCAGTCGTTCGGTGGCCTTGATGACCTCGTAGAGGTAGGTGAGCGCCTTCGGGTCGTTATGGTCCCAATCGTAGACCTCCTTGTAAAGGTCGCGCATGCGGGCGTGCTCGCCGCGGCCGGGGAGGAGCTTGCCCAGCTCGCGGAGGACGAACTCCAGCGCGTTGGTATTGGTGCGGCCGGAGCGGGCGGCGGCGACGTAGGCGTCTATCGCCTTGGCGGTATGGCCGTCCTTCTCCTTTTCGAAGGCGGCCTTCTTCGCCAGGAACTTCTTCTTCGTCTCGGGGGCAGGGTTGGTGCGGGCGGACTCGTCGGCCTGGCGGATGGACTTATCGAGCTCGGTCGCCAGGCGCATCTCGGCGTCGCCGATTAGCGTGTGGACCTCGGGCACTTGGTTGACCACATTCTCGTCCTTGTTGACGGCGTAATCCCTGAGCCACTCGTTGCAAAGGCGGAGCGTCTCGACGGTCTCGGGCGGCTGGAGGCCGAACTTCACGATGGCCTGGCGGTAGCGAACGTCGGCCAGGAACTTCCCCTTTCCGGCGAAGTCGACTAGGTACTGGTCGAAGCCGGCCTTGGTCTCCTTGTACTTGCCCTGGTAGAACCAGCAGAGCGCACGCATGTACGCGGACTGCTCGCGGGCGAGGGAACGCGGGTACTTTTGGTTGAAGGTGTCGAGGGCGGCGCCTGCTTGGTCCCAGTCGACGTTGGCGAAGAGGCAGCAGATGATGCGGAAGTCGATCTCCTCGACCGTGGACGGGTCGATCTTCTTCACGTTGGCCTTGGCCCAATTGTAATGCTCGATGGCTTCCTTGTACTCCTCGCGGTCCTGGGAGATCTCGCCCAGGATGACGGCGACCGCCGAGACCTCGTCGGCGTCGGGGTACTTCTGGAGGAACTCCTTGCACTTGGCCTGGGCCTCGGTGTTGCGGCCGATCTGGCGGAGGGCGAGGATGTAGTAGTAGTAGGCCCCGGAGACCTTGGTGAAGCCGGGGTTGTTATCGAAGATATCCCGGAAGGCCACGAAAGCCTCCCAGTGCTTGTTCAGCTCGAGCAAGCAGAGGCCGATGCGGTAGGAGATGAACGCGTCGTAGTCCTTGTTCGCGGCGAAATCGGCCTCGATCTTCTTGAATTGCTCCACGCCGGCGCGGGCTTCCTCGATCTTGATTTTGGCGTTGTCGTCCGGCTTCGGGTAGAGCTTCACCAGGTTGTCCACTTCGGCCTGTTTCGCCTCGACGGCCCGCGTGACGGAGCGGGCGACGGTCGCGCGGCGGAGGGTGCCTTGGTAACTCGCGAGGGCTTGGCGGTAGAGCTCGAACTTCTCCTTTTCCTCGGGGGCGTTTTCAGCGGCCTCGAAGCGGGAGTCGCCGATCTCGATGCGCTGGAAATTGGAACGGACGATGTCCGCCGGGGAACCCGTGCCGCGGGCGTCGACCTCGGCCTTGAGCTGTTCGGCTTCCTTCGTGAGCCCGAGTTTGGTGTAGACTTCGACGAGTTTGGCGGCGGCTTCGCGGCGCTCGGGCGTACCGAGGCCCTCCGCGATGGCGGACTTCAGCAGCTGCATGGCCTGACCGAGGGCTTTCTTCTTGTCCTCGGCACCGGCGGACTTGGCTTTCTCCTCGATGATGCGGGCCGAAAGGGTGTAGGCGCTGATGCGGTCCTCGGCGCGGATGGAGACGTTGGGGGCGCGGAGTTTCTCGAGCAGGGCCAAGGCGGGATCCCACTTGGACTGGCTGGCGTAGGCTTCGACCAGCGTGAGTTGGGCGATGCCGCGCTTATTGTCCGTGCCGTAGAAGTCGTTGGTGCCTTTCGGGTGCTTGGCCAGGAAGGCGGTCAGTTCGGTCTCGGTCTTCGCCCAGTCCTTGAGCGAGTAGGCGGCCACGGCCTTGTTGAAATCCAGGACGGCCTTCAGCATCTCGCTGCCTTCCGCGCCGAGTAGCTTCTCGAGCTCGGTCAGGGTGTCGTAGGCGGCCTGGTATTTCTTGGCCTCCATCTCCTTGCCGGCACGTTTGAACAGCTGATCGAGCTTATTCTCCGCGGCGGGCGCGGCAGTGGCGGGCTTGGTCTGGCCGTGCAACGTGCCCGCAAGCGGGGTGCAGGCCAAAAGGACGGCCAAGATGGCGGCTTTGGCCATTTGGTAGGTGCGGGACTCGGGAGTGGCCATCGGGTATTGGGAGCTTGGGATCGCCTCTTGGGGTGAGTAGGAAAGTAGCCGTCCACCGGGGAGTCTGCCAAGCAATAATCCTTCACAGTTAGCCGGGTTTCGCCCCACGACGGAGACCCCTAGGGAAGACCTTTAGCCGGATTCATCGCCCCGACTTCCGCCCCGTGGCAAGGAGGGTCTCAAAGCCTGGCTCGCGCGGTTCCTTGGCGACCACCCTGACTTCGGAGGCCCGGAAGCCCGCTTCCTCCATCCAATCGTGCAGGTCGTTCTCCTTGAAGCCTAGCCAGCGGTCAGCGTAGAGCTCGCGCGCCTTCTCGAAGCGGTGGGCTCGTAGATCGAGGATGAGGACTTGCCCCCCGGGTTTAAGGATTCGATGGGCTTCGGTCAGGGCTTTCCGAGGGTTTTCGGCATGGTGCAGGGCCTGACTGAGCAGAACCAAGTCCACACACCGGTCAGGCAGGGGGGTGTCCTCGATATCACCAAGGACGTAGTCCACGTTCTGGAGCTGCTCTTTTTTGGCCAAGGCACGCCCGAGCTCGACCATCCGCGGGGAGTTGTCGACGCAATGCACATACTCCGCCTGGCGGGCCAGCAGGCGGGACAAAGTGCCGTCGCCCGCCCCGAGGTCGGCGATGCGCACCTTCGGGACGAGGAGCAGGAGCAACTGGCCGATGGCCTCCCACGAACGGCCTGGGCAGTAGTTTTTACCGAGCCGGTCGGCCACGAGGTTGAAGTGTTGCTCTGCTTTCCGGCGACGCTTCTCCACGATCCGTTGCAAGGCCCGTTGGTCGGCTCGGGCGGCCGGTTCGGCCTCGGTGGCGCTCGCGGCGGCCTTCAGGATGCTCTGTACGCCCGCGCCCAGCCCGCGGGCCAGAGCGTAGTAAGAGTGCTTACCGTCGCGGCGATCCTCCGCCAAGCCAGCCTTGCGGAGCAAGGCGAGGTGGGTCGAGATGCGCGACTGGCGCATGCCAAGGATTTCCTGGAGTTCGCCGACCGAAAGTTCGCCCTTCGCCAGTAGGAACAGCAGGCGGGCCCGGGTGGGGTCGGACAGGAGGCGGAGGGATTCCCAGGGGTCGGCCATGGAGGGGAGGATGGGGTCGTTCGCGTCGCTGTCAAAAGAGGAAGCCCCGCAAGGCGGGGCTTCCTCAGGCGCGACCAGGGCGGCTTACTTCCGCTTCTCGACCCAGCGGCTGATGGCCTTGACCTTCCAGGTCTCGGTCTTGCCGTTGATGTTGGTCGTGAAGGTCTCGCCCAGTTTCTGGTTGAGGAACTGCTTGGCGAGGGGGGAGATGTAGGAGAGGATATTCTCCTCGGGCTTGCCGTCCCAGACTCCGAGGATGTCGTAGATAATCTCGGCCTGCTCGGCGCCGCGCAGCAGCGTGACGGTGGAGCCGACGCTGATCGCGTCCGTGCGGGCTTCGGTGAAATCGGTGATGCGGGCCTTCTTGAGCAGGCTCTCGAGTTCGGCGCGGCGGGCCGAGAGCGTGTCGTGCTCCTGACGAGCCATCTTGTACTCGGAATTCTCGCGCAAGTCGCCGTGTTCCTTGGCGACCTGGATGGCCTCCTTGATGGCGGGCAGGCGGTTCTGGATGATGTCGGTCAGCTCGCGGTCCTTCGCTTCCTTGCTGTGCTTGGAGACGAGCAGCTCCTTTTCTTCGGCCTCATTGTCGGTCGGCTTGGACTGGGCCAGGCGTTGGACATTCGGGTCGATCTTGGCCAGGCGGGCGATCAGCGACTTCTTGGTCATCTGGTCGAAGCCCTGGCTGCTGAGCATGGTGCGGGTCAGGTCGTAGATGGTCTCACTGTCGACCTTCGGGCCATTGACCGGGGCCAAGATGTCAGCAATCAGCTCCTTGTCCTTCACCAACTCGTTGGCGAGCGGGATGCGGGCGGTGGAATTGGATTCGAGGGCTTCGGTGTCGACCGAGCCGAGGATGGCGGCGAGCAACGTCGGGTTGATCAGGCGCGCCACGATGTCGGCATACTTCTTGGACGAGCGGTTCTTGATGACCCAGATGATGACTGGGGCGCGGAGCTCGCGGCTCTCGAGCCACTGGGCGAAACGGCGGCCAACTTCGGCGGCCAGTTCCTGGTCGCAGAGGTAGGAGATGGATTCGGAGACCAGCTTGGCGGAGCCACTCTTCGTGGAGCCGATGTCGCGGTTTCTCAGGAGGTCGAAGGCGCGATCGGCCCAGTTGTCTCCATGGTGGGCGCGCACGAGGTCGAGCAGGCTGCGGATTTTCTCGGTGGTGTGGGGGATGTTCAGCGCGACAAAGGCGAGGTCGCCTTCGTTGCAGAGCGCGATGACCTCGGAGGCGGTCGGGCTGACGGTATCGACGGTCTCGACGGCGGAGCGGAAGAACTTGTCGCGGTTCCAGATGGCGCCCAGGAGGACCGGGATCAGGTCGCGGCGACGGCTCGGGCTGACGGAAGCGAGGGCTTTGGCGAGGTCGGCGGAGACCTTGGCGAGGTTGGCGTCGGTGGCGGCGGAGCGGGTCTCGGCGGCGGAGCTATCGGCCATCTCCTCCAGTAGGGCCAGCTTGCGTTCGAAGTTGGGAGCCGACTCGTACTGGGCGAAAAGGTCCTCGCCGAGATCGACCGGGGCTTCGAGGAGGATGTAGAGGCCGCCCTTCTTCTCGGGCACCTGAATCGCCCGGTCCTTGCGGACGGCGGCGCGCGCCTTGGTCCACCAAGCCTTGAAGGCGGCGGCCCGGTCCTTGCCAGCGCCAAGCGAGGCAAAGTGGATACGCTCCAAGTTGGCTTCGAGGGCGTAGGACGTGCATTCCCCTTCGGGGTACTCGGCGAGCAGGCCCTTGACGATGGCGGACGGGTCGTTGGCGACCTGCTGGGCCACCTTCTCCTTGGATTCGTCGGCGTAGGCGGAAGCCACGAGGCTGGCCGGGTTCAGAATTTCGATTTTACCGAGGAAGAAGGCGGCATCCATGACGTGGCCCTTCTTGCCCTGCTCGGGGAAGTCCACGGTGAAGCGCTTGGCCGCCTCATCGTAGCCCCGGATGACGCCGATGCCCCAGGCTTGGTGGAGGCAGAAGGCGGGATGACCCGAGCCGACCCGGTTGATAGCGTCCTGCAGAGAGTTGTTTTTAACGCCTTGTGGGTTGGGGGCCTTGTTGCTCATTGCAAAAAGGGGTTTTGGGCATAACAAAACGCACTTGCAAGCAGGAAGGCGGAGTGCTTTGCGGTCTTCGGTCCCGATTGCCTTGCCTTGACCAATCCCGATGGCCTTTAAGCCCGAAAAACCCTCCATCCACGGCGAAACGCCGGACACCCTCGGGGCTCGCCTCGTCGAGGCTGGGCACCCACGTTACCGTGTGGCTCAGGTTTTCGAGTGGCTTTATCCCCGCCGGGTGGGAGCTTCGGAGGCCATGACCAACCTGCCGGCCAACCTCCGGGCCTGGCTGGTCGAAAACTACGACTTCACGGCTACCGACGTTATGGGCAAGAAAACGGCCTCCGATGTCACCCAAAAGGTCCTCCAGCGCCTCCGGGACGGCTCCTTGATCGAAACCGTCATAATCCGGGCGCCGATGGAGGGGGTCGGGCAGGAGCAATCCCGCCGGACCATTTGTATTTCGACTCAGGTGGGGTGCGCTTACGGCTGTAAATTCTGCGCTTCGGGCCTTGAAGGCTGGAAAAGGGACCTTTCCGTGGGGGAAATCGTCTCCCAGCTGGTCCAAGTCTGCCGGATTGAGGACCAGGCCGACCCCATCCGGGCGGCACAGGGGTTGGCCTCCTTTGACAACATCGTGGTCATGGGGATGGGCGAGCCCCTGGCCAACTATGACAACCTCCTGGCCGCCTTGCGCATCGTCAACGCCCCTTGGGGGTTTGGCTTCGGGGCGCGCCGCATCACCATCTCGACCTCCGGGGTCGTCCCCAAGATCCTTAAGTTGGCGGAGGAGGACATGGGTTTCCGCCTGGCCATCAGCCTGCACGGGGCGACCAACGAGGTCCGCAACCAGATCATGCCCGTCAACCGCAAGTTCCCTTTAGAGGAACTGGTGCCGGCCGCCAAGGCCTTCGCCCGTAAGCATGGCCGCATGCTCACGCTCGAGTTCATCCTCATAGAGGACATCAACGACTCGCTCGAGCAGGCGCGGAAGCTGGCGGCGATCGCGCGCGAACTGCACGCCCACGTGAACCTCATCCCTTACAACAAGGTCGAGGGCCTGCCCTGGGTGCGGCCTTCGCTCACGCGGCAAGACCGGTTCGTCAAGGAGCTCCGGGGGCTCGGCGTCACCGCCACCTTGCGGCGCGAGAAGGGGCACGACATCGACGCCGCCTGCGGCCAGCTCCGGTTGCAGAAGGAGAAGGAACTACGCGTCGACCCGCCACCCGCGGCGGCCTAGGCCGTCAGGGACTGCGCGAACGCCCGCCGGTCCGGAGCCTTGAAGAACGCCGTCCCGGCCACGAACGTGTCCGCCCCTGCTTGCCGGCAGAGGCACCCGGTCTCGGTGTTGATGCCCCCGTCGACTTCGAGGCGAAAGCCCGCCCCCCGGCGGGTGCGTTCGGCCGTAAGGAAACGGATGCTCTCCAGCACGGCAGGCATGAAGGCTTGGCCGCCGAACCCAGGGAAGACCGTCATGCAGAGGGCGAGGTCGACGTCGTCAAGGTAGGGGAGCAGGCGCCGGGGGTCCGTGTCGGGATTCATCGCGATTCCCGCCTGCAGGCCGGCAGCTTTGATCGCCGCGAGGGTCGTCGCCACATCGTGGTCGGCCTCCACGTGCACCGTCAGTCGCTCCGCGCCCGCTTGGGCGAACGCCGCCACGAACCGGTCGGGGTGGGTGAGCATCAGGTGCACATCGAAGTGCAACTTCGTCCGCGGCCGGAGGGCGGCGATGACTTGCGGGCCGAAGCTGATGTTGGGCACGAAGTGGCCGTCCATGATGTCGAGGTGGACCCAGCCTAGGCCGGCCTCCTCGATCGTGCGGATGCCGCCCGCGAAGTCGCCGTGATCGGCGGCGAGAAGGGAGGGGGCGACGACGGCGGATGGCATGGCGTTACCAGGCGGTGGTGGCGGCTTCGCGCACCTGCGCGGCGATGTCGGCGAAGAGCGGACCATCGAGGCTGCGCTCTTCCGCCGTGGCGTCGCCGATGGGCTGGAGCGTGGCCGTGGCGCTGAACTCGCGGTCCTTGAAGAGGGTCTGACCGTCGCGATTCGTCAGCGTGCAGCGCACCACGTAGGTGGCCCGGAACGTGGCGAAGACATAGGAGTCCCCCGGTTTCGTCGTCAGGCCTTCACGATTGTAGCGCGCGACCTCGACGGTCAGTTTGGCACCGCCGGGGCCGACCTGGATCCGGGGGTCGCCGGCGAAGCTTTCAGCGAGTTTCTGTTGGAGGACGGCGTGCGTCCCGACCCGGGAGGTCGCGTTGCGGACCGTGTCGATCTCGAGGCGGGTGAAGGCGGGGCGGGGACCGCCCAGCCGGTAGGACGAGCACCCGACGAGCACTCCGAGAGCGAGCGCGGCCAAGAACTTGCTCATCGTCGTTCGGTCTCGGTGGCTGATTTGGCCGCTTCCTTCTTGAAGCCGAGCGTGTCCAGGTCCCCGTCGACGGCCGTCGGGGCGGTGCCGTTGTCGAGGCGCGGGCGCGGGTGCTTGCCGAGAACCCGATCGGCGAGGGTGATGGGCGGGTTCGGGTTTTTCTGGATCAAGGCCAGCAACGCTTCGGCCTCTTTGGCGGCGGGTGATTCCGGGGCGATGGTTCGGCAGGCGTTGGCCATGAGCTTCGCCGCCTCGGGGTTATTGCGGCGGGCCCAATAGAAAGTCGCGAGGTTCAGGCGGGCGCGGGCCGCCCGGTCGCGCAGGCGGGCGATCTCCGCGCCAGCCTTGGCGGCGTGCGGGTCGCGCGGGAATTGGTCGGCCAAGGTGCGCCAATGGTCGGCGGCTTCCAGGGCGGCAGCCTGATCCCAATCGGCGCCGAGCGATTCTTTCGCCCGCAGGTCGGCGAGTCGCTCCAAGGCCTCCGGCAGGTGCTTGCTCGCCGGGTAATCGCTGATCAGTCGTTCCAAGATCCCGGCGGCGCGTCCTTCGATGGCCAGTTCGAGGGCCAGCCGTGCGGCCCGGATCAGGCTTTCGTCGGCGAGGGGGCCGTTGGGCGCGAGCGCGAGGGTCTTCTCGTAAAGGACGAGGGCGTGAGGGCGGTCGCGGAACCACGGGAACCAACCCGCGAGCAACCGTCGGCGGCCCTCCGCCAACTCGTTCGCGATGCGAAACTGCAATTCGACGACCGAGGTGAAGCCGGAGAACGCGGAATGACGAAGGTAGAGGTCGTCGAGGATATCGACGGCCGGGTCGTACTGTTGGCGGTCGACGAGCAACTTGGCCTTGGCCAACTGAGCCTGGGCCTCGGCCTCGGTGCCGACTTCGCCCGCGATGATGAGGTCGAGGGTCTTGAGCGCCGCACCGGGTTCCCCGGCGGCCGCTTGGCGCTCGGCTTGGCGGGCGACCGCCTCGACGATCGCGACGCGTCCCGGCTTCGTCGCGTATTCCGCGGCGGGTGGTGTGCCGAGGTCTTGGGACGAGCAGGCTACCAAGGCCAGCGTGGCTGGGAGGATTCTAACGAATAGGTTCATGCCAGCGAAGGAGGGTTGCGCCCCAGGTGAGGCCGGCGCCGAAGGCGACGATCAGGATCAGGTCGCCGTGCTTGATGCGGCCATCCGTCCATGCTTCCTCGAGCGCGAGCGGGATGGAGGCGGCGGAGGTGTTGCCGTAGCGGTCGAGATTGATGGGGAAGCGGTCTAGGCCGACCTGTAACTGGTCGGAGACGGCCTCGACGATGCGGATGTTCGCTTGGTGGGGGATGAACCACGCCACGTCGTCGGAATGCTTGCCGCAGTCGGCGAGGACTCGCTCGCAGGAGTCGGCCATGACGCGGACGGCCAACTTGAAGACTTCCTTGCCGTTCATGCGCAGGAATTGTTGGCGGTCGCGCAGCGTCTGCTCGCTCGCGGGGAGGGCCGAGCCCCCGGCGACGCAATGCAGCAGCTCGGCGTTGTTGCCATCGGCGCCGAGGAGGTTGCCCAACACGCCGACGTCTGGCGTGGTCGTGGTCTCGAGGATCGCGGCGCCGGCGCCATCGCCGAAAAGCACGCAGGTCGTGCGGTCCTGCCAGTCCACCACGCTGGAGAGTTTTTCCGCACCGACGACCAAGGCGTGCCGGTATTTGCCCGCGCGCAGCATGTCGGTGCCCACCTGCAGCGCGTAGACGAACCCCGAGCAGGCCGCGGAGACGTCGAAGCAGGGGATGTCGCGGCGGAGGCCGAGCTTGGCCTGCAGGAGGCAGGCGGTCGAAGGGAAGGGGACGTCCGGCGTCATCGTCGCAACGATGACCAGGTCGATGTCCTCGGGCTTTAGCCCGGCGCGGGCGAGCGCCTTGGCCGCGGCTTTGGCGCCCATGTCCGAGGGATTCTCCCCGGTGCCGGCGATGCGCCGTTCGGAAATCCCGGAGCGGGTCTTGATCCATTCATCGGAGGTGTCGACCATCGCGGAGAGCTCCGCATTGGTGAGCTTACGGTCGGGCGCATGGACCCCGAGGGACCGGATGAAGACTGAAAGCTCGGCACGGCTCATCGATGCCTTGAGGTAAGACCCGACGGGCGGAAAGGGAACACTAAAACCTCAGACTTCCTCAGGGGTCGCCGCCACCACCTGGTTGGCCACGGCCAAGGCCTCCTGAATCCGTCGACCGGCGTCGTGCCCGAGGGCCTCCAAGCCGAGCCGGATGGCGCTGCAGATTCCCTGACGGTTGCTGGAGCCATGGGCCTTCATGACTAGCCCAGATAGGCCGAGCAAGGGGGCTCCGCCGTAACGTTCTGGCTTCAGCTTGCCCTTAAGGTCGCGGAGCAGCGGGAACATGGCCACACCGCTGGCGATGTAGACCGGGTTGCGCTTCACCTTGCTGCCGACGAGGTCGCGGACCATGTAGACGAGTCCCTCGATGGTCTTCACCAGTACGTTGCCGGTGAAGCCGTCGGTGATAACGACGTCGCAGGAGTCGCCGAAGACATCGTAGCCTTCGATGGGGCCGATGTAATTGAGCCGGTCGCCCATGGCGCGGAGAAGTTGGTGGGTGCGGTTGATGCGGGCCCCGCCTTTGCCTTCCTCCGTCCCGACGGTGAGCAGCCCGATGCGCGGGTTGGCAATCCCCAGCGAGCATTGCGCATAGATCGCGCCCATGACCGCGTTGTGGAGCAGGTGCTCGGGCTTGGCTTCCGGGTTGGCCCCGACGTCGAGCATGATGAAGTGGCCTTCCCGCCGCGGCATGATGGCCGCGAGGGCGGGGCGTTCGGCGCCCTCCATCGGGCGTACTTTGATGGTGCCAGCGGCCACGAGGGCCTTGGTATTGCCGGTCGAGACCACGACATCGACTTCGCCGGCCTTGAGCATCTCCAGCGCCTTCACCATCGAGGAGTCGCGCTTGGATTTAAGTACCGTCATCGCGGCGTCATCCATCGCGACCACGCTATTGGCGTGCTGGTAAAAGACCCGGTCGGGCTTGTTGAGGATCCGGTGCTCGCGGGCGAGCATCCGGAGGTTATCCTCGTGGCCGATGAGGGTGAGCGTGTCGGCCGTGCCGATGACGCCATCCTTCAAGGCCAAGGCAGCGGCGGCGACAGCTTCGGAGGGTCCGAGGTCACCGCCCATGCAATCTAGGGCAATCCGGTGACCTTTCTTGACCGTGGCGTAGCTCATGAGGTCGGGCTAGGCCCGGGGGAGCTTAGGCTCCGGCGTCGAGGACTTGACGGCCGCGGTACTTGCCCGTGGTCGGGTCAACGCGGTGGGAGCGGCGGAGGGCGCCGGATTCGGCGTCCTTGACGAGCTTGGGAGCGCGGAACTGGTTGGCGCCGCGACGTAGACGGCTGCGACGCTTGGACTGTTTACGTTTCGGGTTGGCCATGGTTCTGCGCTAGGTTGAGGGTTGGTTCTACCCCTCTCGGGGTCTCGGTCAAGCCCCCTTTCCGTCGGCTTGCACAACCTCGCCCACGCTGTTTGGGTGCCTTCATGCCCGGTTTCCCAGCCCTTTTCCTCGATCGCGATGGCAATCTCATCGAAGACCACCATCACACCTGCCAGCCGGAGCAAATCCAGCCCATCGCCGGGGTTCGCGAAGCGCTGATCGCCTGCCTGGGTGCGGGGTATCATCTCTTCATACTGACCAACCAGAGCGGGATCGGCCGCGGCATCTTTACCTGGGAACATTACCACGCCTGCAATGCCCGGATGCTGGAGCTGCTGGCTTTGCCGTCCCCGGGCATAAGGGAGATCAAGGCCGCGCCGGAAAGACCCGATCAACCAAGCGAGTACCGGAAGCCGAGCCCGAAGTTCATCCAAGAGATGATCGAGCGCCATGGACTTGATCCGGCCCGGAGTTGGATGATCGGCGATCGGGTTACGGATTGGGACGCCGGGCTGAATGCGGGTATTCGTTCCTGCGCGGTGCGAAGCGGGGCTCCGTTTACACCCGAACTGGAGGTGAATGCGCGGGCCCGCGGGGTTTGCTTCCATCAGGACTTCCCGTCCTTCGTCCGGCTCGAATTGGGGCTTTAAGCCAACAAAAAGGGACGAACCTCTGGGTTCGTCCCTTTGTTCAGATCAGCGTGAGCTGATTAGGCCTTCGGCTTTTCGTCGGGGCAGCTGGGGCACTTCTTGTCGCCGTCCTTCTTGGCCGGGGCGGCAGGCGCGTCTTCGGCCTTCGGCTTTTCGTCAGGGCAATTCGGGCACTTCTTGTCGCCCTCTTTCTTCGCCGGAGCCGCCGGGGCGTCCTCGAGGTTGATGGAGAATTGAATCAGAGCCTTCGGCTTTTCGTCGGGGCAGTTGGGGCACTTCTTGTCGCCATCCTTTTTGGCCGGGGCGGCGGGGGCATCATCCTGCCTGGAGGGTTCGCTGGCGAAAACCGCCGTGCAGGCGAGGGCGCTGGTGAGGGAGAGGAGTTTAAGGAGCTTTTTCATAGGAAGGACTTATAAACTGGATGAATGGGTTGGGGAGTCAATCGGGATGGGGGTTTCGAGGTCGAGGGATTTACCTAAGTTTGTCCCTCAATTCGCGCAGTTTCGGGACGATCTCGATCAGCCCCGTGCCCGGTAGCCATTGGCTCCCGCTGGAAGTCTCGAGGACGAGCCCAGCCTTTATGCACTTAAGTTCTTTAATCAAAGTCACTTGCGACATTTCAGCGCTTCTTTTTTCGGAAAACACCAAGGGGCGGTCGGTCGGTTGGGACTCCACCCAGAGGACCACGTCGGGATTGGCTTGGGTCAGCGTCTCCCAGTCGAGTTTGACCCAGCTGCCTTTTGCTAGGGCGGACTTGAAACCTGCGGCGCGTATCGGCAACGCGAGGTAGGCGTCGGGCCCAGCCATCATGCCGTCCCAGAGGATGAGCAGTTTGCGGGGAAGCTGGGCGGGGATGCCTTCGAGCGGACGGGTCAGGCGGTGGATCTCCTCGGGCGAGCGGCCGAGGGCTTCGCCGATGAGTTGAATGTCCAGCAGCACCGAGGCCCCTGCTTCCGGTGCCAGCACGAGGACCTTGAGTCCGGCGCCGCGGCAGCGCTCGGCCCAGAGCGGGTTCGACGTGCGCGGCATGATGACCAGGTCGGGTTTCGTGCGCAGCAGCCGTTCGAGGTCCGGGTTGAAGACATCGCAGTCGCGCGCGGCCGGATGGCCGACGGGGAGTGGGCACCAGCGTGTGGCGGCGACGATTTTATCGGTGGCGCCGAAGTCGACCAAGGTGCGCGTGGCCCCTGGGCTGAAGCAGGCCACCCGCTCCGGGGCGGCCGCGCGGGCCAGGGCACCGAGGGCGAGCAAGGTCAGGCCGAGCAGGCGCCACATCAGGCCGAAAGCGCGAGGGCTAAGCGCACGGCCGAGGCAAAACTACCGCCGTCGGCGGTGCCGCGACCAGCGAGGTCATAAGCGGTCCCGTGGTCCGGACTGGTGCGCACGAACGGCAGGCCGAGGGTAAGGTTGGCGGCGGCCGAAAAGTCCACGGACTTTAAAGGCGCGAGCCCTTGGTCGTGGTAGATCGCGGCCACGGCGTCGAACTCGCCTTGGAGGTGGCGGTGGAAAACCGTATCGCCGGGCAGCGGGCCGGTGACGGCGTGTCCCTCCGCTTGGAGGCGCTCGACGGCGGGGCGGATGATGTGGACGTCTTCGCCCCCGAGCAGCCCGCCTTCGCCCGCATGGGGGTTCAATCCACAGACCGCGACACGGGGGCGTGCGTCGCCGAGTTTTTGGCGTAGCTCGATCAAGGCGAGGACGGTCCGGGTGATCGCCTCGGGCGTGACCTGCCGGGCGACTTCCTGCAACGGGATGTGCCAAGTCGCCAACCCCACGGTCATGCGCCCGCCGGCAAAGGCCATCACGGGTTCGCCGGTCCAGCGGGCGGCAAAGAACTCGGTCTGGCCAGGGAAGCGGTAGCCGATCTCGGCGAGGCCTGACTTATTGATTGGCTGGGTGACGACGGCGCGAAAGCGTCCATTGCGCACGCCCTCCGCCGCGACCTCCATCGCTTCGAGGGCGAGGCGTTGCCCCGTGGCGTCCGGCCGCCCCGGGGTGGCTTCGTAGTCATCAGGCCCCAGTGGTTTGCCGGGGAGGCCGTGGCGAGCCAGCCAGCGGGTCGGGCCGATCACTTGGACTTGCCCGGCCATCTCGGGATGGGCTCGGAGCCACGCGACGATGAGCTCCGGCCCGATGCCTGCAGGGTCGCCGCAGGTGATGGCAAGCGGGGTGGGACTCATGCAGGCTGGATGAAGCGTCCTCGTTTGCCGCCCAGGAAGAATTCGAGGAAATGCCGGGCTTCCGGCGTGTGGTAATTACCGGCGGCCAACTCGCCTTGGGCTTGCGCCACGCAAGCCTTGGTGGGCGCATAGACCGCGTGGAAGGCCCGTTTGAGTTCAGCCATGGCCTCGGCGGAGACGCCACGTCGGCGGAGGCCGATGAGGTTGAGTCCGGCTAAGAGGTTGCGACCGTGCGCCAAGGCTTCGGGCGGGACATCCTCGGTGATCACGGCGTTGCCCGACGTCAGCGAGCCGCCGCCGATCCGGCAGAATTGATGGACGGCCACGCCGCCGCTGATGAAGGCGCGGTCCCCGACCTGCACATGGCCGCCGAGCATGCAGCCGTTGGCCAGGATGACGGCGTCGCCCAGCGTGCAGTCGTGGGCGACATGACTACCGGCCATGAGTAGGTTGTCCGCGCCGATGGTCGTGAAAGCATCCGCGCGGGTGGCGCGATGGACGGTCACATGCTCGCGCAGGACGGAGCGGTCGCCGATCTGGACGCCGGAGGGAAGGGAGCGGTCGAAGGAGAGGTCCTGCGGGTCGCCCCCGATGACGGCGAAGTGGTCCACCCGGACGCCGGCGCCGAGGCGCGTACCCCGCTTGATGATGGAGTGGGCCACGAGGTGGCAACCGGGGCCGATGACGGTATCTGCTTCGATGATCGCCAACGCGCCGATCTCCGCCGAGGCGTCGACTTGGGCGGACGGGTGGACTTGGGCGGAGGGGTGGATCACTTGAAAGGGGGCTGGCCAAAGAGTTCCAGCTGCGCGGCGTTGACCATATCGTAGGCTCGGAGGAGGCGAAGCAACTGCAAGGTGTCGGAGCGCGGCGAGGCCGCCCCGGCCTCGGCCGCTTGGATGAGGTTCTCCAGGATTGTCCGGAAGGTCAGGACATGGTCGACGCCACGGTCGCGGAGCAGGGCGATGCTCTCCGAGCGCGGCGGCTCCTGGGCGGGAAGCCCTGGCAGGACCAGCACGCGGGCCGGCCGCGCCTCGGCCGGCTCCGGGATTTCCGCGAAGGCTTCCTTCGCGGCCACCGTGGCCTCCTTGCGGATGAACTCGAGGAAGTCGCCCCGGCGCAGCATCGCCGGCGTCAAAGCCTTGGAGGCGGTCAGACCCTTGATCGCGATGACGGCGGACCCCAGCCCGGCGAGATCCGCCCCGAAGAGCTGGAAGCCGGGTGTCAGGCCAGCCCGCGGACTCGGGTTGAGCACCAGCAGGTCGCCCGGTTCCTCGGCTCGACGGGTCCGCGCGCTGCCGGCCGGCTTGGCCGATGTGCGGGTGAAGAAGCCGTTGAGTTCGAAATACTCGCGGACCAGGTTGTCGTCGAAACCCGCCATGGCGGCAAGGATGCGGGCAAGGGCCGCCGGGGGTCAACCGCGATGCGTCAAAGCGCGAAGTCGGCGGGGGCGATCGCCACGGTGAACTCGCCTTTGAGCGAGCCGGCCAGCAGCGCCGGGACCAGTTCCTTGAGCGCGCTGGTCCGGATCGTCTCGTGCAGCTTGGTCAGTTCGCGACCGACGCAGACGACCCGGTCCGGCCCCAGTAACTCCAGCATCTCGGCGAGGAAGTCGGCGATCCGATGGCACGACTCGTGCAGGACGATGGTTTCGTCGGCCGACTTGGCCTCTTCGAGGAAACGGCGGCGGGCGGCGGACTTCGGCGGCAGGAAACCTACGAATCGAAAGGCGTTGGTCGGCAGGCCGGAGGTGGAGAGCAGGGCCACGATCGCACACGGCCCGGGTAGGGGCGTGACCGTGAGCCCGCGCTTGCGGCACTCGCGCGTGACGCGGAAGCCGGGGTCGCTGATGCCCGGCGTGCCTGCGTCGGTGATGAGGGCGATGACCGCGCCACCCGCGATGCGGTCCGCGATGACGATGGCGACGTCCTTCTCATTGTGCTCGTGGTACGCCAGCATCGGCTTTGAAACGTCGAAGTGGCGCAGGAGCCCGCCGGTCACGCGCGTGTCCTCGCAGGCCACGGCATCGCAGCCGGCGATGGCCTGACGGGCCCGTTCGGTCAGGTCGCCGAGGTTGCCCAAAGGGGTGGCCACCACGAGCAGCCGGCCGGCCGTCCCGCGGGGTGCACTTCCGTGCTCGGGGGGCATCAGCGGAAGCCGGAACCCGGCGTCTGCATGCCGTTCAGTCCGCCC
The DNA here is from genome assembly GCA_014193315.1 of Verrucomicrobiota bacterium. Taxonomy (GTDB): domain Bacteria; phylum Verrucomicrobiota; class Verrucomicrobiia; order Opitutales; family UBA953; genus UBA953. The sequence goes on from BJHS01000001.1 coordinate 169,789, forward strand.
TGCCAGCTGGCCGGCTGCGCCTGCGGGAGCATGGAGTCGGCGGACTTCTCCACCGTCTCGCAGCCGGTCAGCCCGAGAAGGGCACCGAGGGTGGCGAGGACGGCGAGGAGGCGCATGGGTGGCTTAGCGGGCGGCGAGCTTGCCGCTGAAGGGCGAAAGGGTCACTTCGCCACCGCGGGTGAAGCCAGCGGTGCCGGACTTACCTTCTTTCTCTTCCTTTTCGGAGACGGGGAGGATTTCAGCGACGCAGGAGCTGGACTTGGTCGAGGCGATCGAGACGGCGCCGATCTTGACGCCATTCTGGAGGACTTCGAACTTCTCGCCCTTCTTCAGGCCTTCGTTCTCGCCGGCGGTGAAGCAGACGATGCCCTTGGACGGGTCGATGACGAGGATGCGGGTCTTGATGGTGTCGGCACCGAAGGAACTGGCGATGCCCTCGGCGGCGGCTTCGACGGTCGGGTCTTCGGGGAACTTGAAGGGGTCGGGCTGGGCGCCGATGGTGCCGCGGTATTCGTTGCGCAGCGAAGCGTACTTGTTCTTCACCTTGTCGAGGCTTTCCTGGGCCTTGTTCGCCTTGGCGATTTCGGCGTCGAGCTGCTCCTTGGAGAAGAGGGCGGCGACCTTTTCCTTTTCCTTCACGAGTTCTTCCTTGGTGGTGTTGAGCTCGGCGGCGACGGCGTCCTTCTTGCCGTTGGCCTCGGCCAGTTGGCCGGTGAGTTCGTCGCGCTTGCGGGTCAGTTCGGCGCGCTCGCCTTCGAGGGTGGTGACGTTGGCGGTGAGGCCTTCGATCTTGGTCTTCTTGTCGGCGACCTCGCTCTCGAGGTCCTTCTTGTTGCCTTCGAGTTTGGTGATGGTCTCCCGCTTCGCGGTCAGGAGGGCGGTGGTCTTGGCGGAAATCTCCTTCATGCGGGGGTCAAACTCCTTGGCGGCGCCGATTTCGGTGTCGGTCACGGCGAAGTTCGTGGCGGTCATCGCGGTATCGATCTTGCCCTTCAGCTGGTAGGCGAAGATACCGGCGGCGATGGCGGCCAGCACGCCGAGGGTGCGGATGACGATATTGAGCTTCTTGTTCATGGGGTGGGGAAGGGGTTAGGAGTGACGGAAAAGGGTTTGGCCCGGATCTGAGTGGTCCTGCCTTTCGACAGGCCCAAGGTTGGCCGAGACATGTAGGAGAACTTTGAACACCAGTTCCTCCGACCCGACAAGCCCATTTTCCTCACAAACTTGGGGGGCGGAGAGCCATTTTCCGGGGGACTTGGCCAGGGCGGCGAGCACCTTGGCGCGGAGTAGCAGGGTCTCGGCGGCGGCCTTCTTGCCGGCTTCGACCCCGGGTTGGTGGTAGGCGTTGATGCCGAGCAGGCTGGCGTAGAGCCCGACCGCCCGCTCGAAAAGGGCGATCAGCACTCCCACCGTAGGGGCGTCGACCTGCTTGATGGTCAACGTGATGCTGGCTCGGTCATTGCCGCTCAATGCCTCGCGCGTGCCCAGGAAGAAGGCTTGGAGGTAGGCCCCGGAAGTGACCCCGGGCTCGACCTCCACGGAGGGGCCTTGCCGGTCGGTCAGGACCTCGATGAAAACCGCGAAGAAATTATTGAGCCCATCCCGTAGCTGTTGGACGTAGGCATGTTGGTCGGTGGAACCTTTGTTGCCGTAGACCGTGAGGCCTTGGTTTACCTTGTGGCCGCGGAGGTCGAGTTCCTTCCCGAGCGACTCCATGACCAGTTGCTGGAGGTAGCGAGAGAACAGCAGCAGGCGATCCTTGTAGGGCAGGACGACCATGGCCTTGGTGCCTTTGCCTTCGGTGAGGTGGTGCCAGGTGAGCGCCAACTGGGCCGCGGGGTTGGCGGCAGGGTCGGCCACCCGGGTCAGGGCATCCATTTCCCGCGCGCCGGCCAGAAGTCCCCGGATGTCGAGGCCTTGCAAGGCGGCGGGGAGCAAGCCCACGGGCCCGAGCTCGCTGGTGCGACCGCCGACCCAATCCCACATCGGGAAGCGGGCCAGCCAGCGCTCCTTGACCGCGACTTGGTCGAGTTGGCTACCTTCGCCGGTCACCGCGACCGCGTGGGCGGCGAAGGCGAGGCCGGCGCGCTGCCAGCGTTGCGCCGCTTCGATCAGGCCGTTGCGAGGTTCGGGCGTGCTGCCGGATTTGGAGGTCACGATCGCGAGCGTCGCGCCGAGCCGGCCTTCCAAGGTGTCGAACACGCGGTCGATGCCGTCGGGGTCCGTGTTGTCGATGAAGTGGACGCGGAGCTTGTCGGTCTTGCCGCCGAGGGCGTCGGCGACGAATTGCGGGCCGAGCGCGGAGCCGCCGATGCCGATGCACAGCAGGTCGGTGAAAGCCCCCGCCGAGCCCTTGACCTGCCCGGTGTGCACTTGCTGCGCAAAGGTGGCGATCGCCTCGACCGAGGCCCGGATCGCGGCCGTGGTGGCGGCGTCTGGCGCCAGCTCCGGGGTGCGCAGCCAGTAGTGCCCGACCCGGCGTTTCTCGTCGGGGTTGGCGACGGCGCCTTTTTCGAGCGCCGCCATGTCGGCGCAGGCTTGGGCGAGGGCCGGGGCGAGGCGCTCGGCAAAGCCCGCCGGAGCCACGGCTCGGCTCAGGTCGAGGGAGAAACCGAGGGCCGGAAAAGCCAGTTGGTGCCGTCGGAACGCTTCGAAGGAGGAGGCCATCGACTTGCTTATGCCGCGGGGGGGGCGCGGAGGCAATCCCGTTCCCTGCTCAGCGCGCCCTCGTCAGCACGTGTAGGCCCTTTTTGTTGGCGATGACGATCTCCGCAGCCCCGTCGCCATCGAGGTCGGCGACCACGAACTGCGTGCCGATCCCGGCCTCCTCGCTGGCGACGTGCGGCGTGAAGACGACCTGGCCATCGGCGCCCTTCGCCCAGGTTAGCCAAAGGACGAGCGGCGCGGCGAGCGGGTTGACGTCGCCTTTCGGGCCGTGGGCCCAGAAGCGCTTGCCCGTGACGAGGACCGGCTGCCCTGGGACGACCTGCTGACTGAGGACCAAGGCGTGCATCTGGCCTAGGCCGAAACCGCCGGCGGAATTCTCGGGTTTGTCGTCCAAGATGCGGTGCTCCACGAAGGTGATTCCTTCCGGGGTGCGTTTCTGCTGGAACCACGACAAGCCGAAGCGGTGGGCGTCGAGCGAGGTCAGGACATCCGGCAAGCCGTCGCCATCCACGTCCGTGACGATCATCTGCGCACCGCCATTGCGGCCGGCGGAGAACGCCATCGGGTGGAACTTCCCCCGCGTGTCGAGTGGCGCGGAGGCGGCGGGGTGTTCCCACCAGCCGGAGCGCTCGAGGATGTCGGGCAGGCCGTCGCCATTGAGGTCGCCGACGCCGAGGCCGTGCGTGAAGCGTTGATACTTCTTGGGGTCGGCCGGCGAGAGGGGGATGAATTTCGCTGGTTGGGTCGGGTCGCGCGGGTCGAGTTTCGCATACCCGACGGCCCCGCCGGACATGCAGACCAAGGAAGGTCGGCCGTCCCCGTCGAGGTCGACCAGGTGCGGTGATTCATTGTCGGTGCTCGCGAGGAAGAGGTGCCGCTTCCATGGCGCCGATCCTGGTGCGCCCGGATTCTCGTACCAGTAGGTTTCCTTGCCGGGGAAGCCCACCGTGATCACGTCCGGCTTCCCGTCGCCGTTGAGGTCGGCGACGAGCTGCACGAACGATTCGGAGTAGCCCAGGGCATCGTACGGCCGGCCGGGGTTGGCGGCGAAGGTATGCCGGAGGCGGAATTCCGGGCCGGCGTACCAGTGCGGCCCGGCGACGAGGTCGGGGATGCCGTCGCCGTTGAGGTCGCCGACGGCGCAGCCTTCGCTGAAGAAATCAGTCGTGATCGTCCGCCGCGTGAACGTCGGTTCGGTCGCGGCAGGCAGAGCGCCGGCGAGCAGGCAGGCGGCAAGCAGGAGAGGGCGAGGCATGGGTCGACGGTGACGCCTCCTGCGTCGCTGGCAAAACAAAGCAGGCGAAGCCGGGTGGCTTCGCCTGCGGTGGGGGCGCGGGGCCAGCGTCAGTCGCCGTCGGTGATTGCGCCTTCGGAGGCCGACGACACGAGCTTGGCGTACTTGGCCAGGGTGCCCCGCTTTTCCTTGCAGGGTTGGGCCTTCCAAGACTTCAGGCGCGTGGCGATCTCCTCGGCCGGCACGACCAAGTTGATCTCGTTCTTCTGCGAATCGATGGTGATGGTGTCGCCGTTCTGCACGACCGCGAGCACGCCCCCGACGGCGGCTTCCGGGGTGATGTGGCCGACCACGAAGCCGTGGGAGCCGCCCGAGAAACGCCCGTCGGTGATGAGCGCGACGGTTTTGCCCAGACCCTTGCCCATGACGGCGCTGGTCGGCCCGAGCATCTCGCGCATGCCCGGTCCGCCCTTGGGGCCTTCATTGCGGATGACGATGACGTGGCCGTCCTTGACCTCGCCGTCGAGAATGCCGCGCAGCGACGCTTCCTCGGATTCGAAGACGATGGCCTGGCCCGTGAAGGTGTTGCCCTCCTTGCCGGAAATCTTGGCGACGGAGCCTTCCGGGGCGAGGTTGCCGCGGAGGATGCGCAGGTGGCTGTCGGCTTTGATCGGGTTGGAGAAGGGGCGGACGACATCCTGGTCGGCGGCGTAGCTGCCGACGTTCGCGAGGTTCTCGGCGACGGTCTTGCCGGTGACGGTCAGGCAGTGGCCGTGCAGGAGGCCTTGGTCGAGGAGCATCTTGAGCAAGGGTTGGAGGCCGCCGATGCGGACGAAGTGGGCCATGTTGTACTTGCCGCTCGGCTTGAGGTCGGCGAGCACGGGGACGCGGCGACCGACGCGTTCGAAGTCCTCCAGGGTGAGTTTGATGCCCGCGGAATGGGCCATCGCGATGAGGTGCAGCACGGCGTTCGTCGAACCGCCGAGGGCGATGACGACGGTGATGGCGTTCTCGAAGGCATCCTTGGAGAGGATGTCGGAAGGGCGGATGTTGTACTTGATCAATTCAAGCACCGCTTTGCCGGCGCGCTCGCAGTCGGCGAGCTTGGCCTGCGAGTTGGCGAGCTGGGCGGAGCTGTCCGGCAGGCTGAGGCCGAGCGCTTCGATCGCGGAGGCCATGGTGTTGGCGGTGTACATGCCGCCGCACGAGCCTTCGCCGGGGATCGAGCAGACTTCGATCTCCTTGAGTTCGCTCTCGCCGATTTGCTTGCCGGCGTGCTTGCCGACCGCTTCGAAGACGGTGACGATATCGGCCGACTGGCCGCGGTGGAGTCCCGGGACGATGGTGCCGCCGTAGACGAAGACCGAGGGGCGGTTGAGGCGCGCCATGGCGATGGCGCACCCGGGCATGTTTTTGTCGCAGCCGCCGATCGTGACGAGGCCATCGAAGCCTTCGGCCCCGGTCACGGCTTCGATGGAGTCGGCGATGATCTCGCGCGAGACGAGGGAGTAGCGCATACCCGGAGTGCCCATCGAGATGCCGTCGGAGACGGTGATGGTGCAGAAGACGACCGCCTTGCCGCCGGCCGCGTCGGCCCCTTTGACCGCCTCGTCCGCCAGCCGATTGATATGCATGTTGCAGGGGGTGACCATCGACCAGGTCGAGGCCACGCCGACCACCGGCTTCTTGAAGTCGGCGTCGGTGAAGCCGACCGCCCGGAGCATGGCCCGGCTCGGGGCGCGGTCGGGGCCGTCGACGACAAGGGCGGAGTGTTGGCGGGTGTGGTCAGGGGAGCTCATGAAGGGTGTGAAAAGTCTGCGGTTGTCAGGGGGAAGCCCCCCCGTAATAAGAGGGCAGGGTGCGGACACTGAGCCGCCCCCCATCGGCCGACAATCCCCTTTTAAGCAACTTCCTACCGTGGAATTCAACCTCAAGAAAATCATCAAGGCGCTCCTGTTCTCGACCTCCGAGGCGGTGTCCATCAAGGATATCCAGAAGGTCGTGCAGCGCTACCATGCGCAGGCGGATGCCGCCCGCCAAAAGGAGCGCCCGGAGGGCGCCCCCGCCGACGTCGCCCCCGCGGGCCCGTCCCCGGTGCAGGAAGTGATTCAGGATATCATCGACCAGGTGCCGACCTTGCTCACCGCCACGCAGATCCGCGAGGCCGTCGATGCGCTCGAGGCCGAGATGCGCGACGCCAACGACGCCTGCCGGATTCTCCAGGGGCCGGAAGGTTTTCGTCTGGTCATCTCGCCGGCTTACGCCGATTGGGTCCGCTTGCTCCGCGGTGAGCCCCGCCCGCAACGCCTCAGCCCGGCCTCGCTCGAGACGCTCTCCATCGTCGCTTATCGCCAACCCGTGACCCGCTCCGAGATGGAGGCGATCCGCGGCGTGTCGATCGACAGCGCTTTGACCCGTTTGCTCGAGCTCGAATTGGTCGCCGTGACCGGGCGCGCCGAGCTGCCGGGTCGGCCGATCCAATACGGGACCACCGACAAGTTCCTTGATTTCACGGGGCTCCGCTCGCTCGGCGAGTTGCCGGCCTCCGATGTCCTCTCGCCCGTCCAGCTCTCCGAGTGGATCGCCCGGGCCACGACCCCGGTCAGCGTGGGCGACGCCGAGGTCGGCCTGCCGCTCGAGGACCAGTCCGCCGCCGCCGTCGCCACCGAGGAGCCGCCGGCCGGGTCCGCCCAGCCCGCCGCCGAATGAGCCTCGACCAGCATCGCCGTGAGGTCGACCGCATCGACCGCGCGATCCTGGGGCTGCTCGCCGAGCGCCTGCAGGTCGCCCGCGCGATCGGCGAGGCCAAGCTGAAGTCCGGCGCCCCGGTCTATGCGCCCCAACGCGAGGAGCAGGTGCTGCGCGCCATCACCGACGCCGCCCCGGACATCCCGGCTTCCGGGGTCCGGGCGATCTTCCGCGAGATCATCTCCCTTTCCATCGGGGCGCAGATGGCCAAGCCGGTCGCCTACCTCGGGCCCGAGGGCTCGTTCACGCAGCAGGCCCAGCTCCGCGCCTTCGGCCTTAGCGTGCCGGCCTTGCCGTTGCGTGCCATCGGCGATGTCTTCGCCGCGGTCGAATCCGGGGAGGCCTCCTATGGCGTGGTGCCGGTCGAGAATTCCACCGAAGGCGTGGTCAGTCATTCGCTTGACCTGCTGGCGGAGTCCGACCTCAAGGTCGTGGCCCAGGTCACGCTTTCCGTCGAGCAATGCCTGGTCGGCTTCGGGGCCTTGGCCGACGTGACCCGCGTCCTCTCCAAGGATATCGCCTTGGCCCAGTGCCGCGGCTGGTTGTCGCGGCATGCGCCCGGCGCCGCCCTGGTCGAGACCGAGAGCACCGCCGCCGCCGTCGAACTCCTCGTCAAGCATCCGCAAGGGCAGGCCGCCATCGCCTCGTCCGCCGCCGCCGAATCGCGCGGCGTGCCCATCTTGGCGCGCGGAATCCAGGACCGCCGCGACAACGCCACCCGCTTCTTTGTCATCGGGGCCGGGGCCAACCCGCCCGGCGCGAAGGAAGAACTCACCAGCGTGGTGCTGGCCCTCAAGCACGAGCCCGGCTCCTTGCAGGCCGCCTTGAGCGCGTTCTCCGCCCGCGGGATCAATTTGATCCGCATCGAGTCGCGCCCCAGCCGTCGGCGGGCTTGGGAGTACCTTTTCTTCATCGATTTTCCTGGTCACTGGGACACGCCTGAGGTGCAGGCGGCGGTGGCCGAGCTCAAGCAGCGCTGCGAGGTCGTCAAATGGTTGGGCAGTTACCCGCAGACCATCGGATGAGCCGGCGCGCCTTGGGCGCGGGCTTGTTCGCGGCGTTGTTCGCCGTGACGGTCGGTGGTGCCTGGGCTTGGTGGCGGGCCTGGTCCGAGCCGCGCGTGAGCGTGGTCTTCCGGCCGACGTTCTCCGTGGAAGGCATCTCGACCGGTACGCCCGTGCGCGTGAACGGCGTGGTGGTCGGGCAGGTCGAATCGATCGGGCTCAAACCCGACCTCGAAGGTCGCCTCCGCCCGGAGGTCAACCTGACGTTGGATCCTTCCGACCTCGCGGACCGGGGTTTCGCCGACCGCCTGCGCAACGATCGCTTGCGCGAGGAGGTGGCCCGCGGCCTGCGCGCCCGGCTGATCGCGGTTAGTCCGGCCTCCGGCATGCTGCAGGTCGAATTGCTTTGGGATGAGTCCGGCGCGGCGCCCGCAGGTTTGGCGAGCAACGAGATTCCCACGGTCGGTGGCTCGAAGCAACGGGCGATGGAGCGCGTCGCCGCGGAACTCGCGCGCGTCGCTTCCCGCGACCTCGCCAGGGTCGCCGCCGAACTCGAGGCCGACTTGGACGACTACCTTCCGGCGTCGGATCCCGCCCGCGCCGAGCGGGCCTCGGCGGCCTGGGTGAGTCGGAGCGCCCGGTTGGCGGAGGCGACCGACGAGGCTCATCTCGGCGCCCAGGCGACTCGCCTGATCGCCAGCGTCTCCCGTTTGCGGGAGGTCGCGGCGAAAGCGGAAGGCGCCGTCGACGCCGAGACTATCGCCCTCCTGCAGGTGCGGCTGGCCGACGCCCGGGAGGCGCTCCACGCTTGGGGCGTCTCGCTCGAAGGTTCCGGCCGTTCCCTGGCGGCGGCGCAGTCCGATGCCTCGGCTTTGCTGCGCGGGATTTCCCAAGCCGCCCAAGCCTGGACGCAGAAGGCCCGGGGGCTGACCACCGAGCCCCTGCCCCCGCCTAGGTAAAGAGGCTTGCGGGTGTCCGCCCGAACGGGGATAGGTGAGGTCCTTTCTCCGCCATGGCCGACCCGACCGACAAGATGGAATCCATCATCAACCTGTGCAAGCGTCGCGGGTTCGTCTTCCCCTCCTCCGACATCTACGGCGGCTTCAACGGTTTCTTTGATTACGGCCCCCTCGGCGTCGAGTTGAAGAACAACATCAAGCAGGCGTGGTGGCAGGACTTCGTCCACCGCCGCGACGACATCGTCGGCCTGGATTCCTCGATCATCCACCACCCGACCACCTGGAAGGCTTCCGGCCACATCGACAACTTCACCGACCCGCTGGTCGATTGCAAGGAGTCGAAGATGCGCTACCGCGCCGACCAGCTGTTCTTCGCCCCGGTCCGCGTGGGCGGCGAGATGATCGGCTACGTCTCCGTACTCGAGGATGAGACCATGCAGGCCCGCGCCGAGGAGATGGCCGGCGACCTGAAGCGCAAACTCGCCAAGCAGGGTGCGCTGGAGCCGCTCGCCCTCAAGGACTACACCGAGGCCCAGCCCGAGGAACATGCCCTGATCCCGTCGCCCGCGACCGGCAAGCCCGGTTCGCTCACGCCGCCCCGCTCGTTCAACATGATGTTCCAGACGTACGTCGGGGCCATGCAGGACGCTTCGGCGACCGCTTACCTCCGGCCGGAGACCGCCCAGGGCATCTTCATCAACTTCAAGAACGTCGTCGACACTGGCCGCGTGAAGCTACCCTTCGGCATCGCGCAGGTCGGCAAGGCCTTCCGTAACGAGATCAACCCCCGCAATTTCATCTTCCGCTCCCGCGAGTTCGAGCAGATGGAAATCGAGTATTTCATCGCCCCGTCGGCCGACTGGCAGTCCGCGCACCAGGGTTGGATCGACGGCTGCCTCGCGTGGTTCGAGTCGATTGGCATCCCGCGCGCCAAGCTTTCGCTCTACCCGCACCCGACCGAGAAGCTCGCCCATTATTCCAAGGGCACCACGGACATCATGTTCGAGTTTCCCTTCGGGGTGCAGGAGCTGCAGGGCGTCGCCGCGCGCGGCGACTTCGACCTCACGCAGCACAGCGACGTCTCGGGCACCAAGCTCGACTGGTTCGACGAAGCCGCCAAGGCCCGTTTCATCCCGCACGTCATCGAGCCGTCGGTCGGCGTCGACCGCGTCTTCCTTGCGCTCCTCACCACCGCCTACCATGAGGACGAGGTCGAGGGCGAGAAGCGCGTCGTGCTCCGCCTGCCGGCCCGCGTGGCTCCCTTCAAGGCCGCGATCTTCCCGTTGCTGAAGAACAAGCCCGCGCTCGTCGAGCGGGCGGAGGCCCTCTACCGCCGCCTGAAGAAGCGCTTCAACGTCTTCTACGACGAGTCCGGCAATATCGGCCGCCGCTACCGTCGCCAGGACGAGATCGGCACGCCGTTCGGCATCACCATCGACTTCGACACGATCGAGAAAGACGCCGGCGTCACCGTGCGCAACCGCGACACCCTTGAGCAGGTCCGCATGACCGACGACGAGGTGGTCCGCTTCCTCGACGAGCAGGTCAACGGGAACTGACCGGAGCCCGGCCTAGTTCCTCGGCGAGGGCCGCCAGTTTGCGCCGACCCGTCAGCGAGGCGGCGATGGCCAGGTTGCGCAGGCCTTGGGGTAGGTGGGCCAGGAAGTCCGGGCGGCCCTGCTTTTTCCCCAGGAAGGCGTAGGCCCCGCACGCCTGGAGCAGGCGTTGCGTCGCGGCGACATGGAAGAGGTGCGTGAACTCGTCGGACGAGCCTTTCCACTCCGAGACTTCCCGGGCGTGCTCCTCGATCTCGATGCGCCAGAGGTCCATGTCGGGGCGCTTCAGGTAAGGGTCGAAGGCCAGCGACGCGTAATCGTAGAAGGCGCAGCCTTGGCGCAGGCCCTGGAAGTCGATCAACCAGGCCTCGCCGTCGCGGACCAGGATATTCTGCGATTGGAAGTCGCGGTGGATGGTCACGACCGGGCGACCGGAAAGTTCCTTCGCGAGTGACTCCATCTCGTTGATGGCGCCGCGATCGAAGCGGCGGCCCTCGATGACGTTGTCGCGGAAATAATCCCGCTCCCATTGGTAGAGTTTGGGGCCAAAGGCCTCCATGAGCGGCAGCCCCTCGACGGCGGCCGGGCCGTCGCGATGCAGGCGGGCCGCCTGCTCGACCGCCGAGGCGAAGGCGGGCCAAGGGAAGGCCGGGGCCTGGGCGAGCGACCATAGGTCGTCGTCGCCGAGGTCCTCGAGCAACAGCAACCCGTGGGGGTCGTCCTCGGCCAGCACGAGCGGCACATTGAGCTCGGCCTTGTCACGGAGGACGCGAGCCAGCGGGCCGTACAGCCGGTTCTCCGGGCGGCTGTCGTCGTAGACGCAGAGGACGGCGGTATGGCCGGAAAGGTTGGCCACGCGTTGGAACCGTCGGCCGGAGCCGCCCTTGAGGACCGCGGCCTCCGGAAGGGGAAGGTACCCGACGAGGCCGGCCGCCTCCTCGACGGAAAGGCGTCCGCGGACGGGTCGCTCGAACGCCGCACGCACTTGCTCGAATTCCTCCAACGTCCCGAGGTCGTGCCAGACCTTACTGGCGTCGAGGTAGCCTTGGATGCTGCCCTTGCGCTCGGTGACGCGGCGCAGGAAGTGTTCGACCAGCGAGGCAATCTCTTTCGGCACGCTGAGCGCGAACCCGCGGGTGACGAGGCAGATGCCCGTGTATTGGTAGGCCGGCTCGGTCGCGCCGAGGCGGTCGCGAAGGTCGGTGACGTCGCCCTCGTCGGTGATCCGCACGTTTTTGAGCGGGCCTTGCTCGCGGACCACGAGGGTCGCCTCGGCCCCGTTGGTCCGGTGGTGCTCGACGGCGGCGGTGAGGTCGACGCCGGAGAGGATATCGCCGTTCCAGACGATGAGGTCGCGATCCGCGTCGGTCAGGAGCTCGGCCACGTTGGCCAGGCCGCCGCCCGTGTCGAGGAGGACGGCTTCGTGGACCAGCTGCACTTCTGCGTCGAGAAACTTGCCGGTCGGGAAGGCCTGCGTCCAGGCGTCGGGGCAGTGGTGGGTGTTGATCAGGAAGCGGCGGGTGCCGGCTTGGTGGAGGGCGCGCATCGCGCGCAACACGAGGGGTTCGCCATCGAGGCGTAGGAGGGGCTTGGGGCAGTGTTCCGTCAGCGGGAGCAGCCGGGTGCCGAGGCCGGCGCCGAGGAGGAAGGCGGTACGAGGAAAATCAGTCATGGGAAGGGGTGGTGCAGGCGGGGCAGATGCCGTAGACCTCGAGCACGTGGGTCAGTTCGGCGTAACCTTGGCTACGGGCGGCGGCCTCGACGGCGGTCGTGTCGCAGCCTGGCAGGCGATCGATCCGGCCGCATCGGCGGCAAATCACGTGGTGGTGGTGGTGGCCGGCGGCGGGTAGGGCGTAGAGGGAACGGCCGCGTTCGAGCGGGTGGCGCTGGACGATGGCGGCTTCCTCGAGCGCACCGAGGCTGCGGTACACGGTGACGAGGTCGAGCGTGCCATCACCCGCCCGCGTGTGGATCTCCTCGGCGCTCAGCGGCTGTTGCGCCTCGCTGAGCACGCGCAGCATGGCCTGGCGGGGGCCGGTGACGCGCAGCGACTTATCCTTCATCCGCCGGAGGGCGACGTCCACGCGGTCCGGGGCCCCCTGGCCGCAGCAGCCGTCTTCGTGGCGGTGTTGATGAGGCATGGCCCGTAGGTTTGGCCGCCTTTATGACGTGGCAATCCCGAATGGCCACTTGCCACCGCCCCCGCACTCCTTTCGATGGCTGGGTCCATGCCCGTCGCCCCGGCCCAGCCCGCCACCCCTCCGCCCGAGCTCTGCCCGGTCTCGTTTCAGGATTTCCACTCGACCGAGGCTTTCCCTCTCGAACTGGGGGGCGCCTTGCCGGGCCTGACCTTGCGCTATGAGACCTACGGTACCCTGCTACCCGACAAGTCCAATGCGGTCCTCGTCCCCCACGCGTTGAGCGGCGATCACCATGTGGCCGGTAAATACCAGCCGGACGACGTGAAGGCCGGCTGGTGGGATGTCTTCGTGGGGCCGGGCAAGGCCATCGACACCAACCGCTTCTTCGTCATCGGGGTCAACTGCATCGGCGGCTGTAAAGGGTCGACCGGTCCGAGCTCGCTCGACCCGCGCACGGGCCATCGGTTCGGCGGCTACTTCCCTGAGATCACTTTGGGCGACATCGTCCGGGGCCAGCGGATGGTCATCCGCCACCTTGGCATCACGAAGTTGCACGCGGTCGTCGGCGGTTCGATGGGCGGCATGCAGGCGCTGCTCTGGTGCGCCGACTACCCGCAGGAGGTCGGCCGCATCGCGGTGCTGGCCGCCGGCCTGAGCCAATCCCCGATGGCCATCGCCCTCAACGCCGTGTCCCGGGCTTGCGTGGAGAAGGACCCGAACTTCCGCGGCGGTCATTACGCGCCCGGCGAGGGGCCGGACACGGGTCTATCGATTGGCCGCATGCTGGCCCATATCAGCTACCTTTCCTCCTCCGCCTTCGACCAGAAGTTCGGCCGCGCGAAGGTGCCCGGGGCCAAGGTCGGCGACCCCGTCCACTGGCAGGTGGAGAGCTACCTCGATCACCAGGGCGCGGCTTTCGTCAAACGCTTCGACGCCAACAGCTGGTTGCGGATTACCCGGGCGGTGGACCGGTTTGACCTGACGGCGCGCGCCGCCGCCGGCACGCTCTTCCAGGGGGATGGGCCGGACATCCTCGCCATCGGCTTCTCGAGCGACTGGCTCTACCCGACCAGCGAACTGCGCATGCTGCTCGCCGCGGCCACGGCCGTGGGCGTCAACGCGGCCTACCATGAGGTCATCACCGACGCGGGGCACGATGGCTTCTTGCTGCCCGACACGGGGCTGAGCGTCCGCCTCCACGCCTTCCTAGGCTGATCAAAGCAAGGGCGCGAGGATGCGGGAGAGACGTTCGCCCAGCCGGCCCTGCCAGGTCCGGCTCGCCCGGTAGAGGTCTTCCGCATACCGCGTGCAATCCGGCGTAAGCGCCGAGATGTAGCCTTCGATCGCCCGCACCGTCGCGGGCTCGCGCACGATCGCGGTGATCTCGTAGTTGAGGAACAGCGAACGCATGTCGAGATTGGCTGAGCCGATGACCGCCGCTTCGCCGTCGATGACGACAAGTTTGGCGTGCAGGACATCGGGCTTGAAGAAGAGGATATCGGCGCCGTCCTCATGCAAGGTGCGCAGGTACCACCGGCGGGCGAAGTCCAGCAGGCGGTGGTCGGACCGGCGCGGCAGGATCAGTTGGACCTTGCGACCCTGGCGGGCGGCGGCGCCGAGCAGCTGGTAGAGTCGGCGGTCCGGCACGAAGTAAGGCGTCACGATCGTGAGGGAGGTCCGGGCCGACTCGAAGAGCCGGGTGTAGGCTTCCCACAGCGGGTCGCCGACCGCGTCCGGGCCGGCGGCGATGACCTCGATGGCGGCCGGGCCGACGGCCGGGTGGCGTTCGCGCAGGAGGTTGACGAAGCGCCGGGCGGGTTCGTCTGTGGCTTGGCACCAGTCGGCGATGAAGACCTGTTCCAGCGCGCCTGCGACCGGCCCCTCGAGCCGGAACGAGCAGTCGCGGAAGCGGCGGTTGGAGGGGCGTTCCCCCATGTAGGCCAGGCCAAGGTTCTGGCCGCCGATGATGGCGACGCGGCCGTCGAACACCGCGATCTTGCGGTGGTTGCGCCAGTTGGCCGAGCCCTTACCTTGCAGGGGGAGGGCGGGGTTGAAGCGCGCGACATGGCCGCCCGCGCGGAGCAAGGGGCGGCAGAGGATCAGCGGGGTGCCCCAGCTGCCGACCGCATCGACCAGCAGGCGCACCTCCACGCCCTCGCGGGCCCGGCGGGCGAGGAGGCTGACGAGTTCGCGGCCGACCTCGTCCGGCGCGAGGATGTAAGTGGCGATATGGATTCGGCGGCGGGCGGCGAGGATCTCGGCGCGCAAGGACTCGAGCGTGTCGCGGCCATGCCGGTCGCCCAGCAGGCGGACGGCGTTGCCGGTCGTGACCGGGCCTTCGCTGAGGCTCCAGGCGAGCTGGAGGACCTCGCGCTTGGCGGCGCTTAAGGCGCTGTGCTTGCGCCCGCCGAAGAGGAACAGCGCCAAGGCGGTGCACTTGGGCAGCAGGCCGGCGAGTGGCACCCACAGGAGCATGTAGAGCGGCGACACCCGGGCTGAACCGATCCGGAAGATGACGTAGAGGCCGCAGGTCCAGTCGATGGCGAGGGCGGCGGATCCCGTCAGCCAGCCGCCGGCCTGCCCGAGGAGCACGGCGGCCGTGGCGCCGAGCGCGCAGGCCGCGCGGAGCACGAGGCGACCATATCCAGGGAAAGCCGGCATGAGTCCGAGTTTAAGCCGTCCGCGGCTGCTTGGGCACAAAAAAAGACCCCGGTTGCCCGGGGTCCGTTTGGTGCCGCTGGAGGACGGCTTAGTTGCCGGCCTTGTCGAGGAGATCGCCGAGGCTGTTGAAGTCGCCGCTGCCGGACGAGCCGGAGGAGGTCGAACCGCCCGCCGAGGGCGCCGGGGCGCCGCCGGTGGACGGGCCCTTGATCCGCTCGTAGCTGGAGATTTCCGTCGCCAGGCGTTCGGCGTCGTAGCTCGCGGCCTTGATTGAGAGGCCGATGCGACGGTCCTCCTTGTCGATCTTGATGACGCGGGCGGTGACATCCTGGCCGACTTTGACGACGTCCTTGACGTTCTCGACGCGCTGTTCGGCGAGCTGGGAGACGTGCACGAGGCCGTCGATTTCATCGGAGAGCTCGATGAAGGCGCCGAAGTTCGCGATCTTGGAGACCTTGCCGTTGACGAGGTCGCCGATGCGGAACTTGCGGTCGATCTCGCTCCACGGGTCGGTCTGGGTCTGCTTGACGCCCAGGGAGATGCGCTGCTGGTCGACGTCGACGTCGAGCACGATGGCCTCCACGTCGTCGCCCTTCTTCATGACTTCGGCCGGGTTGTTGATGCGGCGCGTCCAGCTCATGTCGGACACGTGCACCATGCCGTCGATTCCATCTTCCAGCTCCACGAAGGCGCCGTAGTTGGTGAGGTTGCGCACCTTGCCGCGGACGCGGGCGCCCACCGGGTAGTTGTGGCGGACCTTTTCCCACGGGTTGGTCTCGAGCTGGCGGATGCCCAAGGAGATCTTCTGCTCCTCCTTGTTGACGTTGAGGATGACCGCATCGACTTCCTGGCCGACCTTGAGCATGTCGGACGGCTTCTGAACGCGCTTGGTCCAGGAGAGCTCGGAGACGTGGACGAGGCCTTCGACGCCGCCTTCGATCTCGATGAACGCGCCGTACGCCACGAGGTTGACGACCTTGCCGTGGACCTTCTGGCCGACGGGGTAGCGCTTCTCGATGCCTTCCCAGGGGTTGGACTGGGTCTGCTTGAGGCCGAGGGAGACGCGCTCGCGCTCGCGGTCGACTTCGACGACCATGACGGTGATTTCTTCGCCGACCTTGACGACTTCGCTCGGGTGGCCGATGCGGCCCCAGGACATGTCGGTGACGTGCAGCAGGCCGTCGAGACCGTCGAGGTCCACGAACGCGCCGTAGTCGGTGATGTTCTTGACGACGCCGCGGCGGATGACGCCCGGCTTGACCTCTTCGAGGAGCTTGCGACGGCTTTCGCCGCGCTGTTCTTCGATGAGTTCGCGACGCGAGACGACGAGGTTCTTCTTCTCCTTGTTGATCTTGATGATCTTGAAGTCGAAGGTCTGACCCACGAAGCCTTCAAGGTCCTTCGGCGGGTTGACGTCGATCTGCGAGGAGGGCATGAAGGCGTCGACGCCGACGGAGACGATCAGGCCGCCCTTGACGACGGACTTGACGCGACCCTGGACGATGGAGCCTTCCTGGCAATTGGCCTCGATGCTTTCCCACTTGCGGATCTGCTGGGCGCGGTCGAAGGAGACGGTCGGGGTGCCGTCCTTGTTTTCAAGCTTCTCGAGGTAGACCTCGAGCTGCATACCGACCTGGACTTCGGCCATGTCGGGAAATTCAGCCTGAGGGATGAAGCCCTCGGACTTGCCGTTGATGTCGACGACGACGAACTTGTCGTCGCGGATCTCGGTGACGGTCGCGGGGATAACGCTGTGGGCCTTGAGCGCGCCGAAATTGGATTCGGCGAGCAGTTTTTCCATGATGCTCATTGTGTTTTGACTGGGGTCCTGGGCGTCGCGAAGGACGTTTCCAGGGTTTTGGTTGTTGGTTGGGTTTTCCGGCGGAGATTCCACTGGCAGGTGCCGGTGGGCCGTCGAGAGGTCGAAAACAAACCAGCCGAAGGGGACTGGCAAGCCGAGATTATCTCCCCGGGGGCTTTTCTGGGGGGTTGGGCGGGGCTGGCGCCCATTCGGGCCGCTTTTCCAGCTCCGTTCGCAGTTTCAGGGCGGTCGCAACCCCGAAGCGGGCCTCCACGAACCGGGCGGCCTCCTCGATCAAGCCCCC
Organism: Verrucomicrobiota bacterium; assembly: GCA_014193315.1. Classification (GTDB taxonomy): domain Bacteria; phylum Verrucomicrobiota; class Verrucomicrobiia; order Opitutales; family UBA953; genus UBA953. Next base: position 186,864 of record BJHS01000001.1, read on the forward strand.
GTCCTCCGCGGTCAACCCTTGGGGGTCCTTCCAGGCGCGGGTGATGCCGGCGGCTTGCTCGGCTTGGGCACAGGCGAGGGCCAAGGCGAGCCGCCCGGACCGATCGGCGGCCACCCGTAGCTGGCGCAAGGCCTCGGCCCCGAGCGGCTGGGGGCGGAGATTGGTTTGGCGCAGCACGGCGTAATCGGTCCAGCGATCGGCCGGGTCAACCGAGCGGGTCTGCGTTTCCAGCGGCACGGCGAAGGGTTGGTAGAAAGGGTCGCCGAGGATGATGCCCTGCCAACTGACCGCCGGGGTCGCATACCACGCGGCCTCCCCGGCGCTCATCCCCGCCCGGAGCCCCTTGAGCAAAAGCTCAGGGCGCACGGTCAGGGAAAGGTACGGCTCGTAGACGTTGCCGAAAGTCAGGGCGGCGCCTTGTTCGACCAGCCAAGGCGTCCAACTCGCTTCCGGACTCTGCAACGAGCCGGCGGAAAAGCTATGCAGGTGCAACGCGATCGCGCCCGGGGCGAGTCGGGTCGACTTCAGGCCGAACTTGCCGGTGGGTTTCTGGCTGTACCAGCCCAGGTACCACGCCGGGGCGTCCCCGCGCGCCCGCGGTGAAAACTGTTCGCGTGTCGCTTCGATGTCGGTCGGGAAGCCTAGTTCCTTGAGGGGTGCGACGCAGGCCTGGAACCACTCGTCGCCTTCCTTATAGGGGCCGCCCACGTCCACGTAGGCGCGACCGCGCAGGCCCTTGGCTTCCGCCTCCCAGGCACCGTGCAGGGCTCGGCGCGCGGCTTCGGCGGACCCGCCGTCGAGCCGGGCGATGCGGGTGATGCCTTCCGCCCCGGCCTCCGTCCGGTTGAACCAAGGATTCGGACGGGCCCCTTCGGGGTCCAGGTTGGGCAAGGCGAGGGTCGCCAGTTCGCTGTCGAGGCTCGCGTGGTCGCCCTTGACCGGATTCGCCGCGTTCAGCCCCTTGATGCCGGATGGGCTGATTTTCAGGGGCACGCCGTGCACCAGCACGAGCCATTGGAGGCGGGGCTCGGCGGTCGGGATGAAGCCAAGCCGACTGCGGGCGTCCGCGGCCTCGTCCTGGGCACCTTCGAGGAGGTGCGCGTCGCGGAGTTTCGCCCGGAGCGGCCCAAGCACCTTGGCGCTGTAATCTTTCCAGGCCAACGTCTCGACCCGACCGAGCGGGAGGCTGATCAAGTTTGCCGGCGGGATGCTGCGCTTGGCCATGAACTCCTCGGCGAGGGCGAGGCCCTCGGGTCGGTCGGAGTTCATCAGGACGGCGGTGCGCGCTGGGTCCGGTCGGGCCCACGCGAGCACCGTCAGCCACGGTAGCAGCAACGCGAGACGTCCCATGCCTCCTAGGTTAGCCGGCAGTGTCGCCGGCGGAAGCGTTAAATCACTGGTTTATTTCGCGCGAAGCTGGCGCCCGTAATCCGCGATCCCGTCGGCGATGGCTTGGGCGATTTTCTGGCGGTAGGTCGCGTTGGCGATCAGCGCCCCTTCCGTCCGGCTGGAGACGAAACCTCCCTCGATGAGGATGCCCGGGCAGGTGAGCGTGCGGAGCACCGCGAAGCGGGAGCGGCGGACCCCCCGGTCCTCCGCCCCCGTCTGGGTCAGGAGCTGGCGTTGGACGTTGAAGGCGAGCTGGAGGTTGAACGTGTCGAAGCGGTTGCCTGGTTCGGCGGTGAGGTCGGCCCGCCCAGCGGCCTTGTTGGTCGAGTGTTGGCCAGTCGGCGTGAGGCAGTAGGTCTCGATGCCCGCGCTGCTGTGGTCGCCCGCCGCCCCGCCGTTGTAGTGGAGGCTCACAAAGAGGTCGACCTTGGCCTTGCTGGCCATCGGCGCCCGGTCGTCGAGCTCGATGGCGACATCCCGGTCGCGGGTCAGCAGCACCTCGCAGCCTTGTTTCTCGAGGAGCAACTTGAGGCGGATCGCCGTGTCGAGCGTCGCCGCTTTTTCCGTGTAGTTGAGCGTCGGGTGGACCTTGCCGGGATCCTTGCCGCCGTGCCCGGGGTCCAGCAGGATCCGTTGTGCGGCCGGCCGCGGGGTCGGGAGTCGCCAAGCCAAGGGCACGATGACTTTGTCGTAGTCGATGCGGGTGACGGTGAGCTTGCCGCGCAGCAGGCCGATCGGGTCGTCGAGGTAGAACTTCACGCCCTCCACCAGGAGGTAATCCTTGTTGGCCTCGGCGACGAACGTGGGCAGGCCCTTGGCGCCGTGCCGTTCCAGGCCGAAGCCATCCGTTTTCTCCCGTGCGAGCGGGGCGAGCCCGAGTTGCCGCAACGAATCGCCCAGGAAGATGTCGGGCGACGCGGCGGCCTGGACCGCGACGGTCGCGAGGCAAAGGCAGATGGCGACCAGGCGCCGCACGGCTTATTCCGTGTCGTTCTCGCCGTTATCCAACGCGGAGTCGTCCTCGTCGTCGTCCTCGCCGGGGGCGGCGTTGTGCACGAGCTTGCGCTTGTTCTGCTGGACGGGGGTGAGGCCCACGACGATGGCGCGGCCCGTGCGCTTCGGCTCGTTGTCGCAGGTGCAAATATGCATCAGCGCGGCGATGGCGCGGCCGATGGTCTCGAGACCGATCTCCGGGTGCTCGAGCTCGCGGTAGCGGTATTGCAGGAGCAGTTTCACTTTGTGGCCGTGGTAGAGGAAGTTCTCGGCCCGGCGCACCTTGATGAAGAGGTCGTGCGTGTCGATGCGGGGGCGGAGTTTGATCTCCTTCACCTTCGTCGTGGTCTTCTGGTGCTTATGTTTCTTGGCTTCCTCGTAGAGGTACTTGCCGTACTCCATGAGTTTGCACACCGGCGGGACGGCGGCGGCGGCGATCTCGATCAGGTCGACGCCTTCCTCGCGGGCCAGCTCAAGGGCGCGCGAAGTCGGCATGACGCCGAGCATCTCGCCCTTGGAGTTGATCACGCGGATCTCCGTCGCGCGGATGTTCATGTTGCGCTTCGGCCCTTTGTCCTCCCGGCGGTAATCCCGGCGTTGCTGGTTGGACGAACTCGACGGTTTGGGTCGGTTATGGGGGCGATAGGGCGTAGCCATTAGGTATCTTGCGGGCGGGTCTTCGGGATAAACTCCCTCTTTCGGTGCCTTGGTTCAAGCACCGATTGCGGCCCGTCACTTCAGGCCCGTCCGCGCTTTTACTTCAGCGCGGCGATCGCCGCGAGGAGTTGCTTGCCGTGCTCCGCCGCTTCGACCTTGGGGATGGTGGCGAGCAACTTGCCTTGGCCGTCGAAGAGGTAAGCCGCTCGGGCGGGTCCAAGGTACTTCTTTCCGTACATCGATTTCTCGACGATCGCGTCCAAGGCCTGGGAGAATTGATCCTCGGGGTCTGAGACCAGGGTGAACTTGTACCCGTGTTTGGCGGCATACTTGGTATGGGAGGCGCAAGTATCCCGGGAGACAGCAATCAATCTAAACCCTTGCCTGACAATGGCTTTCTCATTTTTATCCATCTCCGAGGCCTGTTTATCGCAGGCGGAGGTGTTGTTGCGCATGTAGACGGAAACGATGGTCGGGCCGTCCAGAAGGTCGGCAAAAGCCCCATGGACGGGTTTCCCGTCCACGAGGGCATCCACCTTGAAGGTTAATTTCGGCTTTTTTCCTATGGAAAGCATGGTTTTTAGGTTTGGGTGCAGGGCAGGGGAGCGGGCTTGGCTCGGATTGTCAAATGGCCAACCCGATCTGCCGCCTGCCAGAAAGTGAGCCCAAGTCCGCTCCCCCTGCCCTTTCCCCTTTACAAGTCCCCTCGGACGCCCTTTGTTCCGACCCTTTCCGCCATGCAAAAGACCCGTAAGTCAGTCTCCAAGCGCTTCAAGGTGACCGGTACCGGCAAAGTGATGCGCCGTTCCCCGAACGCCCGCCACCTCTTGAGCACCAAGTCCCGCAAGCAGCGCCGTCGTGCCAACAAGTCCAAGCGCGTCGACTCCGGCTTCGAGAAGAAGATGCTGGCCTGCATGCCTTTCGCCTAAGCCGGCGACCCCCATTTTGGCCGAACGGGTGTTCATTAAGGCGACCCCGAGGCCATCTAACCAAAACCAAAACCAGATACCAACATGCCTAGAGCAACCAATGGCCCGGCCACCAAGGCCCGTAAGAAGCGCGCAATCAAAGCCGCTAAGGGCTACTTCGGAAACAAATCCCGTCTGTACGTCTACGCCCTCGAGGCCGTTCAGCGCGCGCAGAAGTTCGCTTATCGCGACCGCCGCAAGAACAAGTCGACGTTCCGTCAGCTGTGGATCGTGCGTCTCAACGCCGCCTGCCGTCCCCTCGGCATTTCCTACAGCCGTCTGATCTCTGGCCTGAAGAAGGCCAACATCACGATGGACCGTAAGAACCTGAGCGAACTGGCCATCCATGACGCCCCCGCTTTCGAAGCGATCGTCAAGAAGGCCCAGGCCGCGCTCGTCTAAGACGATTTAACGTCCCTGCACGAAGCCCCGGCCCGCCGGGGCTTCTTCGTTTTACGGTGCTTTCGCTTGCCGACTTTCCCCTCTGCCGCACAAATCAACCCATGCAGCCGCAGCTCGCCCAACTCGTCGCCGCCGCCACCCAGGAAGCCGTCGCCGTCGCCACCCGCGCCGAGCTCGAGGCCTTCAAGGCGCGGGTCGTCGGACCCAACGGCTCCCTCACCCAGGTGATGAAGGGGATGGCCACTCTTTCCAAGGAGGAGCGCCCCGTCGTGGGTAAGCTCATCAACGAGGCCAAGAAGTCCATCGAGGAGATCCTCGCCGCCTTGCTGGTGAAGGTTGAGAACGCCGAGATTGCCGCCGCCCTCGGCGCGGCCGTCGACCCGACCCTCCCGAGCCCCGACGCTCCCGCTGGTTCGCTCCACCCGCTTTCCCGCACCCGCGAGCGGATCCTGGCCTCCTTCCGCAAGTTAGGCTTCGTCGTCGCCGATGGACCCGAGGTCGAGACCGAGTGGCATTGCTTCGACGCCCTCAACACGCCGGCCGACCACCCGGCCCGCGACATGCAGGACACGCTCTACATGCCGAAGGCGTTTCGCTCCGCTGACGCGCCCCGCAAGGCCGACGAGGCGATCCTCCTCCGCACGCACACGTCGAGCGTCCAGGTCCGCGCGATGCTCTCGCGTCAGCCGCCGTTCCGCATCGTGGCCCCGGGGCGTTGCTTCCGTCGCGACGCGGTCGACGCGACGCACTCCGCCAACTTCCACCAGGTCGAAGGGCTGTGGATCGATCGCCACGTGACGCTCGCCGACCTCCGCGGCGTGCTCGACTTCTTCGTGAAGGAGACCTTCGGCGCCGACGCCGAGATCCGCCTGCGCCCATCCTTCTTCCCGTTCACGGAACCGTCCTTCGAGATGGACCTCCGCTCGCCCAACTTGGGCCGCCTCTCCAACCGCTGGCTCGAGATCATGGGCTGCGGTCTCGTCGACCCCAAGGTGCTCGAACTCTGCGGCCTCGACCCGGACGAATGGTCGGGTCTCGCCTTCGGCCTCGGCCTCGAACGCATCGCGATGCTGATCCACGGCATCGACGACATCCGTCACTTTTACAACAACGACACGCGCTTCCTGCGCCAGTTCGCCTAAGCCATGAAAGTCTCGTTCCAAGCCCTCGCCCGTCACCTTGACCTCGCCGGCGTCACCGCCGAGCGCGTCGCGGAAGTCCTCCCGATGCTCGGGCTCGAGGTGGAGTCGGTCACGACCTTCGGCCTCGCCCCGCTGCCGCTGGTGGTGGTCGGTGAAATCACGTCCTTCGTCCCGCACCCCAAGGCCGACCGGCTGAGCGTCTGCGTGGTCGATGTGGGCGATGGCGCCCCGCGCCAGATCGTCTGCGGTGCCAAGAACTTCAAAGCCGGCGACCGTGTCCCGGTCGCGCTGCCGGGCACGCGGATGCCCGGCGGTTTCGAGATCAAGGTCTCGAAACTCCGCGACGTCGACTCGGCGGGCATGATGTGCTCCTCCGAAGAACTCGGTCTGGGCAAGGGCGAGGATGGCCTGCTCATCCTGACCCCGCGCCAGCCGGTCCTCGGCACGCCGCTCAATGCCCTTTACGGCGCGCCGGACACGGTCCTCGAGATCTCGGTCACGCCGAACCGTGGCGATTGCCTCGGCATCCGCGGCGTCGCGCGCGACCTTGCCGCCGCGCTGGGTCTCACGCTCAAGCCGCTCACGGTGAAGACGGCCGCCGGCCTCGCCGGCGCGCCTTCCGCCGCCGACGCGGTGAAGTTCGTCCGCGCGTCCTCCGAGTTCTGCCCCTACTACACGCTGCGCACGCTGAAGAACGTGCAGGTCGGCCCGAGCCCGGCCTGGCTCCGCCGCGACCTCGAGGCCGCCGGCCTCCGTCCGATCAACATCGTGGTCGACATCACGAACTGGGTGCTGCTCGAACTCGGCCAGCCGCTCCATGCGTTTGACGCGCAGAAAGTTTCCGAAGGCATCGAAGCCCGCCCGGCCCGCGAAGGCGAGCAGATCGTCCTCCTTGACGGCAAGCAGGTGAAGCTCGAGCCCGGGGTCTGCGTCATCGCCGACGCCCAGCGCCCGCTCGTCGTCGCCGGCGTGATGGGTGGCGTCGATGCCGGCGTGACCGACGCGACAACCGAAGTTCTCCTCGAAGCCGCGTGGTTCCGCCCCGGCGAGATCCGCCGCGTCGCCCGCCGCCTCGGCGTGTCGACCGATTCTTCCCATCGTTTCGCCCGGGACGTGGATCCAGCCGGCGTCGAGCTCGCCTCGCGTCTCGCCACGGACCTTCTCGTCGAACTCGCCGGCGCCCAGGTGGTCGGCCCCGCCATCGCCGTCGGCCAGCCCCCGCGGGCCGACGTCACCATTGAGCTTCCCGCCGGCTACGTCACCGCGAAGCTCGGCACGCCGGTCGCGGATGCTGACGTCTCCGCGGCCTTCGCCCGCTTGGGTTTCACGGTAAAGCTTTCCGCCACCGGCTTCTCGGTGCTGGTGCCTTCGTTCCGCTCCGACGTGACCCGCCCGATCGACCTGGTCGAAGAATTCATCCGCATCCACGGCACCGACAAGGTGCCCGCCGGCCGTCCGATCGCTCCGCTCCCGGGCGACGAGGACGCGCTTACGTCCGTCTTTACCCGGGAAGTCTCGGCCCGTCTCGTCGGTGCCGGTTTCACGGAGTGCTGTCACTATTCGCTCCGCGACGCCGCGGAACTCGAACGCACCCTCGGCGCCGACCAGGCCGCCTTGGTCGCCATGGATAACCCGCTGACCGCCGAACAGACGCACCTCCGCGCGTCGCTCGTCCCCGGCCTCGCCGGCGCCCTCGCCCTCAACCTCTCGGTCCACGCCGACCCGCGCGGCCTCTTCGAGGTCGGCACGGTCTTCCGCCCCCAGGCCGATGGCACGGTCCGCGAATTCCTCTCGGTCGCCTTCGCGATTGTCGCCGAACCGGTGACGCGCTCCTGGAAGTCCCGCGAGGCCTTCGACGCCCTCCGCGCGAAGCGACTCCTGCAGGACGCCGCCGCGCTCGCCGGCGTCACCGCCGTTCGGCTTTCGTTCGCCGCCGCCCACGGCGGTCTCTGGCAGGCGGATCACGCCGCCGCCCTCGTCGACCGCGGCCGCGCCGCGGAAGGCGCCTGCGGCGTCCTCGATCTCCGCTGGACCCGCTCGCTCGGCCTGAAGAGCTCGGTCATCGCCGGTGAAGTCTGCTTCCCGCGCTCGGCCTTTGCCGAAGCTCGCAAGATCCCGCGCTTCGAGGCGTTCTCTTCCTTCCCGCCCGTGACGAAGGACGTCGCGGTTATCGTCCCGGTGGGCGTCGCCGCCGCCGAGGTCGAAAGCCGTGTCCGGCAAGGCGCCGCCAAGGCCGCCGGCAAGGAGTTCGCGCTGGAGTCGGTCAACTGTTTCGACGTCTTCACCGGCCCGGGCTTGCCTGACGGTCACGGCAGCCTCGCCTTCGAGATCCGCTGGCGCCACGCCGCGCGCACGCTCACCGACGAGGAGACCAACCAAGCCCTCGGCGTCGTCATCGCGACGCTCGAGAAGGGCACCGGCTGGACCGTCCGCCGCTGATTCCCATGGCCGTAGGTTTCGACATCGACCACCTCGCGAAGCTAGCCCGCCTCAGCCTCACGGCCGAGGAGAAGGCGCTCTACTCGTCGCAGCTTAACCAGATCCTGGGCCACTTCCAGGCGCTCGCGGACGCTGACCTGCCCGCGACGATTGACGACGCCAGGGTCGTCGACGAAGCCGCCCTGCGTTCCGATGAGCCGGGTCCGGTCCTCGGCGCCGAAGCCGTCACCCGCATCGCCCCCGCCTCGCGCGACGGGCAGATCTCCGTCCCGCGCGTCGTGGACGACGAAGCGTAAGCCATGGCCGACGCGCTCCACACGCTTGCCGCCGCCGAGCTCGGCCGTCGCCTCGCGGCCGGCGCGCTCACGTCCCGCGCCCTTTGCGGGGCCCTCCTCGCCCGCTACCAGGCGGTGAATGATAAGGTCGGCGCCTTCACGCACCTCGACCAGGCCGACGTGCTCGCGCAGGCCGACGCTTCCGACGCCCGCCGCCAGGCCGGGCAGGGCAGGGGTCCGCTCGAAGGCATCCCGGTCGCGATCAAGGACAACATCGCGGTGAAGGGCCAGCCGCTCACGTGCTCGAGCAAGATGCTCGCGCCGCTGGTCTCCCCTTACGACTCCCATGTCGCCGAACGCCTTCGCGCCGCCGGCGCAATCCTCTACGGTCGCTTGAACATGGACGAGTTCGCGATGGGTTCCTCCACCGAGAACTCGGCGATCCGCAAGACGCTCAATCCCTGGGACCTCGCCCGGATCCCGGGCGGTTCTTCCGGCGGTAGCGCCGCGGCCCTTGCCTCCGGCCTGGTGCCGCTCGCGCTGGGTTCCGACACCGGAGGCTCGATCCGCCAGCCCGCCTCGCATTGCGGCGTGGTCGGCCTGAAGCCGACCTACGGTCTCATCTCCCGCTTCGGCCTCGTGGCCTTTGCCTCGTCGCTCGACCAGATCGGCCCGATGGCCCGCAGCGTCGAAGACTGTGAGCTCCTCCTCAACGCGCTGGCCTCGGCCGACGCGCGTGACATGACCTGCTTCGGCCCGTCTGACCGTACCCTCACTCCTGGCGGCGACGCCCAGAAGCTCCGCATCGGCATCCCGAAGGGGTTCCTCGGTAAGGGCGTCGCTCCCGAAGTCGCCGCCGCGGTCAAGGCCGCGGTCGAATTCTACCGCGCCCAGGGCTGCGCGATTTCGGAGGTCGAACTCCCCTCCGCTGACCTCGCGGTACCCACTTATTACGTCGTCGCGACCGCCGAGGCTTCCTCGAACCTCGGCCGCTACGACGGCGTGCGCTACGGCCATCGCTCCGCCACCGCCGGCACGCCGTTCGAGATGATGACGGCCAGTCGCTCCGAAGGCTTCGGCCCCGAAGTGAAGCGCCGCATCTTGCTCGGCACGTTCGTGCTCAGCGCCGGCTACGCCGACGCCTATTACGTCCGAGCCCTCCGCGCCCGCGCGAAGATCCGGGCCGAATACCTCGCCGCCCTCGCTGGCGTCGACGTGCTGCTCACCCCGACGGTCCCGACGCCTGCCTTCAAGGTCGGCGAGAAGGCTTCGGATCCCCTCCAGCTTTACCTCGAGGACATCTTCACGATTCCCGCCAACCTGGCCGGCCTCCCGGCGATCTCGGTGCCCTGCGGCAAGTCCGGCCATCTGCCGGTCGGTTTCCATCTCGTCGGGGCGCCGCTCTCCGAAGCCAAACTGCTCGCCGCGGGTCGTCTCTTCGAGACCGCCCATGGTTACGCCCACCAGCAACCCGCCCTATGAGCAACGTGCCTTCTGATTGGGAAGTCGTCATCGGCCTCGAGGTCCACGTGCAGCTGCATACTCGCGCCAAGGTCTTCGCGTCGTCTCCCTGGGGCTTCGGTCAGGAACCCAACGAGCAAGTCGACCCGGTCGTCCTTGGCCTCCCTGGCACGCTGCCGGTCGTGAATCGCGAGGCGGTTGAGAAATCGATCCTCTTCGGTCTGGTCGTCGGGGCGTCGGTTCCGGAGCGCTGCGCCTGGGACCGGAAGAACTATTTCTACCCGGATAACCCCAAGAACTACCAGCTCACCCAGAAGGATTTCCCGGTCGTCGTCGGCGGCCAGGTCGAGATCGAGCTCCCGGGCGCGTCGCGCAACGTGATGGGCGAGCATAAGTTCATCCGCATCCACCACGCGCACCTCGAAGAGGACGTGGGTAAGCTCAGCCACGCGGGCAGCGGCTCCTTGGTCGACTACAACCGCGCCGGCGTGCCGCTCCTCGAGATCGTCACCGAGCCGGACCTCCGTTCCGCCGCCGAAGCCGAGGCTTTCCTCCGCTCCCTCGTCGCGATGCTCACCCAGGCCGGCGTGGCCGATTGCGACATGGAGAAGGGCCAGCTGCGCTGCGACTGCAACGTGTCGGTCCGCCGCCGGGGCGCCGAGAAGCTCGGCACCCGCACCGAGACCAAGAACCTCAACTCGATCTCGAGCGTCCGCGACACGGTCATCTACGAGACCGCCCGCCAGATCCGCGAACTCGAAGCCGGTCGCGCGATCACGCAGGAGACCCGCGGCTGGAACGCCGAACTCGCTCGCGGCTACGTCCTCCGTGACAAGGAAGACGCCCACGACTACCGGTATTTCCCGGATCCGGACATCCCGACCCTCAGGCTCTCCCGCGAGACCGTCGCGCGCCTCGCGAAGCAGGTCCCTGAGAACCTTTACGACCGCCAGCGTCGCTACGTCGAGAAGCTCGGCCTGCCTTACACCGCCGCCTCGGTGCTCGTGAACGACCGCGCCCTCGCCGAATGGTTCGAAGCCGCCGTGGCCGCCCATCCGGCCAACCCGTCGGGCATCGCCAACCTCGTCGCCAACGACCTCCTCCGCGACCTCGCCGCCTCGGCCGGCGCCGCGGGCGCCTTCGACGAGGCCGCTCCGGCCCCCGTCTCCCTAGCGTCCTGCCCGATCAAGCCCGCGCAGCTCGCCGGCCTGGTGAAGCTGACCGACGACGGGGTGATCTCCAAGCAGCAGGCCAAGGAAGTCTTCGCCGAGATGTTCAAGACCGGCCAGGACGCCGCCGCCATCGTCGATGCCAAGGGGCTCCGTCAGAACAGCGACACCGGCGAACTCGAGAAGATCGTCCAGGAAGTCATCGCCGACCCCGCCGTCGCCAAATCCATCGCCGAATACCGCGCGGGGAACGAGAAGGCCATCAACGCGCTCAAGGGACCGATCATGAAGCGCACGCAAGGGAAGGCCAATCCCGGGCTGATCGACCAGTTGCTCCGGAAGGCGCTCGGATGAAAGCGTCGGACCCCGACGTTTCGCCCTGGGCGGCCGGCGTCAAGGCTGCGCGCGACAACGCCATCCCTTCGCTCTTCATCCTGCTCGCCGCGACCGCCTTGGTGGTCGGCTATTACCAAGTCCCGACCCTCCGGGCTTGGCTCGACATCGTCGGCACCGTCAACCGCGAGCACCCGCTCGCCTTCGCCATGCTCTGCACGGGGTTCACCGCTGGCGTCATCCCTTGGTGCTTCCGCATGGCCTTTCCAGGTTTGCGCCCCGCGCGCCCCGGGCTCGACCTGCTCCACAGCGTTGTCTGGTGGATGTTCATGGGGGTCGTCGTGTGTTATTTCTACGTCGCGCAAGGCCACTGGTTCGGCACCGAGCCCTCCTTCGGGGTGGTGGTTCGCAAGGTGGTCGTCGACCAGCTCGGCTTCACCGTGCTCTGCGGCGCGCCCTTCAACGGCATTTCCCACCTCTGGAAGGATTTCAATTGGGATACGGCGCGCCTGCGGGCCGCGATGGGCCCCGGTTGGTACCGCCGACTCGTCTTGCCCAACCTCTTGCCTAACTACCTGGTCTGGTTCCCCGGCAACATCATCTTCTACAGCATGCCCTCGGAATTGCAGTTGCCGGTCGCCAACTGCATCGGCTGTTTCTGGGCGCTCATGTGCGTGCGCATCGCCACGCACTCGGGCGTGAAGAGTGAGGGCGGAGGGCTCAATCAGGAGTACAGAGTACGGAGTGCATGTACGGATATAGATGACAGATAAAGATGTGGAAATCGTGATGTCGGATGGAGTAACCAGCCTCCCTGCGCTTCTTCATGCCGCACTCGGCACTCTGTACTCCGTACTCTCTAATCTGTACTCCTTACTCTGTACTCCGTAATCCCGCTCCGTACGCTTGCCTCTAACCCTCTCCTCTCCGCCATGCTCCGTCTCTTCCCCCTCTTGGCCGTTTGCGCGGCTTTCGCGGCCGATCCCGTCGCTGAGTTTCGTGGGAGTCCGGAGCGTTCCGCCGCCGTCCTGAGCCAGCCCGCCCCGGAAGGTATCCACCTCGTCACGATTGCCTTCGGTGCCGATGACGTAGACTCGGTCACGACCGTGAAGGCCGAGGCTCGTCGGTTGATCGCGTTGAACGTCGCCGTGCCCAAGGGACGTACCGACGTCCGCCGCTTCCTCGTCGACGTTCGTCGCCCTGAATACGCGGGTGGGCGCGTCGCTCTCAAGCCGCGCGAAAGCGGCGCCCCGGACTGGGACGACCAGCTCTCGCTCGAATTCATCGGCCCGACGGCCCGGGCCCGCGTCGTTTCCATCGAGCCGGCACCGGCGGCGACGATCCGGATCTTCCTGGCCGGGGATTCGACCGTCACGGACCAGTCGCTGGAGCCTTACGTCGGCTGGGGGCAGGTGCTGCCGCTCTTCATTGGCGAGCGCGCCGCCGTCGCCAACCACGCCGAGTCGGGCCGCGCCCTGCGATCCTTTCAGGCCGAGCATCGCTTGGACAAGATTCTCGCCCAGCTGCGCGCCGGCGACTTCGTGCTCATCCAGTTCGGGCATAACGACCAGAAGGAGAAAGGGGAGGGCGTGGGCGCTTTCACAACCTACGCGACCCGCCTGCGGGCCTACGTCGACGCCATTCAGGCGAAGGGTGGCAAGCCCGTGTTCGTGACCGCCGTCGCCCGGCGTCGCTTCGACCCCCAGGGGCAGGTCAGCGAATCCCTCGGGGACTTCCCCGAGGCGGTGCGTCGAGTCGCCAAGGAGCGGGGCCTGCCGCTGCTCGACCTCAACACCGCCGCCAAGCAGGTCTACCAAGCGCTCGGGGTCGAACGCAGTAAACTCGCATTCCTGCATTTCCCTGCGAACTCCTTCCCTGGCCAGACTGAGCCGCTGCGCGACGACACCCACTTCAGCGCTTACGGTGCTTACGAGATGGCGCGCTGCGCGGTGGAAGGGATCCGGACAGGTGTCCCGGAACTCGCGGTCTGCCTCGCCCCCACGGTGAAGCCTTTTGACCCGACCCATCCCGACGACCCGGCCCAGGTGGTGATTCCCGCCAGTTCCCTGGCCCGAGGCGACCAGCCTGAAGGCAAATAAGCCCTCGCAGGGCATCCCTCGCTTGAATCCCCCTCGGGGATAGTCGAGGCTCGACCTCGTGCCCGATCTCTTCGGTGAAATCGAACCCGGCGTCGCCGAGGTGGTCCCGTTTGACGGCGGGGCCCGGGCCTACTCGTACTCCGTCCCCGCGGCCTTGAAGGACACCTTGCAGGTCGGCCAGCTCGTCCGCGTGCCGCTCGGGGGCCGCGTCAGCCTCGGCGTCGTCTGGCGCTACCCCGCTGAGCCGCCCCCCGCCGCAAAACTTCGGAGCATCATCGTGCTCGAGCACGAGCAGCCCGTCATGACCCCGGACTGCTGTAAACTCGCCGAATGGATGGCTGGCTACTACGGCTGTGGACTCAACTCCGTGCTGGAGACCGTCCTCCCCGCCGCCGTCCGCAAAGGCGTCCGCCCCGTCCTCCGCCGGCTCTTGACCTTAGTCGCGCTGCCCGAGCCCGAGGCCTTGGAGAAACTCCGCCGTAAAGCCCCGCGGCAGGCCCAGGTCTTGGATTACCTCGCCGGCCAAAAGGAACCGGCCGATCGGGCTAAGATGGTCGAAGGCCTCGGCGTGGCGCAGCCTGCTGTCGATGCCTTGATCAAGTCCGGGGTGGTCAAGGAGGACGCCAGCGTGCTTTGGCGAGTGGCCTATGACGACCCTTACGCCGAGGGTGAGACCGTCGCCGCCCGGGGGCACGACCTCAACCCCGAGCAGCTCGCCGCGGTGGCCTCCGTGGCCGAGACCCTGGATAGCAAGGTCTTTCGGGCGCACCTGTTGCACGGGGTCACCGGCTCCGGCAAGACCGAGGTCTACGTGGCCCTGATCCGCAAGGTCGTGGCCGAAGGCGGCTCCGCGATCTTTCTCGTCCCCGAAGTCGCCCTCACGCCGCAGACCGTCGGCCGGCTTCGCTCCCGCTTGGCCGACCTCGGCGCCAAAGTCGTCGTGTGGCACAGCCACCTTTCCGCCGGTGAACGTTTCGATGCGTGGATGGCGATGTCGCTGGGGCAGGCGAGGGTGGTGGTCGGCGCCCGGTCCGCGGTCTTCGCGCCCTTACCGAACCTCCGGCTCATCGTCGTCGACGAGGAGCACGAGCCTTCCTTCAAGCAGGGCGAGACGCCCATGTACCACGGCCGCGATGTCGCGGTGATGCGGGCCTCGCTCCTCGGTATCCCTTGCGTGCTCGGCTCCGCCACCCCGTCGCTCGAGTCGTGGAAGAACGCGCAGGCCGGGCGCTACACCCTCAACTCGATGCCCAAGCGCGTCGACGATCGGCCGATGCCCGCCTTCCGGATCGTGGACATGCGCCGCGAGGTGCTGCACCTTAAGGGCCAGCACCTCCTCTCGCGGGAGCTGACGGACGGCATCCGGGAGCGCCTCCAGCGCCGCGAGCAGTTGATTCTCTTCCTCAATCGCCGCGGGCATTCCCGTTCGCTCGTGTGCCCCGATTGCGGCGAAGCCGTCCAGTGCGGTCGCTGCAGCGTCTCGCTGACCTTGCACCGCACCGACGACACCGCCCGTTGCCACCTTTGCAACCACCAGGAGCGCGCCCCGGTCGTCTGCCCCAAGTGCCGCTCGACCAAGGTCCGGTGGAAGGGCTACGGCACCCAGAAAGTCGAGGAGACCATCGCCCACCTTTTCCCGCGGGCCAAGGTCGCCCGGATCGACGCCGACACCATGTCCAAGAAGGACCGCTTCCGCCAAGTGCTCTCGGACTTCCGCGCGGGCAAGTACGACATACTCCTCGGGACGCAGATGATCGCCAAGGGGCTGGACTTCCCGCGCGTCACGCTCGTCGGCATCATCGACGCCGACCTTTCCCTGCAGCTCCCCGATTTTCGCGCGGCCGAACGGACTTTCCAGCTGCTCACGCAGGTCGCCGGCCGCGCCGGCCGCGGCGACCTCGAGGGCGTGGTGGTTGTGCAGAGTTTCCAGCCGGCCACGGACCCGATTCAGTTCGCCAAGCGCCTCGACTTCGAAGGCTTTGCCGCCGCCGAGATGGAGCGTCGCGCCGAATTTGGCTACCCGCCGGACCGGCACCTGATCCGGCACGTGTTCCGGGGACGCAACGCGGAGAAGGTCAATTTCGTCGCCGACGCCTGGGTCAAGGAACTCGAACGCCTGCATCCCGGTATCGCGGAGGTCCGCGGCCCCGCCCCGTGCCCATTTGAGAAGGTCCAGGACCAGCATCGCGTCCATGTCTGGTACCTCGTGACCGGCGTGCGGTCTTTCCTCGCCGCCCTTTTGCCGCTCCGGACCAAGGTGCTCCGGGACGAGGACGTCATCGACGTCATCGACGTCGACGCCCAGGATTGCGCCTAGGGAGCGGAAGAGCCGCTGTGTACTGAGTCCGGAGTGCGGATTACAGAGGGGCGTGACGCGCCTGGCACCGGGTCTCCTTAGCCTCCAGTTCCGTACTCATCACTCAGAACTCAGTACTCAGTACTCCATACTCTGAACGCAGTACTCCATCTCCCGCCTCTTTACTGCCTCACCACCACCGCATGCGCTTCATCCAGAGGATGATGAGGGCCGCGATGACAGCCATCGAGCCGATGGCGAAGAAGTAACCATATTTCTCGCCCCACTCGGTGTGGATCTCGGGCATGAAGTGAAAATTCATGCCCCAGAGGCCGACCAGGAAGGTCAGCGGGATGAAGACCGAGGACATCACCGTCAGTACGCGGATCACCTCGCTGGTCTTCCGCTCCTGCTGCGTGTGGTGGTATTCCTGCAGGTCTTGGAGGATGGTCCGGGCATGTTCGATGCGGTCGGCGGCCCGGATCGAATGGTCGTAGAGGTCGCGCAGGAAGATATCGAGCGAGGTGGGCAGCAGGGCATGCTCGTAGTGCTCCAAGACGCTGACCATGTCCTTGAGCGGCTGGGCGAGCCGGCTGAGGCGCACCACGATGCGCTTGAGCCGATAGACCTCGTTGAGATCCCAGTCATCGGTGCCCTTCAGGATGGAGTCTTCGAGCTCCGTGATGGCATCCTCGATCTCCTCGGTCTGGACCAGCAGTCGGTCGACCAAAGTATCCAAGAGCGAGTAAACGAGGTAGCCGGAGCCCCACCGGCGGATATGGCCTTTGTTCTCCGTCAGGCGCTTTTCGATGGCAGCGAAGACGGGTTCATCATTTTCATGGAAGGAGATGACCCAGTTCTGGTCGGCAATGATGGAAATCTGTTGGCCCTTGGGGGTGTGTTCCTCGACCCCGAGGCGGACGGACCGGGCGATGGCCAGGATCTTGTCCCCGTGCTCTTCAAACTTGGGCCGGGAGGTGTTAGTCAGGACGTCTTCCTGCGCCAGCATCGGGATGTCGAAGAAGGCGCCGACGATGTGGACAATCTGCGGGTCGGTGATGCCGAGGACTTGGATCCAGACCATGCCACCCCGACCAGCGTAGCGCCCGACGGCGTCCAACTCGGCGAACTCCTCCACCTTGCAACCGGCCTCGTCGTAGGAATAGACCCGGAACTTGGTCGGGACATTGGACTCGAAGGGGGAGGCGGCCGGCAATTGGCCTGGGGCGCGGCCGATCTCCGTATCCTCAAAGGCCGCCTCACCCGGCAGGGGGACGGCGTCGGCCTTCAGCCCGAGCCGGCGGCGCAGGTCCTCCAGGCGACGCTGGATGAAGGCCCGGGCTCGGGCCTTGTCCGATTCGCGCTTTTCCTGATGCCGGCTCATGCCCCTCAGTTTTAGGAAGAGCCGGCCGTTGTCAACGGAGACGCTGATCCTCGGCCTAGGCCGCGGTCTTGCGCCGGCTCTTGCTGTTGCGCCGCCCACTACGACCAATCCCGAGGGTCTCCATCTTGCCCTGATGCACTTTCTGAAATAGGTTGTTCGAATTGGTCACCCCGAGGCAGTAAAGCGCGGCCGCCACTTGTTCGACGTCGTCCGGCTTGACCAAGCCGGCGTTGCCCAGCCATTCCGCGAGGGCGAGGTGGAAATTGGCGGGGCTGATGTCCATCTTGTCGCCGCCGTGGGTCAGCCAGACCTGGGCCCGCACTTCCATGGTGCAGTTCCCTTTCTTGAGACAGATATCCAGGACTTTCTGCAGGGTCTGCTTGCAGGGGGCGACGGGCTTGATCGACGGAATCTCGGACATGACGGAGGCGAGGGAGAGGGGGCGGGATGGTCGCGGGGAAGTTAGTAATTCGACAGTATACCGTGAACAACCAGCTACGTACTGTCAGTAAGTATTATAATACTATAGGAGGTGGCTGCCGACCCCGGTGGTGGTCGCGACAGGACTTGAACCTGTGACTTCAGCAATGTGAATGCTGCGCTCTAACCAACTGAGCTACGCGACCGCTACCGGGCCTTCCTAGATGGCTGGGCGGGGCGGGGCGGGCAAGACTGAATTGGCCCGCGCCGACCCACCCGACGGCTTGCAACGGCCCGGCGAGCCTCAATCTTAAGAGGATGGATACCGCCGCAAGCCCTGCCACCCCCCGGGTGGCCGATGAGCGCCTCCTCCGGTTGACCCCGGCGGCCGGCGGCAAGGTCCTCGCCTTGGCCGCCCGCGAAGCCCAGGGCGGTTTCCTCCGGGTGGCGATCACGGGGGGCGGGTGCAACGGCCTTGCCTATAAAATGCGTTTTGTCGGTGCACCCAAGGCCGGGGATATCTTGGTCCGCACCGCGGGCGTCGAGGCCCTCGTCGATTCGAAATCCGCGCTCTACCTTCGCGGCACCCACTTGGATTATTCCGACAAGATGATCGGCGGCGGCTTCAAATTCTCCAATCCCAACGCCAAGGCCAGCTGTTCGTGTGGGGAGAGCTTTTCGCTCTAGTCTGCGACTAGAGCGAAGGGCTAGGGCTCGGGACAGGGCCAGGTGATTTGTCCGAGTTAGGGGCGGTACCTCGTGCTGCCCTCGTTGGCTGTTTCGGCCGCCATGCGGCGAACGCGGACCGCCTTCAGTCCACCGGAATCTCGTCCTTGGCGCCGGCTTCGTAACGTTCGCACCAGGCCTTGGACCAGGAGGCGAAGTCGCCCGCGGCGATGTGCGCGTGGGCCTGGGCCATGAGGTCCTGCAGGAAGTGGATGTTATGCAAAGCGAGCAACGTGCCGCCGAGCTGCTCTCCGGCGTGGTGCAGGTGGCGCAGGTAGGCGCGGGAGAAGTGGCGGCAGGTGTAGTTGTCCATGCCGTCGACCAACGGACGATGGTCCTCGCGGTAGCGCAGGTGCTTCACGCTGATCGGGCCGTCGGGCGTGAACGCGCCGCCGTGGCGACCGATGCGGGTCGGCATCGTGCAGTCGAACATATCAGCACCGAGCGCGACCATGCGGAGTAACTGGGGCGGCGTGCCGACGCCCATGACATAGCGGGGCTTGTTCTTCGGCAGCAACGGCGCGACGAGGCCGACCTGATGGAGCATGTGTTCCTCGGGCTCGCCGACGCTCACGCCGCCGATGGCGTGGCCGGGAAAATCGAGTCCGCCGAGTTCTTCGGCGCAGCGGATACGCAGGTCGTCATAGACCGACCCCTGGTTGATGCAGAAGAGGTGACGTCCCGAGGCGAGGAAGCCGCGGTCCTTCGCCAGCTGGAGCATCTCCTTGGCCCAGCGGATGGAGCGGTTCACGGCGACTTCGCACGCAGCGCGCTCGCAAGGGTAGGGCGGGCATTCGTCGAGCACCATCGCGATGTCGGACCCGAGCGCGTCTTGGATGTCGAAGCAGTCCTTCACGTCGAGGAACAGCTTGTTGCCGTCGAGATGGGAGCTGAAATGAATACCCTCGTCGGTGATCGTCCGGAGCTTTGCCAGCGAGAAGACCTGGAAGCCGCCGCTATCGGTCAGGATTGGCTTGTCCCAGTGCATGAACTGATGGAGACCGCCGGCGGCGCGGACGATTTCGCGGCCCGGGCGGAGGTTCAGGTGGTAGGTGTTGCTGAGCAGGATCTGGGCGCCCGTCTCGGCGACCTGCTGGGGAGAGAGGCCCTTGACCGTGGCCTGGGTGCCGACCGGCATGAAGACCGGCGTGCGGACCTCCCCGTGGGGGGTCTTCAGGACGCCGAGACGCGCGGCCGTCGTCGTATCGGTCTTAAGCAGGGTGAACACACCGGAAAACTAGGGGGTAGGTCGGTAATGTGACAACAAGAGAAGACGGCTGCGTGGAGGACTGAATGGAGGACTGCGTTGAGGTCTGAATTGAGAGCATGACAGTCAGGATTGGCCCAGTGCTTTCATCCATTCAGCCCTCCATCCAGTCCTCTTTTCATCCGTACCTACCTAGCGTTCCCGTTGAAACTCAGTCTCATCCCCTTCGGGGCATCGGCGCGAATCGCGCCGTCCGCGAAGACGCAGACGCCGTTGACGAACGTGCGCTCGATGGTGCTGCCAAAGGTGTGCCCTTCGAGGGGCGACCAGCCGCACTGGTAAAGGGTATTGCCGGGCTGGACCGTGTAAGGCTTGCGGGGGTCGACGACCACGAGGTCGGCCGCGTAGCCTTCGCGGAGGAAGCCGCGGCGTTCCACCCCGAAGAGGACCGCGGGCGCATGGCAGGCCCGTTCCACGGCGGTTTCGATCGAGAACGCACCCTGGGCGACGAGGTCGAGCAGCACCTGCAACGAGTGTTGCACGAGCGGCAGGCCCGACGGGGCCTTGAAGTAAGTCTGGCCCTTCTCCTCGCGGGTGTGGGGGGCGTGGTCGGTCGCGATGACGTCGATGACACCGGCGGCTACGGCGGCGCGGACGGCGGCGCGGTCGGCGGCCTTCTTAATCGCGGGGTTGCATTTGATCTGGTGTCCGAGGCGGGCGTAATCCTCCTCCGCGAACCAGAGGTGGTGCACGCAGGCCTCGGCGGTGAGGCGCTTGCCTTTGAGCGGGGCGGCGCTGAAGAGGGCGAGCTCCTTGGCGGTCGTGATGTGCAGGATGTGCAGACGCGCATCGTGTCGCTGGGCGAGTTCGGCGGCCATCGAGGACGAGGCGTAGCAGGCCTCGGCATTCCGGATGCGCGGGTGTTCGCCGGCCGGCACGTTCTCGCCCCACTGCGCCTTGGCGGCGGCTTCAGCGGCCTTGATCATGGGCGTGTCCTCGCAGTGGGTGGCGATGAGGGCGGGGGCGTGGCGGAAGATACCTTCGAGCGTCGCGGTCTGGTCGACGAGCATGTCGCCGGTCGAGGAGCCCATGAAGACCTTGACCCCGCAGATCCGGCGGGGGTCCATGGCTTTCACGACCTCGAGGTTGGTGTTGGTCGCGCCGAGGAAGAAGGAGTAGTTGGCGACCGAAGTGGCCGCGCCGATGGCGTATTTCTTCTCGAGTTCCGCGAGCGTGACCGCCGGCGGGTTCGTATTCGGCATCTCCATGAACGACGTCACGCCACCCGCCACGGCCGCCCGCGCCTCGCTGGCGATGCAGGCCTTATGGGTGAGGCCGGGCTCGCGGAAGTGGACCTGGTCGTCGATCAAGCCCGGCAGCAGTAACTTGCCGGTCAGGTCATGCTCCTGGTCGAACTTGCGGTCGGAGGGCAGGGTGCCGATACGTTCGATCAAACCATCGCGCAGCAGCACATCCGCGACGAAACGGCGGCCTTCGTTGACGAGCTCGGCTTGGCGGAGGGCGACGGTGGCCATGCCGCCAGTCTCGCCCCTTGGGCCAGCGACCGCAAACGGGAAAAGCGCGTCCGGCTCAGACGCCGACCTTGACGATGTCCGAGAGGTCGGCCTTCTGCACGCCTTCCGGATTGATGTTCACGGCGGTGACGCGGAACTGGGCACCCTTGCGATGGCTGAACTTCAGGACGAAATTGGTCACGCTGAGCTTCTCCTCAGGGAAGAGCTCGGCCTTACGCGCCACCATGGTCGTCACCAGTTCCTCGACCTGGGTCACGGTCGCGCCCGGGAGGGTGGCCAAGGTCTTCTTGGCGGCGGCGATCTTCTCTTCGCCTTCGATGGCGGCGTTCCAGATCAGGATGGCCACATTCATCGCACCCTTGGCGGCGGTGTGGTTGTTCCCGGCCTGCTCAAGAATCGGCTGGGAGTACTGGATCAGTTTGTCCGCGAAGGTCGGGCCCTTCGGCTTTTCGTCGATGGTCTGGGGCTTCGGGGCGGGGTCGAAGACTCGGCCGATGGGGCGGGGCTTGTTGGTGCCGAAGGCGCCGTGACGATTACGGGAGAAGGACATGGCCGGGTGGGGTCTCCAAGGGAAGCCTGCTTCAGGCGGTCGGCAAGCCCTTTCACCTGCCGTCCCTTGACACCCCCTGCCAGCCCGCCAGCCTATCGCTGTCCCCCAATCACCGTGGCCGATTACAGCGAAGTCATCCGCAAGCACCGCCGAGACCACCTCTCGACCCCGAATTCCCTCCCGCTCGGCGTCCATCGGTACTTCGAAAGCACCCTCTTGGCGCTGCCGATCGAGCAAGTCTTCGCGTTCTTCTCGAAGGCCGAGAACCTTGAAGCGATCACCCCGGCCGAGCTGGCATTCCGGATCGAGACCCCGCTGCCCATCGTCATGGGACAAGGGACCCTGATCGACTACCGGCTTAAACTCAACGGCGTGAGCTTCGCCTGGCGGACGCGCATCACCGCTTGGGACCCGCCCTACGCGTTCGTCGACGAACAACTCAAGGGGCCTTACGCGGCATGGATCCACACGCACACCTTTTCGGACGAAGGCGGCAAGACCCGCATGGACGACGAAGTCCTCTATAAGCTTCCGCTCTGGCCGCTCGGCGAGGTCGCTTACCCGTTTGTAAAGTCCAAGGTCGAGGGCATCTTCCGCCACCGCCGCGCGAAGATGCGCGAGATCTTGGGAGCTTAAGTGATTGGGTAAGGCCAAAGTTGATTGGTTGATCCGTTGACCAGTTGGCCAGTGGTGCACCCGTTGCCTCTTTAACCGCGCCGTGTGCGGGTAGGCACGGGCGTGCCTGCGCGAGGTAAAGCGGGCGAGGAATGCATCTTCCCCACGCATCCCTTTCTCCCTCCGGCCAACTGGCCAACCGATCAACGGGTCAACCCTGACTCTCCCTCGGTCACTTCTTTTCCAACGTCTCCACCGGCTTGCGGCCGGCCCAGGCGATGCCGCGGAGCAGCAGGGTCTGGACGTCGGGGCGCGAGAAATTCACGTAGGTGTGGCCGGGGATGAAGACGAACGCGCGTTGGGCGCCTTCTTTCTCGTAGGTCCAGACCTGGGTCTGCGACTCGAAGCCGTCGCCCTTCTTCTTGGGCGTCGGCGCGGTCGCGAGCGCATGGATGCCCGGGAGCATATCGAGGTCGTAGTAGATTTCGTCCTTCATGCCGAAGTCGGCCACGCCCTTGGTGATCGCGTGGTCATGGTCGACGAAGTTGAGTTGCATCGGGCCTTCGCGCCACCGGGTGACCTTCTGGCGCCAGGAGCCGCCGAGGAGGTCGCGGTAATAGTCGTCGGAGGCGCCGCCACCGGCGACCGCGCCCGCGTGGATCACCACAAAGCCGCCGCCGCGCTTCGCGTAGGCGTCGATGATCTCGCGTTCCTCGGGCTTGAAATTGCCGCCGACCTGGCGGTGGATGATGACCACGTCGGTCTGCGCCAACTGGGCCGCGGTCGGGAAGACGTCGCCACCTTCGACTTGGGCCCCGCGTTCCTTGAGGAGCGGTAGCCAGTCGCGGAGGAAGGCCGGGTGGTCATGATCGCCGGGGCCGTGGGACTTCGGGCCGGAGCGGAGAAAGATGCGGAGCGGCCTCGAACCCGGTCCCGTGGCGGGAATCGGGTCGGGACCACCGGTCTCGGGGGCGACGTCGGCGGCGAAAACAGTGCAGAGGGCCAGGAGGGGTAGCAGGCAGCGCATGGGGATGATTTAGGGGGCCGGTTGAGGGAGGGCAAGGAATAGGGAGTAGGGGGTAGGTGACCCAACACCCAACACCCAACACCTAAACCACTCCGACCAACTCGGCGAGGGAGTGGATGAACTTGTCGGCGCCGGCGACGACCTTAGGGCGTTGCACGTAGCGGCCAAAGCCGACGACCAGGTCGGCGTCGCCCTTGACCTCGAGGTCGCTGGCGCCATCGCCGACCATGACGACGTGCCCGGCCTCGTATTCATCGCGGAGTCGGCGAGCGACGACGTTCTTGCCCTTGGTCCGGCAGGTCGGGCAAGAGTCGTCAAACCCAGCGTAGGCACCGTCGGCGTGGAATTTGAGCACCACGGCTTCGACGCGCTCGATGCCGAGGAAGTCGGCGAGGGGGCGGATGGCCTGGGTGAAGCCGCCACTGACGATGGCGATCTTCCAGCCGGCGGCGCGAAGTTGGGCGAGGCTGGCCACGGCGGTCGGTTCGACGGTCGCGATGTACTTGGCCCCGATCGCGGCTAACTCGGCGGCCGTCGGCTTGATGATGTCGAGGCGCTTGGCGAAAATCGCTTCCATCGGCGTCCCGCCGTTCATCGCGGCGTTCGTCATGTCCTCGACCGCCTTGAAGGTCTCGGGCCCGCGGAGACGGCCTAACTCATCGATGCCCTCGATGGACGAGAGGGTCGAATCGCAGTCGAGGAGCAGGAGCTTCGTGGCCACGCCGGACTAGAAAGGGAAAGGGCGGGGGAGGGCAAGGGTAAGGGAAGGAGCCGAGGGCTGGGGCTAGGGCTGGGGTCCGTAAGATAACACGTGGCCCGAGGCCGATGATTGCTCCGCCTGCTTTCTGCGCGGAGTTTTTCTCCCAGCCCTAGCCCTGCCCCCAGCTCTGGCCCAATTCTTAGGGTCTTGCCTTGATCCTTCGATTCTCAATCGTACTCCCCACCATGGCCTGCACCCCTCCTACCTCTGCTTCCGAAGTTTTTTGCCGTTCTGCCAAGTGCTCTCGCTGGGCCGCGCGGATCGCCCTGGCGGCCTCGGTCGTGATGCTCATCGTCATCTCCAAGGCGGGGAATGAGTTCGTCCGCACCGCCGCCGCAGGTAATGGCGGTGGCGCCGAGCGCATCGTCGGTTTCCTCTCCGTCTTTATCGCCCAGGGCCTCGCCCTGCTTACCCTCCTTTGCCTTGCGCGTCGCCGTTTCTCGGCCTCGCACCACGCCGCGGTGAAGTCGGCCAATCTCAAGGCCCTCGAGTTACTCGCCGCTTCCACCGCCGACGAAGCCACGAAGAAGGATATCCTCGGCCGTGCCGCCGACCTCGTCGCCGGCAAGCCGGGCTGCTGTAAGTAAGGGCGGGAGTCGCAGAGTACAGAGTACGGGTTGTTGAGTGCAGAGGTGCGGTGGGCCTAACGCTTCACGATTCTGTGATCAGTACTCCGTACTCTGTACTCCAACCCTTTTTGCCTCTTAGGTAGGGATCATCGTCGCTGCTGACCCTACCTCCCGTCCCGATCCTTCTTCTCCTGCTCGAGGGAGGCTTTGATGGCTTCGTTGAAGGCCTTGGTGCGTTCGTTGTCGGAGAGTTCCAGCGCGCTCGGCGCGTCGCCTTCGTAACGGCCGCCGACCCAGCTAAGTTGGCGCACGCGGATGTCGGCGGCGTTCTTCCACGCGACGCTGGGCAGGGCGGTTTTAGCGCCGTCCTTCACCACGGAGGCATGCCCGTTGAAGCTGAGGTCGGTCAGGGTCGACCAGTCCTTCAGCGGTTGGGCGCCCTTCGGGTCGACCGGCTGGAAGTCCTCGACGCCCAGATTCACCGCGACCCAGTCTCCGTTGGCCTTGAGCGGGACGCTCGCGACGTATTCGCCGGCACCTCCCCCGAAGGCGCCCCAAGCATTGCGGGTGACCGAGACGTAGAGCACGGTGTCGTTGCGTGGGTTGATCTCGAAAGCCAGCCGGGCGCCCAGCGGGCCGCGCCAGAGCGGGTCCTTGATCTTGCGCGTCGCCGCCGTCCAGAGGGTCGGGTTGCCCCAGTTCAGGCGGAACCAATCCTGCCAACCTTTTGCGCCATCGTCGATCATCCGGTCGCGGCGGGCGGAAGGTTGCACCCCGGTTTCGGCCAGCTGGCCGCCGGTCAACGCCAGCACCGGTGAACTCAGGCTGAAGACCTCGCTCTGCCCGACCCCCGGATTCGTCGGGATTTTCCGGTAGGCCGCAGGCGTCTCATAGGACACATCCGCGTAGACGAAGAGCGGGTCTTGGGCCGCCAGCACCGGCACCGTCGCCTGCCAGGCTTGGCCTGCCGGCGTCGTCGGCACCGTCCGCCAGAAGGCCGTCAGCGCATGCGCATCCGCGGTCGCGTAGACCCGCACCGCCTTGACGGGTCGGCCGGGCTCGGGCGTCACGGAGAACACCGCCTGGCCGTCGACCGCGTGGGCTTCCAGGCGAAGCCCCGGCGTCGCGGGCAGCTGGTACGCGCCCTTCAGGTATTGTTCAAACCATAGCGTCGCCGTCAGGCTATGGTCGTCGGAGTGACGGTGGTTGAAGTGCGGCGAGATGCTGAAGCCCAGTTGTCCGGCCCGGATCGCGCGCCACGTGTAGGCGAAGTCGTAGAGATCCGCGTGGAAATCATTCGTCGGGGAGAACCACAACGTCGGCACCTTCAGCTTCTCAACGTAAGGGTTCTCGGAGCGCGTCGCGAGGTCCCTGGCCGAACGCTTGCTCGGTTTCCCGCCGGGGAACATCGTCGGATCGCCCGTGAAGTCGCCGGAACCCCCGCAGGACGGCACCGCTGCTTTCACCCGGTCATCGATACCGGTCAGTTGGACCGTCAAGCGACCGCCCATCGAGTGGCCCGTCACGCCCAGTTTCGCCGGGTCCACCTCGGGCTGCTGCTCCAGGAACGTCAAGGCGCGGCGGGCGGACAGCGTCACCAGGAACCAGTTATCGTTCCGGGGCGAGTCCACCGCGTCGAGCGTGTAGGCGTCGGGTGTCGTCGGTCCGGCGAAATGGTTCGCGTTGTTCCGTTGCGGCGGGTGGGTCGCGTCGAGCGCGCCCCAATCCGTATTCGGTCCATCGTAAACCTTGCCATCCGCGAAGGTCATCTTGTTGCCGCCCCAGTTGAGCGAGAGGCTTGCGTACCCCAGTTTGGCGTTGGTCACGACCGACGAGAGGCTGGCCGATTGCCCGCCGCCGTGGATCTGCAGGATCGCCGGCAAGGCCTTCGCCCCCTGCGGGAACGCGTAGAAGGCCGCCATCGTCGCCGGCTTGCCCTTGAAGGTGCCGATCCGGTAGCGCACGACCCGGCACACGACGCCGTCCTGTTCCCATTCTTTCGCGACCTCGTCCCCGATTGGTTCGTGTCGAGGGTCATAGTCGCCCCAGAGAGCGTCGAGGTTCTGCGGGACCTGGCCATCCTTGAGCGGCGGCAAGGTCTCCGCACCGAGGTGGGTCAGCAGGGCCAGTAGGCAGGGCAGCAGGGTGCGCATGGGGATGCGTGGGTTATAGGGGCAAGGGGAGAAGGGGCAAGAGGGCGGTGATAGCGGTTAGCGGATTGCGGTTAGCGGTTGGGCGAGATGCCTCCGTGATGCTGTCCCTGCTTCGCTGTCATTTGTGCTCCTACCCGCCACCCGCCACCTGGAGCTGCCACCCGCCACCCGAAATGATTAGTTCCTCCGGAACCACCCGATCAGCTTACTGAACCAGCGGGTGGGTTTGGCGGCGTTCTCGCGGCGGGACTGCAGGAGGGCGAGGATCTCGGTCTTGCCGGCGAGCGTGGCGAAGTCGGCCGGGGTGGACCCGCCTTGGTCGCCCAGAGGATCGGCGCCGGCGGCCAGCAGCATCCGCGCGATGTCCACATGCCCCTTGAAGGCCACGCCACCGAGCGGTGTCTGGCCCTTCTCGTTGCGGAGGTCCACCTGCGCGCCGGCCTTCAGCAGCATCGCCACTGTTTCGGCCCGGCCCTGGTAGGCCGCGATCATCAGGAGCGTGTTGCCCTTGGCGTCACGCAGGTTCACGTCGAGTCCTTGCCCGATGGCCTCGGCGAGCTTGGCGGTCCCGCCGGATCGGGCGAGTTCGGCCATGGGCTCGGGGAGTTGTAGCGGTGCGCTCATCAGGGGGCCTAGGAACGGGGGAATGGGTTAAGCGCCAGCCGAACGGGGCCTCAACCTTCCTTCGCCTGTCTGGTCTCGGGCTCGGCCTTCCATAGGCGGTAGCGGACCTCGAGGCCCTCCGGGACGTAGACGACCAAGGGAAGACGGCTGTTGTAGCGCACCGGGCCCGTGCCCGCCATCGTCACGAAACGGGTCACCTTGGGGGCACCGGGTGGCACGCCGATGCGGGTGGAGAACGTCCCGCCCTGGGCCTTCGCTTCGAAATAGTTAAAGCCCCAGCCCTCGACGGTCTTCTCCTCGATCTTGGCGCCGCCACCCATGCGGTTCACCCCATCCGTCTCCATCTCCTTGCCGACGGACAGTTCGACTTTCCAGGCGAATTCATCCGTCTGGGCGTCGAGGTGGATGACGATCCGCTTCATCCCTGCCGCGGCGGCCGGGTAGGCCTTCTGCCAGTGGCTATCGTCATCGGGTCGCTTCACTGGCTCGGCGGCGAAGGATGCGGTCGCAAGGCAGGCGAGAAGCAGGAAGGGGCGCATGAGGTTGAGCGTAGCCCTCTTCGATGCGTTGTCACCTTTCCTCTTACCCCAGCAACGCCCGCAACCCCGCCTCGTCCAGCACCGGGACGCCCAGCTCCTGGGCTTTCGTGAGCTTCGAGCCGGCTTCCTCGCCCGCGACGACGTAGTCGGTCTTCTTGCTGACGCTGCCGCTGACCTTGCCGCCGGCTTTCTCGATGAGGTCGCGCGCTTCGTCGCGGCCCAGCGTGGGTAAGGTGCCCGTGAGGACAAAAGTCTTACCGGCGACGCCTGCGACGGCGGCCACGGCGGCGGCTTCCGCCAGGTTCAGCCCGGCTTCGCGCATCGCCCGGACCCAGTCGCGGTGGTTGGGATCACTGAAGAAGGACAAGATGGATTCGGAGACTTCCACCCCGACTCCCGGGATGACGGCTTCGTGCGTGACGCCGCCTTTCTTGCCGATCTTGGTTTGGAGCAGGTCCGCGGACCGGGCGGCCTCGAGCGCGTCGAGCGACTTGAAGTGCCGCGCAAGGTCCTTGGCGGTCTGCATGCCGACGTTCGGGATGCCGAGGGCGTGGATCGCGCGCCAGAGCTCGCGCTGCTTCGCCTGCGCGAGGCCGGCCATCATGTTGTCGACGGACTTGTCCTTGAAGCCCTCGAGCATGCGCCATTGGGCCGGCGTGATGCCGAGGGCGTCGACCGGTACGTCGACGAGGGCCAGGTCTACGAGCTGCTCGGCCACGGCGTCGCCGAGGCCGTCGATGTCGAGGCACTGCTTGCTGGCGAAGTGCACGAGGCGGCGGATCTTCATCTCGCGCGACGGGGCGCGGAGCTTGTAGGCGGCTTCTTCGCCGTCGCGGGCGGCGTCCAGGCCGAGCTCCTTGAGGCGGGCTTCGAAGTCGAACGGCCGGGCCTCGGCGGGACGTTTCTCCAGCACCACGCCGAGGACCTGCGGGATGATCTCGCCGGCTTTCTGGATGCGGACGGTGTCGCCTTCGCGGATGTCCTTGCGGGCGATCTCATCGGCGTTGTGCAACGTCGCGCGGGCGACGGTCGAGCCGGCCAGCAGGACCGGGTCGAGCTCGGCGACGGGCGTGATGGCGCCGGTGCGACCGACCTGCATGCTGATCTTGCGGAGGATGGTCTCGGCCTGGTCCGGCGGGAACTTGAACGCCACGGCCCAGTGCGGGAACTTGCTCGTCGTGCCGGCTCGGCGCTGGTCTTCGAGACGGTTGACCTTCACCACGGCGCCGTCGGTCGGGAAGGGGAGGTCGCGACGAAGGACGTCGAGCTG
Source organism: Verrucomicrobiota bacterium (assembly GCA_014193315.1). GTDB lineage: Bacteria > Verrucomicrobiota > Verrucomicrobiia > Opitutales > UBA953 > UBA953. The sequence continues at coordinate 215,866 of BJHS01000001.1, forward strand.
CTGGATGGCCTTCCACGCGGCGTCCACGCCTTGCTGGACATCGATATCGTCGCGGATGGGGAAGCCCCAGGCCTTGAGCTTCGTCTTGAACTCCTTGAGCGAGGCGAAGGCCGTAGCCGGCTCGCAGGCGCCGAGGCCGTAGCAGACGATGCTCAGGCGACGCTTGCGCGCTTCTTCGCCGTCGAGGAGCTTGACCGTGCCGGCGGCGAGATTGCGGGGATTAGCGTAAAGCGGTTCGCCTTCGGCCTCGCGCTCGGTATTCAGGCGCTGGAACTCTGCCAGCTCCATGTAAATCTCGCCGCGCACTTCGAGGAGGTCGGGTGCGCCCTTGAGCGAACGGGGGATCTCGCGGATCAGGCTGACGTTGGCTGTGACATCGTCGCCCCGGGCGCCGTTGCCGCGGGTGACCGCGCGGACGAACTGGCCTTTCTCGAAGGTGAGCGAGACCGCCACGCCGTCGACCTTCGGTTCGACGATGAATTCGAGGCCCGTGCCGCCGAGGGCTTTGTAGAGACGGTCGCCGAAGGCGCGGAAGTCGGCCTCGTCGTAGGTGTTGTCGAGCGACAGCATCGGGGCCTTGTGGTCGGCCTGCTGGAAGCCTTCGGACTTGTCGTCGCCGATGCCGAGGTCGGGCCCGGCGAACATCGGGAACTCCCGTTCCAGGTCGGCGAGCGCGTCGACAAGCTTGTCGAACTCGAAGTCGGAGATCTCCGGTGCGTGCTTCTTGCGATACAGTTCCTCGTGACGCTGGATGGCGGCACGGAGACGGAGTATCTGATCGCGGGGGGATTCCGACATGGACGTCCGCGGAGGATAAAGGGGGTAGGGAGGGGAGGGGAAGGGTATTGATAAAAGGGCTAGGGCTAGAGACAGGGCTAGGGCTAGGGACAGGGCTTGGGCCAGTAGATGCAAAGCAGCCTTCAGGGGAAACCGGAGACCGGATGATTGGCTGGGGGTAATTATGATCGAAGCATTCTTTCCGGTTTCCGGTCTCCCCTTGACCGACCGTCCAGCCCCGACCCTAGCCCTTCTTGCTCTCTGTTCATTTTTGGGTTAGGCATCTGGACATGCCCCTACCCCCTCTGCCGGCGAATCTCCGTGCCCGCCGTGATTTTCTCCGTCAGGTGGCCTTGGGCGCCGCGCTGTTCGCGGTGCCTGGCGCCTTCGCCGAGGCGCTGACGCGCACGCCGAAACAGACCGAGGGTCCGTTCTATCCCGACCAGCTGCCGCTCGATACCGACAACGACCTGATCATCCTGAACAACGGCGTCACGCCGGCGGTCGGTGAGATTACCTGGCTGTCTGGCCGGATCCTCGACGAACATGGCGATCCGGTGCGCAACGCGCTGGTCGAGATCTGGCAGGCCGATAACAATGGCGCCTATATTCACACCAAGACTGGCAACGCTGCTAAGCGGGATGGCAACTTCCAGGGCTTCGGCCGATTTCTCACCGGGTCCAACGGCGAGTATGTCTTCCGGACGATCAAGCCGGTGGCCTATAAGCCGCGCGCGCCGCACATCCATCTCGCCGTCCGGATCAAGGGCAAGAAAGAGCTCATCACCCAGTGCTATATCAAAGGACAGGAGCTCAACGCGAACGACATGGTTTTCAAAGGCATCAAGGATGCCAAGCAACGCGAGAGCGTCACGCTGGCGTTCGATCCGCTCAAGGGCTCCAAGGCCGGCGAACTGTCCGCCCGCTGGGACGTCGTGCTCGGCTTCACGCCCGAAGGGTGAGGCTGAGGTAGGGACAGCACCAGGTGCTGTCCTAGGTGCAAAAGTGCAAATCGGCCTGCGGCCTGTGCAAAGGTGCAAAAGTGAGAGGCCGTCGTTTCGGGTGGCGGGTGGCGGCCCCAGGTGGCGGCATTCCGCCCTCTGTCCTCTGTCGTCGATTCAGCCATCCATGTTACCCCTGTCTCCACTTTTTCCCTTTTGCCCTTTCGCACATATGTACACTGTGTCCCCATGTCCTCCGCTACCCCGCGTCGTGATTTCCTGAAACAGTCCGCCTGGCTTTCGCTCGCCGCGTTCGGTCTGTCCGCCCGCGCCGCGGAGTCCGCGCCAGCTGGCAAGGTCTCGCGTCTGCGCACCTCGCTCAACGCCTACTCTTTCTACGTCGAGCTGAACCTCGGACTCAAGGAGCCGAACAACCCGAAGGGCATGAACCTGCACCAGCTGCTGAACTTCGCGGCCGAGGCGGGCTTCGACGCCATCGACCTCACCGGCTATTTCTTCGCCAGTTATCCCAAGGCGCCGACCGACGCGGAGATCTTCGCGATCAAGCACGAGGCCTTCCGGCTCGGGCTTGAGATCAGCGGCAGCGGCGTGAAGAACGAGGTCACCACGGCCGACAAGGCCCTGCGCGCCGAAGGTAAGCAGCGCATCAAGGACTGGGTCGACGTCTGCGTGAAGCTGGGCGCTCCTGTGCTGCGCGTCTTCGCCGACACCAATATCCCGCCGCAGAAGTGGCAGGCCGTCTCCGGCGGTGCAGCGCGTGACGTCGTCGAAGGCTGGATCGCGGATGATTTCCGCGAGTGCGCCGAGTATGCCGCCGCCCGCGGCATCTTCATCGGTGTGCAGAACCACGGCGATTTCCTGACGACCGGCGCCGAGCACGTCAGCCTGCTCAAGCGCGTGAACCATCCGAACTGCCGCGCCATCGTGGACACCGGCAAGTACCTGACCGAGGATCCGTACGTCGACATCGCCCTGGCCGCGCCGTACGCGGTGAACTGGCAGGTCAAGGAGACACCGTTCGGCAAGCCGAACAAGCCGCTGACGGACATGCGCAAGATCGTGAAGATCGCCCGCGAGGCCGGTTACAACGGCTACCTGCCGATCGAATCGCTGCCCATGGGTCGCAAGAATTACGACACCCCCGGCGAACTGAAGCGCATGCTCAAGGAACTGAAGGCCGCGATCGCGGAGTGAGCGGGCGATTTCCGGTAAGTGCAAAAGTGCAAATCGGCCTGCGGCCTGTGCAAAGGTGCAAATGTGGAGCCAATCCAGGTAGGGCCGACCATCCTTGGTCGGCCGCGGCCAAGCAGGGATGCTTGGCCCTACCCGATGCAGGCATAAAAAAGCCCCCGTTGACGGGGGCTTGGTGGCGACCGCCTCGGCGCGCCGCTTACTTCGCGTGGGCCTTGACGAACTCGATGTTGGCCTTCACCTGCGGGACGCTGTCGTTCCAGTCGGCTTCGTGCTCGATCGAGATGTGGCCGTCGAACTTCTGCTTCTTCAATTCCTCGAGGCAGGCGGCGACGTCGACCACGCCCTTGCCGGCGACGACGACGGGCGAGTTACCGAACTTTTCCTTGTCCTTCAGGTGCACGCTGATGATGCGGCCGCTGAGGATGCGGAGGCACTCGACGGACTTGAGGTTCGAGGTGGCCCAGTGGCCGATGTCGGCGCAGGCGCCGACGCGCTTGTCGCGGCTCTCGACGACGCCGAGGATGTAGAGGGGGTTCCAGACCTTGTACTTCGGCTTATCCATCGAGCCGCCGTGTTCGTGGAAGGCGACCTTGATGTCGGTCTCAATGGCGGCCTTTTCCCAGGCGGCGATCTGCTCGGTGGACTCGGTGCAGACGGCGTAGAGGCCCATCTTCTTGGCGAAGGCCATGATCTTGTTCACTTCCTCGGGGTTGCCGGCGCCGACGACACCGTAGTTCACCGCCTTGACGCCCTGGCGCTTCAGCTCGGCCTGCAGTTCGGCCATGGCCTCCGGGGACATGGTGTGGCTAACCTTGTCCTTGGAGCCAGGCTTGAGGACTTGGCCCGGGTAGAACTCGATCATGTTGCCGCCGGCTTCCTTGGTCTTGGCGATCGCCTCGAACGCCGAAAAGCGGTTGAAGGTGTAGGCCTGGCAGCCGACGAACCAGCCGTTCTGGCGCAGTTCTTCGGGCAGGGGGTCGGCCTTGAGGGTCGCGACGAGCGCGAGGGCGAGGAGGGGGAGGAGGCGCATGAGGGTAGGGGGTCTATGACAGAGATAGACCCGGGGTGTTCCCTAGGTCAAGAACCCCTCCCTTTGCGGCTAGCGCCGACCACGCCCCGCCGACTTGGTTTGGGCATGATTTTCCAGGCTTTCTGGCAGCATTGGCTTCGTTGGTGGCAAAGGCGTGGTGCCTTGGGCGCCCAAGGCGAACGCTGGGCTGGACGGTACTACCAGCGGGCCGGAGCCTACGTCTTGGCCTCGAATTGGCGGTTCGGCGCCGATGAACTCGACCTAGTGGTGCTGGATGGCAAGGTCCTCGTGTTCGTGGAGGTCAAGACCCGGACGGCCGATCACGGGGGCGCTGGGCACGCGGCGGTGGATGCCCGCAAAAAGACGGCTTTAAGACGCGCGGCGAAGGCTTGGCTGCGCGAAATCGGCGGCGCTCCTCACCTCCGCTTTGATATCGTCGAAGTTCTGGTTTGCAAGCATGGCCCCGTCCGCATCCTGCAACACCGCGGCGAGCCCCTTCTCGGGCCTCGCCGTTTTTGAATACCGATGTCCGAAACCGACCGTCATCCGTTCCTCTCCGGCCTCAGCAAGCACCGCGGCGCCCAGCCCACTTGCGTGGTCATCTTCGGCGCCTCGGGCGACTTGGCGGCCCGGAAGCTGCTCCCCGCGCTCTACAACCTGGCCGTGGACAGCCTGCTCCCCGCCGACTTCCACCTGATCGGGTTCGGGCGCAAGCCGATCCCGGAGGCCGATTTCCGCGCCCAAGCCGGGGCCGATATCCAGAAGTTCTCCCGCCGGGAGTTCCGGGCCGACATCTGGAAGCGCGTCGAGGACAACACTTCCTACCAGGTCGGTGGCTATGACGAGCCGGCCGCCTACGCCGCCTTGAAGGAGCAGATCGCCGCCGCCGAGAAGCGCGCCGGTCGCCCCCTCCAGCTGGTGTTTTACGTCTCGACCCCGCCGACCGTGTTCGAGGCCATCCTCGAGAACCTCGGCCAGTCCGGCCTCGCCGCCCGCGGGCTGGGCACCGACCTCGAGAGCAAGGTCATCATCGAGAAGCCCTTTGGCAAGGACCTCGACTCCGCCGTCCACCTCAACGCCGTCGCTGCCCGCAACTTCCGCGAGTCCCAGATCTTCCGCATCGACCATTATCTCGGCAAGGAGACGGTCCAGGACCTCCTCGTCCTGCGTTTCGCTAACCCGATCTTCGAACCGCTCTGGAATCGTCGGCACGTCGACCACGTGCAGATCACCGTCGCCGAGGAGCTCGGCGTGGGGACCCGCGGTGGCTACTACGACGGCAGTGGCGCCACGCGCGACATGCTGCAGAACCACACCATGCAGCTCCTCGCGCTCGTCGCGATGGATCAGCCTCGCTCCCTTTCCGCCGAGCATATCCGCGACGAGAAGGTCAAACTGCTCGAGTCGATCAGCCCGCTGCGCCTCGGGGCCAACGGCGACGCCGTCCGTGCGCAGTACGCCGAAGGCCTTTCGGGCGGCGAGAAGGTCCCCGGTTACCTGGCCGAGAAGGACATCCCGGAGACCTCCCCGACCGAGACGTTCTGCGCCTTGCGCCTCTCCATCGAGAACAGCCGCTGGTCCGGCGTGCCGTTCTACATGCGCTCGGGTAAGCGCCTCGCCCGCCGCGTCTCGGAGATCGCGATCCAGTTCAAGCAGCCGGAGTCCGGCCTCTTCGCCGGCGACGCGCGCTACGACCTCGCCCCGAACCGCCTCGTCATCCAGATTCAGCCCGACGAAGGCACGACGCTGGTGCTCAACTCCAAGGTTCCCGGCCTCGAGCCGCGCACCCAGCCGGTCCGCCTGAGCTTCCGCTACGCGACTACCTATGGGTCCAACACGCCCGAGGCCTATGAGCGCCTGATCCTCGACGGGATCGTCGGCGACCGCACGCTCTTCATCCGCGGCGACGAGACCGAGGCCTCTTGGCGTCTCTTCACGCCGCTGCTGCAGTCCTGGCAGCAGCAGGGCCGCGAAGGGGTCGAGACCTACGCGTCCGGCTCCTGGGGGCCCGCGGGCGGCAACGCCCTCCTGGCCGCCCACGGCCACGCCTGGCGCAACGTCGGCCGCTAATCATGGCCCACCCGTTGATCGACGCGCTCCCGGGTAACCCGGTCAAGATTTCCGCCGTACTCCCCTCCCTCGACAAGGCTTGGGCGGAGGAAGGGGAAGAAGCCTCGCGCGCTTCGCAGATGAACGTCGTCCTGATGTTCGGCGCTGGCGTCTCCTCGGAGGACGCGCAGGCCCGCTTCGACGAAGCCATCCGCTTCGCCCAGCGCTACCCGTGCCGCCTCGTGATCCTTGCCGCGCGTCCGGTCGCCGAGGCCGCCGCCGTGCTCGAGGCCAAGGTCAACGTCCTCTGCTTCTTCGATCCCTCGCGCCGCGGCAAGCGCTGCTGTGAGGCGCTGATGCTCGCCCACGGTGCGCCGACCGCCGAACTCGAATCGCTCGTCTCCACCTGGCTCGAAGGCGACTTGCCCGTCAACCTCTGGGCGCACGGCGTCACCGTCGCGGAGTTCCAGCCTTGGCTGGCTTGGACGTCGCGCTGCCGGCGCGTCGTCGCCGACCGCTCCCTGGTGGGCGATGATTTCTTCAAGCTGGCGTTCCCCAACCCGAAGTCGGTCCGCGACCTCGCCGTGGCGCGCTGCCTGCCGGTCCGGCAGGCGCTCGGCCAATTCCTCGCCGCGCATGCGCCCGCCGAACTCGTCCGCGGGCTCCGCTCGGTGACGATCAACCACGGTCCGGCGCTGCAGGGCGAGGCCGCCGGGCTGCTCGAATGGATGCGGGTTTGCCTCACGCATTGCGCCGGCCTCTCCCGCTCGCACCTCGACGCCACTTTCGCGCTTTCGCCCAAGGCCCCGCCCGGCGACAGCCTCGATGCGGAGTGGGTTTTTGCCGATGGGGCCCGTTTTTCGTGGGAGCACGCCGACCAAGGGACCCGCGCGATCATCACCTTCGCGCGGAGCCGTCAGTCCGCACCGGTCACGCAGCGCGTCGCCTTGATGGGTGCGCCCGCGGCCTTGTCGGAAGCGGTTTTCTTTTAAGCCTTACCGGCGGCCGGCTTCATCCGCCGTCCTCCCTCGCCGATGGTTGTCCAGCCCTTGCTCAGGCGACGCCGTTCTCGCGCATCCAAGCGGCCATGAGCTGGAACGCCTTGGCGCGGTGGCTGATCTTGTCCTTCTCCTTGGGGGAGAGTTGCCCGAAGGTCTGCTCGTGGTTGGCCGGCACGAAGAGCGAATCGTAGCCGAAGCCTTCGGCGCCGATTTCGGCCTCGAGGATCTTGCCCCAGCACTGGCCCACGAATTTACCGACTTCTTGGTTGGGTCCGAGGAGGATGAGGTGGCACTCGAAGCGCGCGCCGCGCTTATGGGCCGGCGCCTTCTTCATGGTCTCGAGCAGCTTGGCCCGGTTCTGGGCGTCGGTCGCGCCGACGCCGGCATAGATGGCGGAGTCGACGCCCGGGCCGCCTTGCAAGGCATCGCAACAAAGGCCGCTGTCGTCCGCGAGGACCCAGGCTTTCTGGGGGGTGATCTCGCGGAGAGCGTTGGCCTTCAGGCGGCAGTTGCCGTTAAAGGTGCCGGTGATTTCTTCGACATACGGCATGCCTCCGAGGTCCTTCGCGGAGCGGACTTTAACCGCGAGTCGCGCTTGCGCGAACATGCGCCCGAATTCCTCGGCCTTATGTACATTGCCCGTCGCCAGGTAGATATCCATGCCCGCAATGTGAGTGCCCGTCAGGGAGAAGGCAAGGAGGGGAGGCTCTCTGTTGGTCCGTTGAACAGTTGGCAGGTTGGCCAGGGAAGGCCTTGGGTGCGGGGGCTGGTTCTCCCTTTTTAAAATGGCAAGTGGTGCGCCCTGGCCAACTGGCCAACGAATCAACCGATCAACACTTCTGCACAAGCTTCAGTCCTTCAGGATTGTTTCCGCCCCCTTCCTCGGCCAAGGTAGCCCCAGGGTTGGGCCTCACCGCCAACCGCTACCCGCCGTCACCCATTCGCTTCCGCCCCTTGTCCCTCCGCTGCCTCATCACCGCCGGCCCGACCCGCGAGTTCCTCGACCCGGTCCGCTTCGTCAGCAACCCGTCGACGGGCAAGATGGGCTATGCCCTGGCCGCCGCCGCCCGGGCCGCAGGTTGGACGGTCGACCTCGTTTCCGGTCCGGTCTCCCTGCCTGAGCCCGCCGGGGTCATGGTCTACCCAGTCGTCTCCGCGGCCGAGATGCTCCGGCAGACGGATGCCTTGTTCGGCCCTTGCGATATTTTGATTATGACCGCCGCGGTCAGCGACTGGCGCCCGCAGGTCAGCCACCCGCAGAAACTCAAGAAGACCGGCGAAGCCCTGACCGTCGAGTTCGAGCCGACCGAGGACATCCTCGCCGCGCTCGCCCGCCGCCGCCGACCCGACCAGCTCCTCGTCGGCTTCGCCGCCGAGACCGAGGACGTGGAGGCCCACGCCTTGGCCAAGCTCGCCCGCAAAGACGTCGACCTGATCGCCGCCAATTCGGTGGCGGGTCCCCAAGGCGCGTTTGGCTCCGACCAGAACCGGCTCGTGCTCCTCGGGCGCGACGGCTTCCGTGCCGTCCTCGGGCCCGCCGCCAAGACCGCCGTCGCAACCGCCTTGATCGCCCAGCTCGCGCCCTTCCTCGCGGCGCGTTCCCGCTAAGATGTCCCGCCGCCGCTCCAGTTCGCTGGACCGTATCCTCGGTCGACTCGAAGGCCTCGACGCCCAGAACCTCGCCATCCTTGCCCGCCGAATCGAGCGCGAGCGCGACCTCATGGAGACGGTGCTCGACACGCTCCGCGAGGGCGTGCTGGTGCTCGCCCAAGACGGTGCCGTGGAATACGCCAACGCCGCGGCCGTCGTCCTGCTCGGGGCCGACCCGACCGAGGTCAACGGCGCGGACCTCCGGCGTTTCTCGCCCGACATCGCCGCGGCGCTCGACCTGCCCGGCGAAGTCGAGGGGATGACGCGCGAACTCGAAGTCCGCTACCCGGAGCCGCGCGTGCTGCGACTGCACCTGGCCCGCGTGGCCGACGCCCATTCCGCCGACCGGACCCGCCGCGTGGTCGTCCTGAGCGACGTCACCGCCGAGCGCACGCAGACCGAGGACCGGGTTGAGAGCGAGCGCATCGACTCCATCATGGCACTCGCCGCGGGCGTCGCCCACGAGGTCGGCAACCCGCTCAACGCGATTGGCATCCATTTGCAATTGCTCCAGCGCGAGGCCGAGAAGCTCGGCGACTCGCCGGCCGCCCAGAAGGTGCGTCAGGCCGCCGAGGTTTGCCGTGGGGAGATCTCCCGCCTCGATGGGATCGTGCGCGACTTCCTCGGGGCGATCCGGCCGACCCCGCCCAACTTCGCCGACACCGACCTCGTGGCCGTGGTGGCCGAGGCGATGACGCTCCTGCGCGACCAGATGGAGCAGCTGGGGGTGCGGGTGCAGGTCGACCTCCCGGGCTCGATGCCCGCGATTTTGGCGGACCGCAACCAGGTTAAGCAGGCGCTTTTCAATGCCACGAAGAACGCCCTCGAGGCGATGGATCGCGGCGGGGAACTGTTCGTGACCTTGTCGTCCGACGACGAGTGGGCGGTGCTTTCGATCCGCGACACCGGCGTCGGGATCCCGGCTGACCGGCTGACGCGGGTCTTCGATGCCTATTACACGACCAAGGAATCGGGCGGCGGCCTCGGCATGCTCATCATCCTGAAGATCATGCGGGCGCATGGCGGCTCGGTGGATATCCGTAGTACCCCTGACGTCGGCACGACCGTGACCCTGCGTTTCCCCCTCAAGCAACGTAGGGTCCGTACCCTAGACGCTCCGCGGGCTTGAAACTTTCTCGGCTTCCCGCAGTCTTACCTTTCCTCCCCATGCGTCTCGCCCTCTGCCTTCTCGCCTTGCCCCTCGCCGTCCTCGCCGAGGATAAGCCTTTGCCGCTCGTGCTGCCGAAGTCCGTCGCGCTGGGTACTCCGAAGCCCATGAAGATCGACAACCTCGAGCCGCCGGCCAAGGGGCCGCGCGTGTTGCCAAAGGTCCCCGCCGAGGCGAAGAATCTCGCCCTCGGTTGCACGGTCACCTCCAGCGCCAAAGAGGCGGCCGCCGGCGATTTCTCCTACCTGACCGACGGTGATAAAGGCGGGGAGGAAGGCTTCGAGGTCGAGCTTCCGCGCGGCCACCAGTGGCTGCAGGTCGAGCTCCCGAAGACCTCCGAAATCCACGCCATCGCCCTTTGGCACTTCCACCGTGAGCGGCGCGTCTACTTCTGCGTGGTGGTGCAGATCTCCGACGACCCTGATTTCAAGACCGGGGTGACGACGGTCTACAATAGCGATGCCGAGGGCGAACTGGGCTTCGGGAAGGGCAGGGACTACGTTTACTACGAATCCAACGAGGGGCGCGTCATCCCGGTCGCCGCCGTCAAGGGTCGCTACGTCCGCTTCCACTCCAAGGGCAACTCCGCCGCGCCTTCCAACGACTACATCGAGGGCGAGGTCTGGGGCGTGCCCGCCAAGTAAGCCCGACTTTGCTTGAATCGCCCGGGCTTCCGCCCAACTTGGGGTTGTGAAGGTCCTCCGTGCCAAGTCCGCCGGGTTCTGCTGGGGTGTCGAGCGCGCCATCGATATCGCCCGGGAGTATGCCCAGAAAGGCCGTCACCCCGTCTACACCGATGGGCCGTTGATCCATAACCGCCAGATGATGGAGGTCCTCACCGGCGAGGGCATCCGCGAGGTCGGCGATTACCGCAGCCAGGACAAACTCACCGTGACGCCGGCGACCGCTGCCGCCGCCGTGATGGTCGTGCGTGCCCATGGCATCTCGCCTGACCGCCGCCAGTACCTCAAGTCGCTCGGCATGGAGTTCCGCGACGCCACCTGCCCCGACGTCGGCATCATCGCCGGCAAGGTCCGCATGCACGCGAAGAAGGGCTTCCGCACCGTCATCTTCGGCGACCCCCAGCACCCCGAGGTCATCGGCTTGCTTGGGTACGCGGAAGGGCAGGGCCACGTCATCTCCGGCCCCGCCGACATCGACGCCTTACCCGACCTCGGGGACAAGGTCTGCATGGTCTCCCAGTCGACGATGTTCACCGACGAGTTTGAGCGTTTGGCCGCCCACCTCCGGACGCGTTTCCCTTCGGCGCTCATTTTCGACACCATCTGCGGCGCCACCAAGGACCGGCAGTCCGATGTCGTCGAACTGCGTCGCCAGGGGTGCGAGGCGATCGTGGTCATCGGCGGCCGGCATTCGGCCAACACGGTGAAACTCGCCAAACTGGTCGAATTACAAGGGCTGCCCTGCTTCCACGTGGAGACCGCCGCCGAACTCGACTTCGGCGCGTTAGGGCGTTTCGCCGTCGTCGGGGTCACCGCGGGGGCCTCGACCCCGGCTTTTCTGATCGACGAGGTCTGTCGCCAGCTCGAGGCCTTGTCCTGAAGCCCTTTCTGGGGCGGTTTCCGTGGTAAATCAGCCGCGGATTTATCACGGGTGAGACCCCGTCCCTCCTTGCACCCCGGCGGGTGGCCTTCTTAATGAATGCCATTATGCCCATCGTCGCTACCATTCTCGGTATCCTGCTCGTCGTCCTCCTCGTCCTCGCGGTCTACGCCGTGGGCATCTACAACGGGCTGGTCACGCTGCGGAACGTCTTCCGCAACGCTTTCGCCCAGGTCGACGTGCAGCTCAAGCGTCGCCACGACCTGATCCCGAACCTCGTCGAAACCGCCAAGGGTTACATGGCCCACGAGAGCGACACCCTGACCGCCGTCATCGAAGCCCGCGCCAAGGCCACCCAGGCCAACGTCCGTTTTGCCGGTAACCCGAACGACCCCGCCGCCATGCGCGACCTCAGCCAGGCCGAAGCCGGCCTGAGCGGGGCCCTCGGTAAACTGATGGTCGTCTCCGAACAGTACCCTCAGCTCAAGGCCGACACCACGATGCGCGCCCTGATGGAGGAACTGACCTCGACCGAGAACCGCATCGCGTTCTCGCGCCAAGCCTACAACGACGCCGTCTTATCCTATAACAACGGCCGCGAGGTCTTCCCGCAGGTCTTCGTCGCGAACACCTTCGGTTTCGTCGCCGCCGAGTTCTTCAAGGCCGAAGAAGCCGATAAGGTTGCCCCGACGGTGAAGTTCTAAGCGCTCGCCGCTAACGGCCGATGGCCGCCACGATGAACTTTTTCCGGGCGCAGGATGACGCCCGCGGACGCACGACCAAGTTGGTCGTGCTGCTCGTGTTGGCCATCATCGTCCTGATCGGCGGGCTCTACGCGCTGGCGGTGGTGGGCTCCTCCAAGGTGAGCCGCGGGGGCACGCTGGATTGGTGGCAGCCCGGACTATTCCTAGGCACCTCGGGCGTCGCCTTGCTGGTGATCGTGGCCGGCAGCCTCATCCGCATGAGCGCCTTGTCCGCCGGCGGCGCGTCCATCGCGATCGGTCTCGGCGGTCGCCGGATCCCTGGCCGCGGCGCCTCGCCCGGCGAGCGCCGCCTGCTCAACGTCGTCGAGGAGATGGCCATCGCCTCGGGGATGCCCGTGCCTGCCTGCTTCGTCCTCGAGGACCCTGGTATCAACGCCTTCGCCGCTGGCAACAACCCCAAGGACGCCGTCATCGGCGTGACCCGCGGGGCGCTCGACCTCCTGACGCGCGACGAGCTGCAGGGCGTCGTGGCCCACGAGTTCAGCCACATCGGCAACGGTGACATGCGCATGAACCTGCGCCTCATCGGCGCGGTCGCCGGACTCCTGGCGCTGACGCAGCTGGGCTACCTGCTCATCCGCATCGCTCCCCGCGGCCGCGACGGGGCCAAGGTCGGTATCCCGATGATGGCCGCCGGCGCCGTGGTCATCGTCTTCGGCCTCGGCGGCGTCTTCTTCTCCCGCGTCATCCAGGCCTCCATCTCGCGCCAGCGCGAGTACCTCGCCGACGCCTCCGCCGTCCAGTTCACGCGCAATCCGCTGGGGCTCTCCGGCGCCCTCCAGAAAGTGGCGCGGGGCTCCACCGTTCCGGTGGCGGCTCGTGCGCCTCGCGACCGGTTCGAGAAGGAAGACGAGGAGGACGGCTCCCCCAATCTCGGCTTCGCCCAGTCCGAGGCCCAGCACATGTTCTTCAGCTCGACGCCCGGCTTCTGGGACACCCTCTTCTCGACGCACCCGCCCTTGGCGGATCGTATCCGCCGCATCGATCCGGCTTTCGACGGTAAGCTGCCCACCGGCCCCTTGGCGCGCGTGAGCGACGAGGCCGAGGCACCTGTGTCGCGACTCGGTGGTGCGGCCCCGGCTGCCGCCACGCCCGTGCCGGCGCCCACCCGCGCCCCGACCAACCTCGAGATCCAGGAAGCCGTCCAGTTCAACGGCCGCTTCCCCGAGACCTTGCGCGACGCCTTGGCGGAGCCGATCGGCGCCATGGGCCTGGTCTTCGCCTGCGTCCTCTCCTTGGACCCCGCGACCCGGGCCCGCCAACTCGCGTCGCTTGACGAACTCGCCGGCGGGGAGGTCACCCGGGAGACCCAGCGCCTGCAGCCGATCTTGCGCGCCCTGCCACCGGGCTTCCGGGTGCCGGCGCTCGACCTCGCGATGCCCGCCCTGCGCGTCCTCTCGCCCGTGCAGCGCGCGACCTTCCGCGACGCCTTGGCGCGCTTCAGTGCCTCGACCGAGGATGGGCTCGTCGGCCTGCTCGTCCAAGGGGCTGTCCGTCGCTACCTCGAGCTCCCTTCGCCTATCGCCGGTCGCGACCTGCTGACCCTCGCCCAACATCACAGGCTGGTCCTTTCGGCCGTCGTGTACGCCTCCGGCGAATCGGATGAAGGGCATCAGGCCGCCTACGCCAAGGCCTGCCAGTCCCTCGGGCTCACGCTTGACCTGCTCCTGCCCGCCGCCGCCATCGACCTCGCGAAGGTCGACGACTCCCTGGCCTGCCTCGCGAAGCTCCCGGTGCCCGCGCGCCGCGATTTCGTGCGCGCCTGCGGCGTCGCCGTGCTCAGCGACGGTCAGGCCGAGCCCCGCGAGGTCGAGATCCTCCGCGCCGTGGCCGACTCGCTCGGCATCAGCTTCGCCACCGGGCTCAAGGCCTGATGCCCTCGGAGGATAGGGGCAGCACCGCGTGCTGCCCTAGCCAGCGAAGGCAGCCTTAACGGATCACGGGAACGCCCTCATCAAGCGCCTCCGGACTTCACCTCAGCCAAAGGGGTCAGGCCGTTAGTGCCTGCCCCTGTTAGTTAAAACGCCCGAAACAGGCCTCCAAACTAACACCCCTGTTCACTAACGGCCTGACCCCTTTGAGGGATTACGACCCACCCGAAGCTCGACCAGTGCATCGCCCAGCTCGAGCGGATGGCATGACCAGCGGGAGGTGAGGCGGGTCAGGGGCGACCCTTTTGGGCCGTCACGGTACGCCGATAGGCGGCGCTAATCTCCGCACGTTCCGGCCGACCTCGGCTCAACCCGCGATCAGCGACTCGCCGGTCATCTCCGCCGGCTTCGGCAGGCCCATGAGGGCGAGCAGGGTCGGGGCGACGTCGGCCAGGCGGCCGGTGGGCCGCGTCTTGAGGGTCTGGCAGCCGGCGCCGTAGAGGACGACCTCGACGGGGCTGAGCGTGTGGCGAGTGTGGGCGCAGTTCTCTTCCGGCTCCCACATCTGGTCGGCGTTGCCGTGGTCGGCCGTGACGAGGGCCTTGCCCCCGACCTGGTCGATGGCGGCGAGCAGGCCGCCGAGGCCGCTGTCGACGGCTTCGCAGGCCTTGCAGACGGCGGCGAGGTCGCCGGTGTGGCCGACCATGTCCGGGTTGGCGTAGTTGACGACGATGAGGCCGTACTTGCCGGAAAGGATCGCGGCCTTGGCCATCTCGGTGACGTGTGCAGCCGACATCTCGGGCTTCTGGTTGTAGGTCGAGACTTCCTTCGGGCTCTGCGCCATGCCGCGCTCTTCACCGCTGAAGGGTTCCTCGCGGTAGTCGTTGAAGAAGAAGGTCACGTGCGGGAACTTCTCGGTCTCAGCCGTTCGGAACTGCGCGACACCTTGCTTAGCGACCCACTCGCCGAGGATGTTCACCATCTTGGCAGGCTTGTCGAAGACGACGTTGGGGCAGAGGCCCTTCTCGTAGTTGGTCAGGGTGGCGTAGAAGGTCTTGAGCAGCTTGGCGCGCGGGAAACGCTTGAACTCGGGGTCGATGAAGGCACGGGTGATCTCGCGCGGGCGGTCGCCGCGGAAGTTGAAGAACAGCACGGAGTCGCCGTCCTGGATGAAGGCCGTGCCCTTGATGCGGGTGGCGGGGACGAACTCGTCACCGGTCGTGTTGGCGTCGGTCGGGTGGTCGTAATAGGCCTGCACGGCGGCGGCGGCCGAGGCGGCTTCGGGGGCCGGGGCGCCGGTGAGGGCGTCGTAGGCGGTCTTCACGCGTTCCCAGCGGTTATCGCGGTCCATGGCCCAGAAACGGCCGGCCACGCTGGCGACCTGGCCGAGGCCGATCTTCACGAGTTCGGCTTCGAGCTGCTTGAGGTAGCCGAGGCCGGAGGTGGGCGGGCTGTCGCGGCCGTCCATGAAGGCGTGCACGTAGACCTTGGTGAGGCCTTCTTCCTTCAGAAGGCGGAGGAGGGCGTAGAGGTGGGGCAGGGTGGAGTGGACGCCGGCTTCGGAGCAGAGGCCCATCAGGTGGACCGCGCCGCCGGTAGCCTTGACGTTCTCGACGAGGCCGCGGAAGGCCTTGATCTGGCGCATGGCGGCCGAGTCGGTGAGCCCCTTGTCGATGCGGACGATTTCCTGGTCGACGATGCGGCCGGCGCCGATGTTCTGGTGGCCGACTTCGGAATTACCCATGATGCCGACCGGCAGGCCGACATCGAGGCCGTGCGCCATGATCTCGGTGCGGGGCCAGTCCTTGGTCAGGCCGCGCGAGACCGGGAGGTTCGCCAGTTTGACGGCGTTGAACTTGTCGTGCTTGGGGTTGTGGTTTTCGCCCCAACCGTCGCGGATCACCAGAAGTACGGGTTTCATAAATAGATAGGGAGAAGAGATAGGGCGGACTTGCCCCCGCTGGCAAGAAGCAGGTGGGGAAGCCAATCGTTTCAGGTGTCAGGTGGCGGCCGCAGGTGGCGGGTGGCAGGGCCTTTTGCCGAAACCTGCCACCCGCCACCATCGGATGAAACGGATGTCTTTGCACTCCCTCACCTATTCATCTATGCCTTCCGTCATGCCCCGCATCCTCCTCGCTCTGCTCGGAATGGCGCTTTGCGCCGTCGCATCGGCCGCCACGGTCGAAAAACTGACCATCGACGGCAAGGCCGTGACCGTGAAGGTCCCGACCCAGGCCGCCCCTGGTAAGCCTTGGCTGTGGGTCGGCGAGTTCGGTGGCCACCTGAAGTCGCTCGAGGACGGGCTGGTCGCGAAAGGCTGGCACGTGGTCTACGTGGGGGTGAGCAACCAGTTCGGCTCCGCTCGCTCGATGGCGACCTGGGATAAGGTGTACGCCGACCTGCGTGAAAAGCGCGGGCTCTCTGCCAAGCCGGCGCTGCTCGGGATCTCGCGCGGCGGTCTCTACGTGAATGCCTGGACGCGCCTGCACCCGGACCGGGTCAGCGTGCTCTACCTCGACAACGGCGTGTGCGACATCCGCTCCTGGCCGGGCGGGTTCGCCCTGACGCACCAGAGCAAAGGCAGCGCCGGCGACTGGAAACTTTATAAGACCGAGTTTGGTTTTGCGAACGACGAGGACGCCAAGGCGAAGTCCCTGCAAGCCGCCGAAGGGCTCCTGCCGGCGATCAAGGCCGGGGTCGTTCTCATCTCGTGCCACGGCACGGCGGACAAGACCGTGCCCTTCGAGGACAACGCCGCGCTCGTCATCAAACTTTGGCAGGACAATGGCGGCCGCGTGAAGCTCTTCCCCAAGGAAGGCGGCGATCACCATCCCCACGGACTGCCGGATCCCAAGCCGTTGATCGAGGTGCTGACGGCGGAGGCGAAGTAATCGGCCCTCCGCGGGGCAGGGGGAAGGCACGGAGTGCTGAACCGATTACGGAGTACGGAGTACGGAGTGTAGAGTACGGAGGGTAGCGGGGAGGGTGGGCCTAGCCTATAATCCTTCTCCTGCTTACTGACCCTGACCCTTGATATAAGACCACCCTCACGCTTCCACCCACCGGCCCTTTTCCTTGATGAGGTCGACGAGGCGCTCAACGGCTTCGTCCTGGGGTATATTGAACTTCACCGGGGTCTTGCCGACATAGAGGTTGATCTTGCCGGGGGCGCCGCCGACGTAGCCGAAGTCGGCGTCGGCCATCTCGCCGGGGCCGTTCACGATGCAGCCCATGACGGCGATGGTGACGGACTTGAGGTGGCCGGTGCGTTCCTTGATCTTCAGGGTCGTCGACTGGATGTCGAAGAGGGTGCGGCCGCAGCTCGGACAGGCGACATACTCGGTCTTGGTCTGGCGCATGCGCGCGCCTTGCAGGATGTCGTAGGCGAGCGTGAGCGACTTGGCCGTCGAGGTCGGCGTCTCGCAGGAAAGGAAATCCCCGTAACCGTCGACGAGCAGGCCGCCGGCGAAGATCGAGGCCTCGATGAGGCGCGACTGGAAGCCGGGGTCGAGGCGCACGGCGTTGGCGACCGTGGCGCGGATCCACAGCGGGGCTTCGAGCTGGGCGACGGCGGCGCATCGGACGATCTCGCGGATCGTGCCCGTCGCATGCAGGCCTTCCTGCGGCTGCGAGGACGTCAGGATGAGCCGACCGGCGGGAATCGCGGCGAGATCCTTGGCGAGCGCGGCGAGCATCGGGCCATCGAGGTCGGCGGCGAGGATCGCGTCGTGCTTGGTCACGGCTTCGCCCCAAGCCTTGACGGAGGCGGCATCGCCGGCGGAGAAGGCCTTCACGACCACCAGGCGGCTGCCGGAGCCGTCGAAGGGGAAGTCGGCAGGGGAGAGGCTCGTCTCGACGAACAGCGCCGGCACGGCCTGGCCGAGGGCTTTGCGCAGGGAACACAAGCCGGCTGCGTGGGCGGGGTCATCGAGACGTACCAGCAGGCCTTCGGCGCGGACCTCACGCTGGGCCGCATGGGCGTCGAGGATCTCCTTCGCCGCGCCCTGCCAATCGGCGAGGCCGGCGACGCTGCGGACGATCACGCGCGGGACTTCGCCTGAACCGGCAAGGCACTTCGAGGAAAGCTCGATGAGCTCGGTCTCGCGGCGCGCGAACGAGAAGGGGTCGACCGGGTCGGCGGGAAGGGTGACGGCCGAAGCGGCGCCGAGCGCGGCGAAGCCTTCGGCGCGGCTGACGATCTCGCGGCAGACCGGGATCTCGTGCCAGGGGTCTTCCGTGAGCGAGACGCGGATCGTGTCGCCCAGGCCGTCGGCCAGGAGCGAACCGATGCCGAGGGCGGATTTGATGCGGGCGTCCTCGCCTTCGCCGGCCTCGGTCACGCCGAGGTGCAGCGGGTAGTCCATGCCGAGCTCCGACATGCGGGCGGCCGCGAGGCGGTAGGCCTCGACCATCACCTTCGGATTCGAGGACTTCATCGACAGGATCATGTCCTTGAAGCCGTGCGATTCCGCGATGCGGATGAATTCGAGGGCGGACTCCACCATCCCGTTCGGCGAGTCGCCGAAGCGGTTCATGATGCGGTCGGAGAGCGAGCCGTGGTTGGTGCCGATGCGCAGCGAGCGGCCGAGGGCCTTGGCGCGGAGCACCAGCGGCGTGAAGGCCTCGTGCAGGCGCTCCAGTTCCTCGGCGTAGGCCGCGTCGGTGTATTCCAGCACCGCGAACTTCTTCTTGTCGGCGTAGTTGCCTGGATTCACGCGGACTTTCTCGACGTGCTCGACCGCCTCCATCGCGGCGAACGGGAGGAAATGGATGTCGGCGACCAGCGGCTGGTTGAAGCCCGCCGCGCGGAACTGCCGGTGGATATCCTTGAGCGCGCTGGCCGCGGCCTTGTTCGGGGCCGTGATGCGGATGATCTCGCAACCCGCCTCTGCGAGTCGGATTGCCTGCGCCACCGTCGCCGCGACATCCTCGGTGTCGGAGGTCGTCATCGACTGGAGCCGGATCGGGTTCGCCCCGCCCACGGCCACGTCGCCTACGTTCACGACGCGGGTGAGGCGGCGGACCGTGCGATGGCGGGAAGGACAATAGTCCGAGGGCATGGGGTCATTCTCAACCCCTTTGACCGCGCCCGTCAACGAACTCAGACGTCCCATCGCCAGCTTTCGGCCGACCAGAGATAACTATCCTTGCCCTTTGGCACGAGCACGCCGAGGCCCGGCCAGGGAAGGTGGAAGCCGTAGGCGCGCTCACGCGTCGCCCCGATCTCGGCGAAGACCTTGCGGCGCGTGTCGATGGCCTGCTCCGGGTTGTGGTCGAAGTCGATGAACCAGGAAGGGTCGTGCAACATCAGCACGTGGTTGTGAGCGAGGTCGGACAGGTGCAGGAGCGAGTCCTTGCCGTCCTTGATCCGGTAGATCGCGTGGCCGTCGGTGTGGCCGGGGGCGGCGATGATGGTGATGGCGCCGTCGAGGAGCTGGTCGCCGTCCTGGTGGATGACCAGGTTGGCCTGCAGCACGTCGAAGCCGCTGCGCACCATCTTGATGAGGCCCGGGACGTCGTCGGTGCGGTGGGACTTGCTGAAGTCGGGCTTCGGCGCCCGCCAGAAATCCAGTTCGCTCTTGAGCACGTGGATGGCCGCGTTCGGGAAGAGGATCTTATTGCCCTGGAAGAAGCCGCCGATGTGGTCCACGTGCGAATGGCTCAGCAGGCCATGGGTGACGTCGGCCGGCTTGATACCGATCGTCTCGAGGGCGTCGGCCAGCCAGCCCCAGTTGACGTTTTTGCTGTAGGCGCCGAAGCCGGCGTCGACGATGACGACTTCCTTGCCCTTGCGAAGGACGAGTACGTTGATGTACAGCGTCACGTCGTCCGGGCGTTCGCCCAAGTCGGTGAGCGCCTTGGTCATCGCCGGACGCTGTTCCGGCGGCCACATCTTCTTGGAGACGCACTTGCTGAACGTGCCCCAGCCATCGCTGATGGACCAGGCCTCGATGTTGCCGATGTGGAAGGCGTAGATGTAGGCCTTCTTGATATTGTTCTTGCCGTTGCCGGACGCCTTGGCGGCGGCGGCGTTCTCGGCGGCGAGGGCACTCGGTAGGCCGAGGGCGGCGAAAGCGGTAGCGGCGGCGCCGAGGAAGGAGCGACGGGAGGAGGGAGGTGGCAGGTCCATGGGAGGAAGACAGGAAGTTGGCCCAAACTGTTCCCGGGGACGAGAAGAATGGAGGCGAGGGTGGGTGGTAGGGAGTAGGGAGTGGGGATGTGAGTGGAATAGGGCCGGGCACATTTAGCACCACGTCCCATCGACTCGCTTTATCTTTTCCCTAACCCCTACTCCCTAATCCCCAACATCTCCGTGCTCGCCCTTACTTCTTATATTCCGCCGGCTTGTAGACGTGGCGTTCGAGGATCTGTTGCCGCAACTGCATCTCGTTATCGCCCGAGCAGCGCCGGACGTCGTTGAAGATGATGTAGGCCATCAAGCTGAACAGTAGCGCCATGAAGGTGTACTGGAGGATGATCACGGCCGATGCCTTGATGGCGTTGTTGGTGTAACGCTGGATGGTCGCGATGAGCATGTGCCCCCCGTCGAGAACGGGGATCGGCATCAGGTTGAGGATCGCCAGGTTGAGGTTGATCAGGACGGTGAACCACAGCACCCGGGTGATGTCTTCCGAGATGTTGTAGTAGGTCTTCGTGATGGAGATGACCGAGGCCAGCTGGTTGACTTTGATGTCGGAGTCGCGGTCGAACAGGCGGCGCAGCGTGGTGAAGGTCGAACGCACGATACCTAGGCAGGTGTCGAGGGGGTTGCGCTTCTCGATGTCGGGGCGAGCCACCAGCACGGCGCCGATCTGGGCCACTTCCACGGGCTTACCGCGGCGGATGGCGGCGTGGGTCAAGGTGAGGTTGCCGCTGTCGCCGTTGGGGCGCTTCCAGTAGAGGGTCAGCTCGCGCGGGCCACCGGCCCCGGCCTTGTCGAGGTCCTCGAGCGAACGGATCGCCGTGAGTTCCTTACCGTCCACCTTGTCGATGATCGTCCCGATGCGGAGGGCCTCGGTGAGCGTCGGGTCCTCGGGCGAGACGCCCAGCACCATCAACTGGTCGCGCTTGGCCTCGGGGTCGCGGGAAAGCAGGTCCTTGGTGACGGGGACGACGATGAGGGAATGGCGGTGGGCTTCTTCGCCGTACGCGATGACGCTGACCGGGTTCACGGTCGTGTTGATCCGCGGCGTGACCGGCAGGGTCAGGGCCTGCTCATCGCCCCGCACCACCTTCAACTGGTGCTCGATCGCGCCCCCCTTGCGGAGTAGCTCCCGGAATTCCGCGGCGTTATTCACCGCTTGGCCGTCGACGGCGATGACGCGGTCGCCTTTCTTCAGGCCGGCCTTCGCGGCGGGCGAGCCGGGCATCGGTTCATCCATCACGACGCGGGAGCGGGCTTGCATGCCGGCGACCCGAATGCGGTCGCCGCTGCGGGCGTTGAGCTCCAGCCGCGCCGGGAACACGATGAGTTCCATGGTCTGCCCCGCGCGCTCGATGGTGAAGGTGGAGGTCGGGCGTTCCTGCGAATCGCGGCGATTGCCCAGCATGATGGTCTCCATCACTTGGGCGAAGCTCGTCACGGGTTGCCCGTCGATGGCGAGGATTTTGTCCCCGCTGCGGACGCCCGCCGTGTAGGCCGGCCCTGGGATGGTCTGGCCGAGGCCGAGCTCGGCGAGGTGGGCGGAGCCCGTCACGATCTGCTCGGGCACGTAGCCGATCACGGTGCTACCGTTGCCTTCCGGCACGGGCATCCCGGTGAACCAGAGGATGGTCGCCAGCACGAAGGCGAAGATGATGTTGAAGACCGCGCCCATGACCGAGACGATCATCTTGTCGGTATAAGAGATCTTCGGCAGGGCCTCGGCGTCGTCGGTGGTCTCGCCTTCGATGCCTTGCATGTCGGCCAACTGCGGCAAGGCGACGTACCCGCCGAGCGGGATGAGGGAGACCCGGTAGTCGACGCCGTCCTTGCCGGTCCAACCGAAGAGGCGCGGCCCGAAGCCGATGGAGAAGCGCTCGACCTTGAGGCCGCGGCGTCGGGCGGCGAGGAAGTGGCCGAGCTCGTGTACGAAGATCGAGCCACCGAAGAAGATTGCGACCAGCAAGATCCCGCGGAGGCTGCCTAGGAGGTCGGAGACGGAAAAGTTTTCCATGAAAGGGGAGGGTGATTTATTTCAGCGGGCCAGCCCGGGGGCGAGCCTGGAAGCGGCTTGGCGGGCGGCGGTATCGGCCGCCAGCACCTCGGCCAGGGAGGCCGGTTCGGCGGACGGGCAGGCGGCGAGGGTCGCGGCCACGAGCTCGGCGATCCCGGTGAAGCCCAGCCGACCTTCGACGAAGGCGGCGACCGCGACCTCGTTGGCGGCGTTGAAGATGGCCGGGGCGGTCCCGCCCGTCCGGGCGGCGGAGCGGGCCAGGCCCAGGCAGGGGTAGCGCGCCGGGTCGGGCGGGCTCATCGAGAGCGTCAGCGCGACCGAGAGGTCCAGCCGCGGGGCGGGGCAGGGCAACCGGTGCGGGTAGAGCAGGCAGTCCTGGATCGGGTACGCCATGGACGGCGGCGACAGCAGCGCCTGCAGGCTGCCATCCTTCAGCGTGACCATCGAATGGATGATGCTCTGCGGGTGCACGACCACGTCGATCCGGTCGACGGGCAGGTCGAACAGCCAGCGGGCTTCGATGATCTCCAATCCCTTGTTGGCCATCGTGGCCGAATCGATCGTCACCTTCGGGCCCATGTCCCAGTTCGGGTGCTTGAGCGCCTGCGCGAGCGTGACCGCGCCGAGCCGGTCTGGGGGCGTGTCGCGGAAGGCCCCGCCCGAGGCCGTCAGCACCAGCCGATCGATATCGGCGGCGGGCTTGTCGCGCAACAGCTGGAAGATGGCGTTGTGCTCGCTGTCGACCGGCAGCAGCCGGGCCCCGGTTCGCCGGGCGGTGGCCGTGATGAACTTGCCGGCGAGCACGAGGAGTTCCTTGCTGGCGAGGGCCACGTCCTTGCGGGCTTCGAGCGCCGCCAGGGTCGGGGCTAAGCCCGCGGTGCCGACGACGGCCGAGACGACCATCGCGACTTCGGGCAGGCAGGCGATTTCGGTCAAGCCGGCCTGGCCTTCGAGGATCCGGGTGCCGGGAGGGAATTCGCCCGAGCTCCGGGCTTCGGCCGCGGCTTGCGGGTCGGCCAAGGCGATGGTGCGCACGCCGAACTCCCGGACCGGGGCGAGGAGTTCACGCCAACGCGAAAACGCGGCCAGACCGGCGACCCGGAGGAGGCTCGGGTGGGCCCGGACGACCTGGAGGGTTGTCGTGCCGATGGAGCCGGTGGCCCCGAGGATGGCGATGGCCCTGGGTTCCATGCACGCGTGGGTGTAGGGAAGGCAACCGCCCGCTCGCCCTGACGCAAGCCGGTTTCGGGCTTCCTTCCGCCGAAAGGGTGTTCTCCGCTTGTCTCTTTCGGCGCGCCTGCTTGCTTCAACGCATGGCCACTCAGCCTCAAGACCTCAGCGGGCTCTCCCACCTCGGGAATACCCAGAACAAGCCCCAGCAGACGCTGGAGACCTTTCCGAACCGCAACGTCGGCCGGAACTACACCGTGGAATTGACCACGGACGAGTTCACCTGCCTCTGCCCGGCGACCGGCCAGCCGGATTTTGCGAAGATCACCATCCGCTACATCCCGGGACCGCGCATCGTCGAGTCCAAGTCCCTTAAACTCTACTTCTGGAGCTTCCGTCAGCAGGGGATGTTCCATGAGCACCTTTCGAACAAGATCCTCGATGACCTGGTCGTTGCCTTGGATCCGGTTTGGTGCGAGGTCATCGGCGCCTTCGGGGTGCGGGGTGGCATCGGCATTACCGTTCGCGCCGAGCACGGCAAGCAGCCGCAGGTGTGAAGCGTCGCCCTGTCCAGTCCGCGGACGACGGGAATCCTTCGGGTTGGCCGGGCTCGGCCGCGGTCTCCGCTTTCTTGCAGCGTCAACTGGCGGGTAAGCGCTTGGCCCCGCGTTCGGTCCTCACCTACGGCCGCTCGCTGAAGGGCTTCGCCTTGTGGATGCAGGCCAATGGCGGCTGGACCGGTGACTGGTCCCGGCTCACCGCGCGTGACCTCCGCGACTTCGTCATCGAGCGCCAGAACACGCATAGCCGCCGCAGCGTTCACAATCAGCTCTCGGCCGTCCGGGCTTTCCTGTCGGATCTCCGGGAGCGGGGTGGCATCGCGACGACCCCGGCGGCGGGACTGGTCTTGCCGAAGCTGCCGAAGTCGTTGCCGAAGTTCCTTACCGAGGGGCAGGCGGACACGCTGCTCGACGCCGACGCCACCGAGGCGACCGGTGAGACGCCCGAGCGGCGCGCCCGCGATCAGGCGATTTTGGAGATTCTTTATGGCGCCGGTCTGCGCGTCTCCGAACTCTGTGGCCTCACCGGCGGCGATCTCGACCTCGGCACGGGCTTGGTGCGCGTGCTGGGCAAGGGTTCCAAGGAGCGCGTCGTTCCCGTGGGAGATACGGCCGTCGCCGCGGTGAAGGTCTACCTCGGGTTGCGGGGCCCGCCCGCGCGCGGCGCCCCGCTCCTGCTCGCCGCACGCGGCGGTCCGTTGCACCCCCGCGCGGTCCAATTGATGTTGAAGCAGAAGCTGGCCTTGGCCGGTTTGCCGGCGGACCTCACCCCGCACAAACTCCGCCATGCCTGCGCGACGCACCTGCTGGCCAATGGCGCCGACCTGCGGCTGGTGCAGGAGCAGCTGGGCCACGCCTCGCTTTCGACCACGCAGATTTACACCCACCTCTCGGTCGCGCGGCTGCGTGAGGTGCATCGCAAGGCGCACCCCCGGTCCTGACCGCTGGCGCCAAATCGCCTCGCCTCCGCGAAGCCCCCGCCCATCTTCCCTTCGTGTTCGTCACCGCCGCGCATGCGAAGCTCAACCTCTCGTTGGCCATCACGGGACGGCGGGCGGATGGCTTCCATGAGTTGGTGAGCTTGGTCGCGGGCTTGGAACTGGCGGATGAACTGACCTTCACGCCGGGGCCGGCCTTCGCCTTGACGTGCGATGACCCGACGCTGCCGGTCGATGGCACGAACCTGGTGCTCCGAGCGGCGGAGGCCTACGCTCGTCGTCGCCCCGCTTGCGTCCGGGGGGCCTTCCGCTTGGCCAAGCGGATCCCGCATGGCGCTGGCTTGGGCGGGGGAAGTTCCGACGCCGCGGCGGCGTTGCGATTACTCGATCAGGCGGTGCCCGACCCCTTGGGACTGGCCGAGCTTGAGGTGCTGGCCGCGGAGATTGGTTCCGATTGCCCTTATTTCGTTCGAGGCGGCCTGCAGGTCATGCGGGGCAGGGGGGAGCGGCTGTCCCCGGTCTCCGCCTCGGTCCGGCAGGCTTTGGCTGGTCAGCGCGTGCTGGTGATCAAGCCACCCTTTAGCATCGCCACCCCCGAGGCCTACGCGGGCCTCGCCCGTTTGGGCCGATACCAGGACCCCGTGATCGCGGAGGCCCGTTTGGCGGCTTGGTGTGCGGCCCCGGCGGGCGATCCGGGGGAAATGGGCAACGATCTGGCCGCCGTGATCTTCGCCAAGCACCTCGCCCTGCCGACCGCCTTGGACTGGCTGCAGTCCCGCCATGGCCTCTGCTTCCGGCTCACCGGAAGTGGCAGCGCTTGTTTCGCCTTGGGTGCTGGCGACGGCGATGTCGCCCCGATTATGGGTACTTTACGCTCGGCTTGGGGCTCCGCCGCATGGCTGGCGGATACCCGCATTTCGGTCTAGTTTCGGCTTTACTGTCCGGCGGAGGCTCTCCTAGATGCGACCCATCACCACACCATGGGAAGCCTCAAGAAGAAGCGTCGTCTGAAGATGAACAAGCACAAGCGCCGTAAGCGCTCGAAGAACAACCGCCATAAGAAGCGGTTGTGGGGCTGATTCCGGCTCTTTTTTCTCAAACCGGGCGGCCATCGGCCGCCCGGTTTGTTTTTCGGGCTTGCCCACCCCCTCACCCCCTCCCAATCCTCACCCTCTAAACCCAATCTGAACCATGGCCCGCGAAATCGTTATCATTGAGTGCACTGAAGCCCGCAAGGAAGGTAAGAATCCTTCCCGCTACATGACCACCCGCAACAAGAAGCTCTCCCAGGAGAAGGTCGAAAAGAAGAAGTACAACCCCTCCCTGCGCCGCCACACGCTGCACAAGGAGATCAAGGGCTGAGCGTCGCTTCCTTTGCACGAAAAAGGCCGCCCACGGGGCGGCCTTTTAAATTACCCCTTGCTCCGCGGCCTCAGGCCTTGGTGCGGCGTTGGGCGCGCCAGCGGGCCCGGTGATGCCGGGTCCAGTCGATCAAGGCCCGCTCGAACCCGATGTCGCGGCCGGCCTTCTCGGACTCGATCCACTTGTGCTTCAGGATTTCGTCGCGCTCGGCCCGGAATTCCGCGTAGAGCGAGGAGCGAACCGCCAAGGCGTCGTCTTGCGGGGCTTCCTGGTCGATTTCTCTCATCCTTGGCCAATACCTTGACCGATTCTTATCAATCTTGCAAGTCCAGGTGACGGAACGGTCACGCCGGGGTCTCAAGTTTTCGCAACACGGTCAGCGCCACCGACTTGAAGACCCGGGCGGCGTTGCTGTGCGGATGGCTGATGACGACCGGGATACCGTGGTCGCCGCCTTGGCGAACCGCTTGATCCAGCGGGACTTCCCCGAGGAGCTCGGTGTGCAGGGCGGTGGCGACCTTCAAACCACCGCCCTGACCGAAGAGGTATTGGCGGCGCCCGTCGGCATCCTCCAGGAAACTCATGTTCTCGGCCACACCGAGGATGGGGACGCTGACTTTCTCGAACATCGCGGCGCCGCGGAGGGCCACCGCCACCGCCGCGGTCTGCGGGGTGGTCACGATCACCGCGCCACTGAGGGCCATCGACTGGGCGATCGACAACTGGGCATCGCCGGTCCCCGGGGGGAGGTCGATGAGCAGGACGTCCAGTTCGCCCCAGCGGACGTTGGTCGCGAACTGCGAGATGGTCTTCATGATCATCGGGCCGCGCCAGACGACCGGGGCGTTCTCGTCGATCAGCAGACCCATGGACATGATCTTGACCCCAAAGTTCTCCAGAGGAAGGAGGACGTCCCCGTCGATCTGGGGCCGGCCGGCTACCCCAATCATCAGCGGGACCGAGGGGCCGTAGATATCGCAATCCATCAGGCCGACCCGGTCGGGGCGGCCTTGCTCGGTCAGCGAGCGGGCCAAGGCGCAGGCCAGATTGACGGCGAAAGTGGACTTGCCGACGCCGCCCTTGCCGCTGGCGACGGCGATGATGTGTTTCACCTGACCCACGCCGGCATTAGCGGGCGGCTGCCCGGCGACCGCGGAGGCGCCCGCCGGCGGGGTGCCTTTCGGTACGGTGACGGTGATGGCAATTTCGGGCGCTTGGGCGCCGAGCGCCTGGAGTACCGCCTCGATGTCGGCGTAGAGCTTCTTGGGAATCGCGGGGTCGGCGGTGGTCACGGCTAGGCCGACCGCCACCTTGCCCTCCGGGGTGACCTCGATGCCCTTGAGCAGGCCGAAGGAGACGATGTCCCGGCTGAAGCCTGGGTAGCGGACCTGCGCGAGCGCCTTCTGGACGGAATCCTTGTCGAGTGCCATAAGCAGGATTGAAGTCCCGCCCCCACCTAGGTCAAACTACGAACGCTCTTAATCGCCCCTACCGTTCCATGCGTCTGTTCGCCTTGCTCTCCGCCCTCGGTCTTTCCCTCATCGCGCCTGCCCAGGAGCGCGTCATCGTCGATGGCAGTATCGATGGCGTGGTGCCACGCGATGGGGTGCCGATCAACGTCGTCGCGGATGACCGGGCCTTCGGCGATCAGGTCCGGGCCGCCCTCGGCGTGCACGGCGCCCTCAACCTGCGCCCCGATGCGTCCGCGCGCGTGACCATCAGCCGATCCGCGCTTACCGCGACCGCCGCCTGCGATCACCCGCGGTTCGCCTTTCAGACCTCGGTCGAGGGGCGCGATGAGCACGACCTCATCCTGCAAGTCGCCGATGCCATCGTCGTGGGACTCGGGAAGCGCTGGCAGCTCAAGCCGCTTTTCGCCGGCACCAAGGTCGCGTTCGTCTCGCGCTACAGCGGCAAGCAGGAAATCTACGTCACGAACCTGGCGCGCTCCCGCTTCCTTCGCCTGACCAACTACCAGAGCACCACGAACAGCCCGCGCTGGTCGGCCGATGGCGCCCGCGTCTATTTCGTGACTTCCTACCGTTCCGGTTTCCCGGAAATTCTTTCCTCCAATGGTATCGGCGAGGCGGCCAAGGTCATCACCAACGTGCGTGGCGCGCTGGGTGGCGCCAGCAGCGGTCCCGATGGACGCATCGCCTTCGCTTCCTCGAACAAGGGCACCATGGACATCTTCGTCGCTGGCCCGCATGGCGAGTCGCCGCGCCTCGCGGTCGGCACCGAGGGGGTCGATTCGGATCCCTGCTGGTCCCCCGATGGCACGCGCTTCGCCCTGACCAGCGGACCGCTTGGCCATCCCGGCATCTACTTGGCCAACACCGCCGGCGGCGTTCTGACCCGCGTGGCGACGGGATATAACTACAGCACCGAACCGCGCTGGAATCCCGTTTTCCCGAACCAGATCGCCTTCACCTACCAATCCGGCGGTCTCGGTCTCGGCTTGATCGACCTCGGTGCGGGTGCCGTGACCAAGATCCCGGCGGTCAGCGCCCTTAACCTTTCGCACGCGAGCTGGTGCGCCGATGGCCGTCACTTGCTGGCGACGCAGGAGAGCGCCAGAACCGGCTGGATTGTCGTGGTCGACACGGTCTCCGGCAAAGTGACTCGCCTGAGTCCGGCGGCGATGGGCGACTGCTCCGAACCGGATTGCTGGGTCCGCCGCTGAGGCGCGGCCCGCTCACTCGGCGGCGCTAAGCGGGGCGGGGATCGGTGATTCGACCGGACGGCTGTAGACCTGCAGGTCGGCCAACACCTCGAACGGGACGACCTGGGCGACGGCGAACTTGTCGTACGTCGCGGCATCGACGGCCAAAACCAGGCTGTCGGAGTCCTTTTCCCGGGCCACGGTGAGAAAGTGCCACTGCGGCGAGGTGCGTTCCGCGGCCAGGTCGCGACCGCCAACGCGAGCCTTGGCGACACAGCGGCGTCCGCCGGTCACGGTCTTGGCGACGACCTTGTACTCCTCGAGGGCGAGGAACTGCTCCTTGGGGATCTCGGTGCTGACGAGGTCGCGGCAGGCGAGGAACTTGGAGCCCCAGGCGAGGTAGACCGTGTCGTTGTTGATTTGCGCCGTCACCAGCACGCGGGTCGCGGCGGTGGCGGGCTCCAGTTTACCGGTTTCCGCGACGGCGAAGGACCCTTTCTCATCGACTTTGACTTCCTTGGCGTTGGCGCCGAGCACCCAGGCGGCGAGTTCGGCCCCAGGCCCCGCGTTGAACTCGCTCCAGAGTTTGCCGCGGGCGGCCGGGTTGACGTTGATCTGCAGGCGGTTCTGTAGCTCGCGGAGCTGGCCGGCAAAGGCGCGGAGTTTCGGTGCCCAATCGCGGTAACTACCGGAAAGCTGGGCCCGGGTGCCGACGACGTTGGCGCTAGCTTCCGTCTCGGAGGCGCGGGCGCGGAACTCGACGCGCTCGATCATCATCTTGAGCTCGGCCAATTTCATGTTCTCCACTTCGGACTTCAATCGGGCGGATTCCGGCAGGGCAGGTTGGTCGGGGAAACCGCGGACGGTCTCCTGGCGCAGGGATTCGAAACCGGCATCGTCCATCAAGGGCGACAGGATTGCGTCCAGCACAAGGGATTGATCCTCGACTTGGTGGAGCGCCTTGGGCGGCATCGGTTCGGGCAGGATGAAGAGGCGAATTGCGGGATCGAGTTTCACGTTCCACTTGCCGACCAAGGCCGCCAACGGGGTGGTATCCACCTCGCCCTTCACGCTGAAGAGGGACGCTTCATTGACGCGCAGGCGGGCAAGGAGCATCGCGCGTGCGGGGGAACCGGCGGCCGGCTTGGCGAAGACCGCGGCTTCGGCTTCCTTGCGGAGTTTCTCGAAGTTGCGTTGCTCGGTCTCGAGCCGCTTGGCTTGTTCCGCGACCTTGGGGTCTTCCTTGACCCAGGTGCCGGCGGCCTTGCCGAGCAAGCCGGAGACGGGCGTGTCGCCGAGGCCAAGGTAGGCTCCCAGCGCCAGCGCGACGAGGAAGGCGCCGAGGCCGGCGAAGCGATGCACGTTCAGCTGCGCCTTGATCCGCGCGATGTGCGCCGTCAGGGCCGTCTCCGCCTGCGCCGGCGAGATCTGGTCGACCGTCGCGGCGTCGGCCAGACCGTACATCAGCAACTGGCGGCGGACATCCGGGTCGAGGCGATTGGCCTGGGCGGCGATTTCCTCGTCGGTCTTCGCCACGGCTGGGGTCCAGGTGAGCTTCAGGCTGCTGCCGAAGGTGAAATGATTGGCGAGCGGCTCCCATTCGGTCGAGCCGACCGGGGCGCACAAAGTCTCGGCCGTCGCCGTACCGGCGGCGATCAAGTCCTGGATTTCGTATTCCGAGAGAGGTCCGCGGACCACGTTGTCGATGAAAAGGGCGAAGTGACGCATGCAGTCGGGATAACCTAGGGAGAGGCGTTAGGAGCCTGTCGACCCGACCCCCATAGGCAAGCCGATTGGGGTGCGGTTACCCTTTGCCAAACCAGTCGGACTTTGCTCCAATCTTGTTGCGTCCATGGCCCATCAAGGCATCAACCAATCTCAGAAGCAGGTGCAGGGCCTCGTGCTCACCCCCCAGCTTCGCCAGTCCCTGCGGATCCTGCAGGTGCCGGCCGCCGAGTTGCTGCGCGAAATCGGCGAGGAGATGGCGGCCAACCCTTTGCTGGAGGAGGTCGAACCGACTTCGCCGGAGCGGCTGGACTCGGCCCCTGCGGCCGACGACCCGGAGGAAGATGGCCCGCGGGAACTCGCCTTAGGCGACGACGATTTCGACGCCTTGAAGCGCATGAAGGAGGACTGGGATGAAAGTTATTATGAGGAGATCCGCTCCCAGGGTTACACGCAGGAGGATGAGGAACGCCGCCGCCACCTGATGGAGTCGGCCACGGGCGAGGCCTCCCTGGCCGAGCATCTCGCCGAGCAGGCGCGGACGGCCGCGGAGGATCCGGCCGTGCTGGAAGCGCTCCGCCTGCTGATCGACGCGCTCGATGAGCGCGGTTTCCTTGAGGAGGACCTTTCGTCCCTCGCGCTCCGTTCCGGGCAGCCGTACGAGGCGGTGGTCATGGCGCACACGTTGTTGCTCGCTTTTGATCCGGCGGGAATCGGGTCCCGCGACCTGCGCGAGTGCTTTCTGGCGCAACTCCGGCAACGCGGTCGGGGTCTTTCCACCGCCGCCCGTCTGGTGGCCGATTGCTGGGAGCCGATGATGGCTCGGCGGCTGGAGGATTGCGCCCGGCAGCTCGACCTGGAGATGGACGATATCCGGGAGGGGCTGGCGGAACTGGCCAAGCTTGAGACGGTCCCCGCCCGCCGGTTTGCCCGCGACGATAACCGCGTGGTCACGCCCGACGCGACGGTCGAGCTCGACGACGAGGGCCGGTGGAGGGTCGGGATGGACGATCGCCATGTGCCGAAGCTTCGGCTCGTGCCAGCTTACAAGGACATGCTCGCCGGCAATACCCTGGGCGACCAGGAACGCGCTTACATCCTCGAGCGGATGCGCCAGGGCAAGTTCCTGATCGGGGCGATCGAGGAACGCCAGCGCACCATCGAGCGGCTCGCCCACATCATCGTCGACCGCCAAGGCGATTTCTTCGAACACGGTCCCGCCCGCCTCAAGCCCCTCACCATGACGGACGTCGCGAAGGAGATGGGCGTCCATGAGACCACGGTCGGCCGCGCCGCCGCGAACAAGTGGATGCTGACGCCGCACGGGCTGCGGGAGTTTCGCTGGTTCTTCACCTCCGGGGTCTCGACGACCGATGGTGGCACCGTCGCGCAAGAAGGGGTTCAGGAGATGATTGCGGATATTTTGGCCCGCGAGAACCCGGCCGCGCCGTTGGCGGACGAGGCCATCACGGCCGAGCTGCGTAAGCGCGGCGTGCAGATCGCGCGCCGCACGGTCGCCAAGTACCGCGAGGGGCTGGGTCAGCCCTCCGCGCACATGCGGCGCCAGCGGCTTTGAAGTTCAGGCCAGGCGCTTGAGCACCGCGGACCAGCCGAAGTTCGCCATGTCGGCGAAGAGGAATTGCACCCCAACCGTCCGACCGTCGGGGCGCTTGGCGGGGGCCGCAATCGCGGGTAGTCCAGCCAGCGAGCCCGGGGCGTTGAGCGCCAACAGGCGGGCGCGGTGCACCTCGTCGCAGGCGGCCTTACCGACGGCCGGGCCGGCGGTGGCGGGCAGGGCGATGAAGTGATGCCGGGTGAAGAGCACGCGAAACGCTTCGCTCACCCGTTGTCGGACGGACTCGGCCGCCTTCAGCTCCGCGGGCGTCCGGCGACGGCCGGCGTCGAGCCGGGCCCACACCGCTGGGTCGTAGTCCGCGCGACGTTGGTCCAGCCAGGCGGCGTGAACCCGTGCGGCGGCGTAACCGCCCAGCACCGGGTAAGCGGCCGCCGCGCCTTGGCATGCCAGCCGCAGGAGTTCGGTCGAGGCGAGGTTCTCTTGGGCCCCCGCGCGTAAGGCGAGTTCGCGCATGGGTGCGAGGTCCGCCGGCACGAGTCCCAGCCCGAGGTCGCCCGCCCACAGGCCAGCGCCCGCCGGAGGGGCTTCGCCCAGCACCGCGGCCGAGACCTGCGCGAGGTCTTGGGCGCTCCCTGCGATCCAGCCGGGGGTGTCGTAGCCCGGGGAAAGCGGGAAAAGATCGCCGACCGGCAGGATGTCGGGCGAGAGGCGCAGGCCCCAGACGCCGCAATACCCGCAAGGGACGCGAATCGAGCCGGCGGTGTCGGTCGCCAAAGCGAACGGGACCAACCCACGCGCGACCGCGAAGGCGGCGCCGGAGGAAGAGCCGCCGGCGAGTATGGCGCCGTCGATCGGGTGCGGGCAGTCGCCGTAGTGCGGGTTCTCTCCGGTCAGCCCGAAGGCGAATTCGTTCAGCTGGGTCCGGCCGCATTCGATGGCTCCCGCATCCTGTTCGAAGGCCGCGGGCAGGGTGGAGGTACGCCGGGCCGGCCCGAGCACTTCCGGCAGGAACGTCGACCCCGCGAACGTCGGGTGGCCGGTCCGGAAATACAGGTCCTTGGTCAGGAAGGGCACGCCGCCCAGCGCCGCGTCGCGTCGCGGCCAGGCGTTCTCAAAGCGACGGGTCAGGCTGACGGCATCGGGCAGGCCGCAGAGCGCCGCCCGCTGTTCGGCGGGGGCGAGCGCCCCGAGCTTGAGGAGGAAAGCCTCCGCCGCCATGCGCGGACCCCGGGTCAGGGTGAACTCGCGCCAATCTTCGATCGAGCGCGGTCCGTCGTTCACAGTTCGAGCGGGGTGCCCGGTTCCGGGTCGTGGACGCGCGTGCCCGGCATCCGCTGGGCCAGCGTCTCCTTCATCCAGGCGCGGGCGGGCGGGTCGCCATGCGTGAGCACGATGTCCTTCGGCGCGAGGTCGCGGGCGAAGTCCAGCAGCTCCTCGCGGTCGGCGTGGCCGCTCAGGTGGAAGCGCTCGACCTCGGCCCGCAGGATGGAGGTGTGGTCGAGGCTCTTGAACTTGAATTCGCCGCCGGGCGCCATGCCGATCAATTCGCCACCGGGAGTTTCCGGGTCGCAATAGCCCACGAAGAACACCGCGTTCTCGGCGTCGTCAAGGATGTTGGCCGCGATGCGCCAAGCCGGGGTTTTCTCCACTAGCATGCCGCTCGAAAGCACGTAGATACCCTGCGCCGGCAGGTTCTTGCCCGGTTGCACGTAGCGACGGGAAAGCGGCTGGACGCCGAGGTCGCGCAGGATCTGCCGACTGAACTTCACCTGCTTGGTCTTCTTGCTCGCCGCATCCATGTAGTCGCAGAGGTCCATCCCGAGGCCCGAGCAGAAGATGGGGACGTCGACCAGTTCGCCCTCGTCGGCCGCGTCCTGCAGGAGCATCAGGATCTCCTGCATACGGCCGAAGGCGAAGGCCGGGAGGAGCACGTCACCGCCCCGGTCCGCGACGCGGTTGATCGCGTTGATGAGGCGATCTTCTTCCTTCTTGCGCGTCATCCCGGGGGCCGTAGCGGTGGCCCCGCGAGTGCATTCCATCACCAAGGTGTCGACCGGGGTGCTGGGGAAGTTGGCGCCAGCCACCGTCCGTTGGGCTTGGAAATGCACGTCGCCCGTGAAGAAGTGCTTACGTTTACGGTGTTCCACCAGCACGCCGACCGCGCCGGCGACATGGCCCGCGAGGTGGAAACTCAGCGCGACCTCCTCGCCGCCGCGACCGATGATGCGGGGGTTGGCGAGCGGGACGGCCGCGAGGGCATGCTCGACGCGTTCGACGTCCTGCTCGACGTAGAGCGGGTAATCCGCGTTGCCGGTCTCCTCGCGCTGGCGCTTCATGACCTGGATCGAGTTGGAGAGCAGCCGGCGGACGAAGAGGGTGGTGGCCGCCGAGGCGTAGACCCGCGCCCCAGGGTGCTGGCGGATCAGCAAGGGCAGCGAGCCCAGGTGGTCCAGGTGGCAATGCGTGAGGATGACGCCGTCGACGCCGCCTTGGATCTTATCCAGTTGCGGCAAGGCCTTGCGCCCATCGAGTTTGGGGTGAAGGCCGCAGTCGAGGACCAGCCGCAGGCCGCCGAACTCGGCGAGCATGCAGTTGGCGCCGATTTCGCGGCCGGAGTTGAGGTCGGTAAGTCGCATCAGGAAGGGTCGGTGGGCGGGGTCATTGGGAAGGCCGGAATACGCACGAAAACCCGGCGGCCATCGGCCGTGGTCCCGTGGAAGGCGCCCTCCGCCGTGAGGGGGGCCCCGGTCAGGTGATAACTGTTGTAGGAAAATTTTCCGCCCGGGGGGAGGGTCGGGGTCTCGCCGACGATCCCGTCGCCCTCGACGACCTCGACCGTGCCATCCTCGCCCCGGAGGACCCACTTTCGGCCGAGGAGACGCACGGTCTCCTGGGAGACGTTAGTAATCGTCAGGAAATAGACGAAGGCGTGAGGGGTCTCCGGGGGGAAGTTGGCGTCCCGATGGTGGACCACCTTGTCGATGACGACCCGGAGGCCTGGAAGTTCCTGTCCGGTGGCTTGCACGTGCCCCCGAGCAAAGAGGGGTCGACCGAAGTAAGGAAGCCATAAATCCGACAACCTCCGAATTTCAAGGGGTTCCCGCCTTGCACCTCCCGATTTGCCCCCCTTTGATGGATGACGATGGTGCCTCACCCCTCCCGCAAGAGCATGCTCGGTCGCATCCCCGGCAAGTGGAAGGCCATTTTTGTCTACCTGGTGCTGCTGGTCCTTTCTGCCCGGTTCCCCACCTTCAGCGCCAACGAAAGGATCGCGCCCGGCACGCCCGTCGGGGTGCCGGCTTTCGACTTCATCGGGGACAAAGTGGTCCGGACGGATCGCACCATCCCGATCCGGGCTCACTTGCACGGGGTCGACGGCCAGAAGGAGGAGGCGCAGGTCGAGGTCCGCCCCCGTTTCCGCAAGACCGTCGTGGTCTACCTCCATCGCATCCCGTGGGACGACCAAGGGAGCCGGCTTTGCGTGGCGCTGGCGAAGCACCCGGAGGTTTCCGTCATCGAGGCCTTCCTGCCCGGGTTCCACACCTCCTCCGGCGACGTGCCCAGCCATTCGATGGAGTCCAACGCCGAGGTGGTCGCGGCCCTCGTCGAACACTATGGCCTGAAGGAGTATCATGTCATCGGCCAGGGTCTCGGTGGCGTCGCCGCGCTGGAGCTCGCCAAGGCCCATCCCGACCGTGTCCGTTCCCTTTCCTTGGTGTCCTCGCCGGGGGCGCAGGAGTTCGAGATGATGGGCAATCCCCTCGTCAATAAGTTAGTCTACGGTTTCCATGGGGCCTTTTTCTGGGGCGTCTCCCGCCTCACCCCAAATTTCGGGGCGGCCGACCTGCTCCCCTGGGATCGCGATTACGCCAAGACGGTCTTCGACACGGACCTCACGGACTCCAAAGAAATCCTGAAGGCCTGGCGCAAGCCTTTGTACCTGCTACACGGCGCGGACGATTGGGTGACGTCCATCGACGCCGCCCGCTACTCGGCCAAGTTGGTCCCGCAGGCGCAGCTGGAGGTTTTGCCGGGAGGACGCGACGCGGCTTTCGATGACGTCGAAGCGACGGCCGCCAAATTGAGCGGCTTCGTTCTCAAGGTGGAGCAGGCGCCGCCGGCGCTCGCGCCGCTGCCGACGGCCAAGGACCCGGCCGTGCCGACCGCGCAAGGCGCCCGGTATTGGATTCTGATGGTTATCATCGTCGTGTGCTGCCTTGTCGCCGAGGATCCCACCTGCCTGGCGACGGGCCTGCTCGTGGGGATGGGGGTCATCGATTTTTGGTCCGGGGTCGCCGCCTGCACGGTCAGCATCTTCATCGGGGACGTCGCCTTGTATTCCGTGGGTCGATTCTTTGGTCGACAGGCCCTGCACCGTATCCCGTTGAAGTGGCTCATCAAGCCGCACCAACTCGAGCAATGGGCCGGCTGGTTCTCGACGCCGCGCGGGATGCTCGTCGTCGTCAGTTCCCGCTTCGTGCCGGCCAGCCGCGTCCCGACCTTCATCACCGCGGGTATCCTCCGTCTCCGGCCCCTTCGGTTGGGCGTGCTGCTCTTCGTCGCCGCGCTCGTCTGGACCCCCGTCCTGATGCTCATCGGTCTGCGCTGGGGCCCGGCCATCATCGAGAAGCTCAACGAATACCACCGCCTCGCAGGCTGGATCGTCGTGGGCATGTTGGTGCTGCTTTACCTCGCGACGCACTGGATCCTGCCCGCGCTCACGTGGCGGGGTCGGCGGCAGTTGGTCATGAAGGTGCGCGGTTTGTTGCAGCCTTCGCTTTGGCCGGCGACGCTCCTCTACCTTCCGGTCCGTCTCGGCGTGCTTTTCTTCAGTTTGCGCCACCGGAGTCTCACCGCGTTCGCCTCCGCGAACCCGGCCTTTGGTCGCATCGGCGGTTTTGTCGGCGACGCGAAGTCGCTCCTGCTCCGCCCCTTTCAGCGCGATTCGCGCTGCTGCCCGACCTTGGCGCTGTCGCAGGAGGACGCCATCGAGGAACGGCTCAAGGAAGCCACCGCCTTTGCCGTCTGTCATGGTTACCCGCTGGTCTTCAAGCCGGAAGTCGCCGAGGATGGCGCTGGCCTGCGCTTCGTGCGCGGCCCTGAGCAGCTCGCGGCAAGGGTGCGCGCGGCGCGCGAAGATTTCCTTTTGCAGAAGTTCATCCCCGGGCTGGAGTTCGAGGTGGTGTGGCGGCGTAATCCCGGGCAGGACGATGGCCGCATCATGGCGATTGTGCAGAAGCAGGACGTGGTCGTGCGCGGCGATGGCGAGCAGACCTTGGAGGAGCTAATCTGGCTGGATGAGGTCGCCGTCTCCCGTGGGGAACTTTACCTGCGTTGCCACTCGCGTGAATTGAACGAGGTCATCCCCGCGGGGCGATTGGTCACACTCAATCTGACGGGGAGTTACGGCCACGGGGCGCGCTGCATCCACCGCCCTGATCTCACCACGCCCGAACTGGTCGCGGCGGTCTCGGCCTTCGCCAAGCGCTTCCCCGGCTTGCACTTCGGTCGTTTCGACCTGCGTGCGGCGAGCGAGGATGAATTGAAGGCCGGTCGCTTCGTCTGCACCGAGGTCGGGGGCTGTTGCCACGTGTCCAGCCTGATGCGGGATGAGGCGCTGCGCTTCAGTCGTTCCTACACGGCGGTCTGGCATCAATTGAAGGCCTGCCTCGAGGCGGGGCGATATAACCTCAAGCAAAACGTCCGCCCGGTGCCACTGGAGGAACTGATGGCGAGCTGGAGCCAGGCTCGCGGTCGGGCGGACGAGTTTGCCGTCAGCGAGGAGTAGGCTGCATGGCTGGCGCGGAGACCGCGTCGCCGGCGGACAGGATTGGAGAGGGACATCCGTTGCCGACGGAACGGCCACGTGCATGGCCACTCGCGCTCGAATGAGCATTTCACCCTAACAGTTATTGGGGCTGATAACCCGCTGCGATGGTCAGTCCTTTTCATGTGTCACGTTGGTCGTAGGAAAGCACCACTCATCCTATGAACGCCCGCTCCCCCCGTCTTCGGTCTGTTCTCGTTGCTGCCGCCCTGATTACCTCCCCTTCGCTTTGGGCCGCTAACGTCATCTGGGACACGAGTAGTGCCCCCGGCTATCAGCTTGGCAGCGGCACATGGGACTTAGGGAGTCTGCGCTGGACGACCAATGGCACGACCCTGTCGGCTTGGGTCTCCGGTGATAGTGCCATTTTTTCCGATGGGACGCAGGGCGCGACGGACGCGATCACCTTAGCGACGAACGTCACAATCAGCGGGCTGACTTTCGGGGGCGGGTCGGTTGATAGCGCGAATTGGATGATCGCGGGGGCTGGTCAATTTGACTTGGGATCGTCGGCCGAGTTCAAGGTCTTTGGTGGCTCCACCGCTACCTTGAGTAACTCGATTGGCGGTAACTTTGGGGTGAATAAGACCGGTTCGGGGATCTTAGTTTTCGATGCCGTTAATACCTATGCTGGAGGGACGACCATCTCGGACGGCCTGCTGAGGTTGAGGCATGCCCAAGGGGCTGGCACTGGCCCGATTGCACTCAACGGCGGCGTCCTTGGCCTAGACCAGAGCCTCACGATTGGCAATCAGGTGACCCTGCAGTCGGCGCGGTCGATCATCGATATGGACATGGCCACACCCAATTCGTCGACCCTATCGGGCTTGATTTCTGGTGCTGGAACCTTCGTCAAGACGGGTCGCGGCACGCTTGTCCTTACCGCGACGAATAGCTACACTGGTGGGACATCGATCGAGGGTGGGGTTCTGAAGTTAAGCTCCGATGGGGCGGCCGGTAGCGGGGTCATCACGCTCAATGGTGGATCGCTGCAAGTCTCTTCAACTATCAACGTGCGCAATAACATCATCCTCGCCGCGCCGACCAACGAGATTTCTATGAATGAGACCTTCCCCAAAGGTTACCCGAGGACCGCGCTGTTATCGGCGGCGATTATTTCCGGTTCCGGCCAATTTCAAAAAGTTGGGGCAGGGAATTTCAACATCTACGGGGCTAATACCTATACCGGCGGGACTATCATCAACGCTGGCTGGTTGACGCTTGCTCATAACACTGGGGCGGGGACCGGGGCCATTACGGTCAAAGGTGGGGCGCTGTATTTAAAGGATGGCCTTAAGGTCGCGAACGCCATTGTACTGGCGGCCCCTCAGTCAAGGCTGGGGGCCGAATTGGGGAGTACCGCGACTTTGTCGGGGGTGATCTCCGGGACCGGGGCACTGCATAAGGAGGGCGACGCAACGTTGATACTAACCGGGGCGAACACCTTCACGGGTGGGCTATCCGTCAAGGCCGGTAATCTCTTGATTAATGGCAGTGTCGATGGTGCCGCAAAGGTGCTCTCGGGGGCGAGCCTGGGTGGCTCCGGCGTGGTTGGGAACGTCACCGTTACCGCTGGCGGGAAAATCAGCCCGGGTGCGGCGCTCGATAACTCGGTCGCGACTCTGACCTTGGCTAGCCTTAGTCTTGAAGGGGATTCCATCGTTAACTGGAATGTGGTTCGCGCTGATCAGGCTGCAGGGGTCGGTTACGACTGCATGAAGGTCACTGGGCTCCTCGACCTGAGCGGGGCTTCCTCGCTCAATCGGGTGAAGTTACTCCTGAGTGGGCGCCTCGCCAACTTCGACCCTCAACAATCGGCCAACTTCAAGTTGCTGGATTACGTCACCCTTAACCTTGGCACCAACACCAACATCTCCGACCTTTTCTCTATTGATGACACGGGCTTGCTGGATGGATACGGCGCTTGGCAGCAGCTCTTCGCCTTTCGCGTCGTCGATGATGCGGCAAACCATCAGCTCCTGCTCAGCTATTCTGGCGCCGTGCCGGAGCCCTCCACCTATGGTTTTGCGCTGGGGGCTTTGGGTCTGGCCATCGCCGCGGTGCGTCGCCGCCGCCAGCCAGTGTCTGCCTAGGCCTCGCGGTAAGCGCAGGGTGGAGGGCGATGCCGATGGGCTTACCGGGCGTTGTACGCGTGGCACAAGGCGACTGCGGCGGCGTCGGATTCGTCCAAGGGTAATTCCGCCCCCAGCCCGAAGACGGACTTCACCATCCGGCCCACCTGTTCTTTGGAGGCCGCGCCATGCCCGGTGACGGCCATCTTGATACGCTTGGGGGCGTACTCGTGCACGGTGGCGCCCAGCCGTGCGAGCACACTGAGCGCCGCCCCGCGGGAAGCGCCCATGGCTTGGGCTGTGCGGAAGTTTTGAACGTAGATGGTTTCCTCGATGGCCGCTTGGGTGACGCTGTGTTTGATCGCCAGCATCTCAACCGCATCTGCGATTTTTCCCATGCATTGATAAGGCTCCAGTTTCGCCGGCAGTTTCAAGGTCAGGCTAACCAACAGGCGGGGCTCCCCATGGCGCGTGTCGATCACGGCCAAGCCGGTGCCGCGGAGGGATGGGTCGATGCCGAGGATGATGGCTTTGGCTCCCCGCGCCGCGCCCGCGGCTTTAGCGGGGGCCTTGCGGGGCTGGCCGAGCGAGGGTTTCCCCGAGGCGGTGGCCCCGTCGCGGAGCTTGGCGGTCCAGAGAGAACGCGAGGAAGAGCGAGCCATGGCGTAGCATGGCGGACAGGGCAGGGTGGCTTCGATAGAAAAAACCGCCTGTCGGGTTGCCTCGGTCACGCCCCCCTTTCAGCCTCTGGGCATGCGGCCCTCGGCATTCCTTATCATCGCCCTGTTGATGGCGCTCCCGGCCGTCGAGCCGGTGGTGGTGCGGGAGACGGCGGAAATGCCCTCCGTCTCACTCGCCTCGGCCGCCCGTTTCAGCCGGGAAATCGTGCCGGAATGCTCCGCCCTGTGGGCCAGCTCCGGCCAGCCTGGCCTCTTTTGGACGCTGTCCGATTCCGGAGCCAAGCCCCGGATCTCAGCCCTCCAGGCCGACGGTACGTTCGTGTCTAGCCCGACGGGCCCCTGGCGTTCGGTCGAGCTCAAGGGGGCGACGAATGTCGACTGGGAAGCCATCGCCGGTGACGCGACGGGCCAGATGATCGTCTGCGACATCGGTAATAACATCTCCCTCCGCAAGGAACTCGCGCTCTACGTCTTCCAAGAGCCCAAACTCGGGGCGAAGGAAGTCACCGACCTTCGTAAATTCACCTTCACGTGGCCGGACCAGAAATCCTTCCCCGACCCGGAGCTTTCCCATGATTGCGAGGCCGCCTTCATGGTGCGGGGGAAGCTGTACCTCCTGACCAAGCACCGGCGCGACACCCTGAGCGACCTGTGGCGGGTTGAGTTGCCAGAGGTCGGCGACAAAGCGCTGCCCATCAAGGTCGGGCGGCTCGATGCCAAGGGGATGGTCACCGATGCCGCCGTGTCGCCCGATGGCAAGCACCTCGCCGTGCTCACCTACACCTTCGTCTGGGTCTTCGCTCTGCCCGCCACGGGCGAGGCGTTCTTCTCCGGGGTGGCTCGCTCCGCCCCGCTTTCCTTGCCTGCCCTCTCCTGGCAAGTCGAAGGTTGTGCTTGGCTCGATGGCCAGACGCTCCTTCTTGGTTCGGAGCAAGGCGATCTCTTCAAACTCCCGCTTTCGGAGCTGCGGCCGGTCAAGTAGGTCAAGCGCCTCCTGCCAGCGGCGCAAAAAAACCGCCGGCGGTAACGCCGGCGGTTTGAGGCGAGGCCCTCGCCTGGCTTAGAGCGCCTTCGCGGCGGCGACGACGGCGTCCTTGGTGATGCCGAGTTCCTTCATCACCACCTCGCCCGGGGCGGAGAGCCCGAAGGTGTCGGTACCGATGGCCTTGCCGGCGGTGCCGACGTAGCGGCCCCACGAGATTGTCACGCCGGCTTCGACGCTGATGCGCTTGGTGCAGGCGGCGGGGAGGACTTCCTCCTGGTAGGCCTTGGGCTGGCGTGCGAAGACTTCCATCGAAGGCATGGAGACCACGCGGACGCCCGCGCCGAGTTCTTCACCGGCCGCAAGGGCGAGCGAGAGTTCGCTCCCCGTGCCGATGATGATGTGCGTGAGGGGGGCGGTCTCCTGACGGAGAACATAGCCGCCCTTGAGCGTGCCCTGGCGGCGCGTGGCGACCGGGATGGCGTCGAGGGACGGGACGTTCTGGCGGGAGAGGATCAGGGCGACCGGGCCATCCTTGCGGGCGACCGCGTGGGCGAAGGCAGCGGCCGTCTCTTCGGCGTCGCCCGGACGGACCACGTCGAGGTTAGGGATGCAGCGCAGCGCGCTCACGGTCTCGACCGGCTGGTGGGTCGGGCCGTCTTCGCCGACGCCGACGGAGTCGTGCGTGAAGATGTAGAAGGTCTGCAGCTTCGCGAGGGCCGCGATGCGGATCGACGGGCGGAGGTAGTCGGAGAACGTCAGGAACGTCGCGCCCGAGCCCTTGAAGACGCCGTGGTAGGCCATGCCGTTGAGGATCGCGCCCATGCCGTGCTCACGGATGCCGAAGTAGAGGTTGCGGCCGCCCGGGGTCGCGACGTCGAAGTCGCCGACGTCCTTGAGGTAGTTCTTGGTCGAGCCGTGGAGGTCGGCCGAACCGGAGAGCACGAGGGGCGAAGCCTTGGCGACGGCGTTGATGCAGGTCTCGCCGGAGACGCGGGTCGCGAGGGCGTTCTTGCCGAACTCCGGGATCGCGGTGAGGAG
This sequence comes from Verrucomicrobiota bacterium, assembly GCA_014193315.1. Taxonomy (GTDB): domain Bacteria; phylum Verrucomicrobiota; class Verrucomicrobiia; order Opitutales; family UBA953; genus UBA953. The sequence goes on from BJHS01000001.1 coordinate 258,646, forward strand.
GGACTGCACGTCGCCGTGGTCGCCCTGCTGGGCCTTGGCGAGGAGGGTGGCTTTCGCGGGGTTGGCCTTCGCCCACGCGGCGTAGGTCTGCTGCCACTCGGCATGCGCGGCGGCCTGCTGGGCCTTGCGGGCGTTGAAGAAGGCGCGGGTCTCGGGGGAGACGTAGAATTTCTCTGCGGGCAGACCGAGGGCCTGGCGGGAGGCGTCGACGAACTTCACGCCGGCTTCGCCGTGGCCCTTGGAGGTGCCTTGGACTTCGGCGATGCCCTTGCCGATGACGGTCTTGCAGATGATCAGCTTGGGTTTGCCGTTCTTGCTGGCGCGGGCCTTGGCCAGGGCTTCGGCGATCGGGGCGAGTTCGTTACCCTGCTTGACTGTGAAGACTTCCCAGTTGGCGGCTTCGTAGCGCTTGGCGGTGTCCTCGTTCTGCGTTTTCGAGGCCATCGCGTCGAGGGTGACGTCGTTGGAGTCGTAGAGCATGATGAGGTTATCGAGGCCGAAGCGGCCGGCAAAGGAGGCGGCTTCGTGCGAGATGCCTTCCTGCAGGCAGCCGTCGCCGGCGAGGCCGATCACGAGGTGGTTGAAAATCTTGTGTTCGGCGGTGTTGAAGTGGGCGGCGGCCATCTTGGCGGCCACGGCCATGCCGACGATGTTGCCGGTGCCCTGACCGAGGGGGCCGGTGGTGGCTTCGACGCCGACGGTCTCGCCGAACTCCGGGTGCCCCGGGGTCTTGGAGTGGAGCTTGCGGAAGTTCTTCACTTCCTGGAGGGGGAGGTCGAAACCGGCGAGGTGGACCCAGCCGTAGACGAACATCGAGCCGTGTCCGGCCGAGAGGACGAAGCGGTCGCGGTTGATCCAAGCGGGGGCGGCGGGGTCGTGGCGAAGGAAGTCGCCGTAGAGCACGGCACCGATCTCGGCGGCACCCAGCGGGAGGCCCAGGTGGCCCGAATGGCAGGCGGCGACGGCGTCCATGGCCAGGCCGCGGGCTTCGGTGGCGGCACGGGAAAGGTCGGCGGAATGGTTGAGCGACATAGACCTAATGCGTAAGGGAGAAGTAGGTGGGGTTTCCAGCCTTGAATGAGCCTGCAAACCCCATCAAAACGGTTCCATGTCCGACCAAAATATCGAAGAAGGCCTGAACCTGCGACTGGACTTCGGAAAACTACGAAAAATCGCCTCGGGCACCGCCGATGTCATTCCGGCCGTCGCCCAAGACGCCCTCACGGGCGAGGTCCTCATCCTTGGTTACGTCAACGAGCTGGCGTTGCAGACCGCCCTACGGGAAAAGAAGGCCACTTTCTGGAGCACTTCTCGTAATGAACTTTGGATCAAGGGCCTGACCTCGGGCGACTTCCTCGAGCTCCTCGAAGTCCGCGTCAACTGCGAGCAGAACTCCATCCTCTACAAGGTTCGCCCGGCGGGGCAGGGCGCCTGCCACACCAAGCAGGACGGCAAGGCCCGCGCGGGTTGCTATTACCGCCGGCTCAAGGCCGACGGGTCCTTGGAGAAGGCCTGACCTCAGCGGCCCGCCGCGGCCTGCTCGACCAGCAGCGCGGCGACTTCGTAGCGCAGCGAAACCGCGGCCTGCTTCCGCGCCGCCGCCTCCGCGCCCGCCGGGACCGTGAACGCGGCCTCCCCGCCGGGCTTTCGCGCGGTCACCGCGCGCAGGGCCGCGACCGCCGCCGCGCCGGTTTCATATTCAAAATAAAAAACAACGACGACCTGCCGCGGGAAGCCGCCTTCGCCCACGGCGACCGACACCGCGCGGGCCTGGGTCGCGATGGCGGCGACCTCCGGGCCGAACCACGCGCGCCGGCGGCCTGTCGCCACGAGGTCGGCGGGGTGTTCGGTGCGCACGAGGAGGTAGCCGCCTGGGGTCGCGGCGAGCAGCGGTTGGGCGGTCCGTGGGAGGCTGGCGGGGGCAGCCGGCGGCGGCGCCGTCGCCGGCGCGACCGCGAACCCCGGCGTGGCGAAGCCGAAGCCGAGGTGGAATTCCGCAGCGTCCTCCCGGAGGAGTCCCGCCAGCAACTGGGCCCGGCAGGCGGACGGGGCGACTTGCGTCAGGAGGCGGCGCACGGCCCGGGAACTGCTGGCGGCTTGGGCTTCCTTGGTCAGCAGGCGACCGACGACCGGGTACTCCGCCCCGACGGCCAGCGTTTGGCTGGACGGGGTGAGCAGGGCGATGAACCCGCCCAGCAGAAGGGCGAGAGCCAGGCCGACGAGGGTCGCGCGACGCATGCGCCTAGGTTGTCGGCGAGGCGGGTCGGCGCAACCGTGGACCGTTCAGAGCCGGGCCGCGGCCGCTTCGTCGACGTGCAGTATCGCGGCCGGGTGGTCGCGCAAGAGCGTCGCCGGGCAGGCGGTGCTCCGCGGTTCCCGGAGCGTCGCGCGGACCGCCGCGGCCTTGCGCGGTCCTGGCACGTGCACGCTCAGGCGGCGCGCGTCGCGGAAGACCGGCAACGTCAGCGTCAGCGCGTGCGTCGGGACTTCGGCGAGCACTGGGAAGCAACCGTCGTTCACCTGTTGGCGCCGGCAGGCGTCGTCGAGCCCGACGACCTTCACGAGCACCGGGTCGTCGAAATCCGCCACGGGCGGGTCATTGAACGCCAGGTGGCCGTTCTCGCCGATACCGAGGCAGATGAGGTCGATCGGCGCCGCCGCCAGCAGGGCCGCGTAGCGCGCGCACGCGACGGCGGGCGGCAGCTCGGCCGGCAGCGGGTGGAACGCGCCGACCGCGACATGGTCGAGCAGGTGGGTCCGCAGGTAGCGCCGGAAACTTCGCGGGTGGTCGGCCTCGAAGCCGACGTAGTCATCCATGTGGAAGGCCGTCACGCCGGCCCAGTCGAAGCCGAGCTCCGCCGACCGCGAGGCCGCGACCAGCGCGGCGAGGAACTCGTCCTGCGACGGCGCGCAGGCGAAGATGACGCGCGCGGCGCCTTGCGTGGCCAGTCGCTCGCGCAGGTGCGCGGCCACGGCGTCCGCGGCCGCCTGGCCCAGCGCCGCCCGGTCGGGGTGGATGACCACCGCCAGACGGCCGGCCAGCAGGCGGCGCGGCGCGCTCACTTGCCGGTCGCGGCCTTCACCTTCTGAGCGATGGCCGCTTTGATCAGGCCCATCGCCGCCTTCTCGGCGTCGTACGAGATCGACAACATGGCGTGGTCGCCCTGGGCCTCGACCTTCAAGGATTGAAGGAGTTCGGACAGGACCCGTTGGCCGTCGATTTGCTCGGCGGATTTATTCGTCTCGTCCATCAGGCCGAGGCCGATCATGCCGGCCAGGCCCTTGACTTGGCTGGCCAACTGGGTGGCTTTGCCCGCGGTGATCAGGGTGGCGTCGAGGCTGAGCACGAGGTTGGGCCCGACTTCCCCGAGCGTGACCCAGGCGTGCAGGAGTCCGCTCTGGTCCGCCGGCATCTTCATCGCCGCGCGGTCGAAATCAGCCAACAGGAAGGGGGCGGCCGGGTCGGCGAGCCGGGCCGCGAGCCCCGCGGCAGGCTGGAAGGAAAGCTGGGTGCCCGTGTAGGCGTCGATCGCGGCCGGGAGCACGTCGGCGTCGGCGATCAGCAACGTGGTGGCGGAGAGAGGGATCACGTAGGGGATGCCTCGCTTGCTCTGGGCGTCGTGCTTGGCGTCCAAGGCATGGCCGAGTTCGTCCGCGTTCCAAGCGGTGAATTTGCCGACCGCGCGGGAAGAGACGTTGCCCGACTTGGCGAACCGCTCGATCTTGGGTACATCAAAGCGCCCGTGCAGCACGCCGACGATGGCGGCATCCCCCGCGGTGTCTCGTGGGTAGAAGACGAGGGTGACGTCTTGGAGGTCCTGCTCCAGGTCGAGGCCGAGTTTCTCCTTGAGGTCGCGAAAGATTTGGCTGGCGCGGAACTCGTCGCCGAAGGCCTTGTCGATGGCCGTGCCGAACTTGGATTGATCGAGCTGCCGGACGGACACATGGACGAAGCCACCCGCGCCCGCGGCGGGCAGGCCCTTGGTGTCGACGGCTTGGGCGGGGGCGAGGCCCAAGGTCAGGGCGGCGAGGAGCAGGAGGTGCTTCATGGTGGGGTTGCTGGGTCACTAAACCCCCTCGCCGGGCTCCCTCAAGCCCGCTTCCACGAAAAAGGGCGCCCCGTGGGCGCCCTTTGCGGGAGTCTGGCCTGAAGGTTACTTCGCCGTACCCGGGACGGTCACGGGCTTCTTCTTGCCGCCGGTGGCTTGGACCGTCGGGGCGCCCGGGGCCGGGCCGCCCTGGGCTTCCATCTGCTTCTCGGCGAGGTCCATGATTTGGGAGACCATGCCGACGAGTTTCTCGGTCTCGAGCGAGATGGTCAGGGAGGCTTGGTTGCCAGTCACCTTGACCGGCTGGATGGCCGACACGAGCTCGGCGCCCATCTTCTTGATGGCCTGTTGTTCGGCGGGTTCGGCGGGGTCGATGGCGAGGAGCAAGGGGGCGGCGGCTAGGAAGCCCTGGATCTGCTGTCCAGTGGTCTTGGCCTTCTCGGCGGACGTGAAGTTGGCGGCGATCTGGTAGACTTGGTTGGGGCCCTTCTCACCGAAGGCCATTAGCGCGCTGGCGAGGCCGGTTTTCTCGATGTCCGGCGAGGCGGGCAGGCGGGCGAGGTTCACGGAGAAGAAGCCGTAGGGCTTGCCGGTCTGGGCGGCGAAGGCCTTCTGCGCGGCGCTGAGGGCGTAGGCCGGGGTCTTGCCGGCGAGGCTGTTGAAGCAGGCGGCCGCATCCTTGGGCTGGACGAGGACGACGGTCGAGGCGTCGACGACGAAGAGGCCGAGCTGGAAGCTGTCGGGACCATCGGGCTGCGGCTTGGCGTTCGCGTCGGCGACGGCGGCAAAGAACTGCAGGGCGTTCCAGCCGGTCTTCCCGCCGGCGGTGAGGGAGGCGAGGCCGCGCTTCTTACCGAAGGCGTCGACTTTCTTCGGGTCGAGTTTGACGTGGAGGATCGCGGCGCCGGAGAAGTCCGGGGTGCCGTTGGCGCCGTTGGTCATGTTCACCCCGAGGGCGAAGGAGTTATTCGTATCATTGGTGTTCATGCCGAATTCCTCGCGGAGGATCTTTTCGTAGTTCGGCTGGTCAGCGGCCGCGCCCGTCGCGTTCTTGGTCTTGGCGGCGAGTTTTTCGGCCCGTTCGCGCAGCGCCTCCATCGCCGGCGAGTTATTGATCTGCAGGCCCGTGGTCGGGGCGGTCACCAGGACGATGGCGGCGTCGGCCGGGATGCCCCGGGTGTCGAACTGTTGGCCCGTCAGGGCGGCGCCGACGGTGGTCAGCAGGGAGGCGAGGATGAGGCGCATGGGAGGAGATGCCCCTTGTAGTTAAATTCCCTCGGGTATTTTGCCAGACCAAAACGGCGCAAAACTCCCTATTTATAGCAAAAGCAGAAGTAAACCCGGCGCGTACCGGGCCGTCCGGGCACAAAAAAGGGGCGTCTTGCGACGCCCCTCAAAGGTGCTAGTGAATCCGGGGATTAGTAGCCGCCACGGTCGCCGCCGCCGAAGCCGCCGGAGCGACGTTCGCCGCCGCCGAAGCCGCCTCGGGAGCCGCCGCCGCCGAAGCCGCCGCGAGAGCCGCCGCCGCCGAAGCCACCACGGTCGCCGCCGCCGAAGCCGCCGGAGCGGGGACGGTCGCCGCCGAAGCCGCCGGAGCGGGGACGGTCACCGCCGCCGAAGGACGGGCGTTCTTCACGAGGGCGAGCCACGTTGACCTTCAGGGGACGACCCATGAAATCGACGTTCTCGGTCTTGGCGATCGCATCCTGAGCCTGCTGAGCGTTGCCCATGGTCACGAAGGCGAAGCCGCGGGGACGACCCGTGAACTTATCCATCATGACTTCCACGGAGACCACTTCGCCCGCTTGGGAGAAATGAGCGCGGATGTCGGCTTCGGTTGCGGCCCAGGGCAGATTGCCCACGAACAGTTTGTTTTCCATATCTTTTGTTTTGCTTGGTTTACCTTCACCGCATTGCCCGTTTCCGACCTTCGGATTTCGATTTGCCGTCTTAGCGACCGTCAACTCACCGGATTCTTGCGGGGCTTGCCTCTTACTTTGGTTATTTTCCGAGACAAGCCTGACCGCTGATAAGGGGGATTAGCGGGCCGACGGCAAGTTTATTCACAATAGGGGGTCTCGCCTAGGACCTGCGTTGACAGGCGGACCCATCGCTAAATGCTGTTTCGGGTTGGTTTTCGTGGGTTAAACGGCCATTTTTTACCTTTTAAGCCCTATTCCGCCTTTTTCGCCCCCTTCACTTTTCTCCCTTCCCGTGATCGACCCCGCCGACGCCATCGAAGCGCTCTTGGACGAACTGAAGCGCCAGCGCGCCGCTGGGGTCACGCGGGTCAGCGTCTCGACGGAGTCCATGGAGTTCCTCCGCCAGGTCACCGGGTCGGCCCGTCCAGCGGTCTCGCCGACGGCGGTGACCGCGGGCGCGTCCCCGGTCGCCGCCGCCCCCGTCAGCCCGATCCCCGACCCGCCCGTGGTCACACTGCCTCCCGGAGATAAGACCGCCCGGCTGGCCGCCCTGCATACCTTGGTCTCCCAGTGCCCCGAGACCCGTCGCCACCTTCTGCCCGGGCATAAGCCCGTCCTCGGACAGGGGTCGGTCGATGCCCGCCTCTTCTTTGTTGGGGAAGCGCCGAACCTCGAGGAAGCCGGGTCCGGACGTCCCTTCGTGGGCGCCTCGGGTGAGCTCTTACGCAAGATCCTCGCCGCTGGCCTGATCGGGGAAGAGCTGATCTACCTGGCCCCCGTCATGGGTTGGCGCCCCGAGCCGCCGACACCCCACGGCAAACGCCCGCCGAACGGGCGCGAGGTCGCTTTCAACCTCCCTTACCTCCGGGCGCAAATCGAGATTGTCCGTCCGCAGGTCATCATCGCCCTCGGGGCCCAGGCCTGCGAGGCGCTGCGTCCTGGCGGCTTGCCGATCACCCAGGCGCGCGGCAAGTGGCTCGACTTCGAAGGGATCCCGTTGATGCCGACCTTCCACCCGAATTACCTGCTCCACAATCCCTCGGCGACCGTCAAGCGCACCGCGTGGGAGGACATCCTGCTCGTCATGGAGAAAGCCGGCCTGCCGATCTCGGACAAGCAGCGCGGCTTCTTCGCGGCGAAGTGATCAGCGCACCGAATCGCTCAAGCGCCGGAGCGGGAAGGTGAGCACCTGCGAGTTGCGACCGCTGGCCTTGAGGGCCTTGCGGCGTTCGGCGGGCAGGTCCGTGAGCGTACCCGCGACGAAACCGCAGGCCGACTGGAAGAAGCCCTGGGTCTGCGTCGTGAGCGCGATCAGTTTCTTGGCGCCGAGCTGCTTGGCGCGGCGCTTGGCGAACTCGACGAGTTTCCGACCGACGCCGCGGCCGTGGTAGAACGGCTGGACGTAGACCGCGCCGAGCTCCATCGACTTGCCGTCGGCGAAGGGGCGTAGGGCCGCGCAGCCGATGATGCTGTCGTCGATCTCGTAGACGTAGAACTCCGCGAAGGACTGCTCGACCTGCTGGCGGGTCCGGGCGACGAGCGCGTCGGTCTTGGCGCCATGCTTGGCGAGGTTGTAGAGGGCTTGGGCGTCCTTCTTCTTGGCCTGGCGGATGCGGTCGTAGTCGTTGGCGTGCACCATCGTGCCGAGGCCGACCTTGTCGAAGATCTCGGTGAGCAGGCAGCCGAAGACGCGGCCGTCGAGGATGTGGGCGCGCGGGACGTCGTTGTCGAGGGCCTTGGCGGCCTGCACGGCCTTGCTGCGGATGCGCGGGTCGAGCTTGGCGCCTTTGTCCGCCAGGAGGCGCTTGAGGTCGTCCTCGGGGAGGTTGAGCTGGACGACGCCGTCGACCTGGAGGCCGCTGAACGGCGTGAGGTAGATCAGCTTCGAGGCGCCGAGGGCCGCCGCGAGCTCCATGGCGAGGTGGTCGCTGTTGACGCGCAGGGACTGGCCTTCGCGGTCGCACACGATTGGGGTCACCAGCGGGAGGATGTCCTGCGAGAGCATCGACTTCAAGATCGCGGCGTCGACCTTCTCGACCTTGCCGGTGAAGAGGTGGTTGCGTCCCTTAATCAGGCCGACGCGCGTGGAGCGCACGGCGTTGGTGATGGCGCAGCGCAGGCCCGCCTGCGAAAGGTTCTCGAGGACGGACTGGGAGACGAGCGCCGAGGCCTCGCGCGCCAGGGACATCGTCGTGGCGTCGGTGGGACCTTCGCCTTGGACGTCGGAGAGGGCGATGTTGTGTTGCCCGGCGAGACCCACGAGCTGCTGGCCGATGCCGTGGACCAGCACGACCTTGATCGAGAGGCTGCGGAGCACCGCGATGTCCGTCACGATATTGGCGAAGTTCTCGTGGGCCACAATCGAGCCGTCGACCGCGATCACGAAGACGTGGTCGCGGAACATCGGGACGTAGCGGAGGATACCCCGGAGGTCGGTGGGCTTCATGGCGCGCTCGCGCTGGCTGGACATGCCAATCCTTATGGACTCCGCGGGGGCGGGGGCAATACTGATGCGTCATGCCGAGGAACGCCCGCGCCGCCGCCGTGCCGCCCGCCCTCCGGGACGGGCTCGACGCCTTCCTTGGCTACCTCTCCTTGGAGCGCGGGCTCGCCAAGCTCACCACCGAGGCCTACGAGGCCGACCTGCTTGGGTTCGCTGCCCATTGCGGCCGAGCCGGTTTCACGCGCTGGACGGAAGTCGGCCTGCCGCAGGTCGACGCCTGGGTGCGCGCCCTCGACCGGCGCGGCCAAGCGCCGGCGTCGCTGGCCCGGCGGCTTTCCGCGGTCCGGTCCTTCGCCCGCCACCTTGTTCGCAGCGGGGTGCGGGCGGATGATTTCACCGAGCTGGCTCGCGGGCCCAAGTTTCGCCGGCGACTCCCTGGGCTGATCAGCCCGGAGCAGGTGGCCCGGATTGTCACCGCCCCGGACACCGCGACGCCGCAAGGCCTGCGCGACCGCGCGATGCTCGAGTTGATGTACGGTTCCGGCCTGCGCGTCTCCGAGCTTTGCGGGTTGGAACTCCAGGCGATCGACGCCGAGTCGGCGATCGTACGCGTCCGGGGCAAGGGCTCCAAGGATCGCCTCGTGCCGGTCGGCGAGACCTCGTTGGTCGCGCTGCGCACCTACCTTGAGTCCGGTCGACCCGGATTGGTGCGGCCGCGCACCGGTAGCGCCTTGTTCCTGAGCGCCCGCGGGGTGGCGTTGTCGCGCAAGACGTTCTGGCTGGCGGTCAAGCAGGCGGCGGCACGCGCTGGGCTCCCCGCCTCCATCAAGCCCCACCTACTGCGCCATGCCTTCGCCACGCACCTTCTGGCGGGCGGGGCGGACCTGCGTTCCATCCAGGAAATGCTCGGGCACGCGGACATCGCCACGACGCAGATTTACACCTCGGTCGAGCGCTCGGCCCTCGCCGACGCCCACCGCCGGCACCACCCGCGCGGTCGGCAGGTTTAGAAGAGCATCACCACGCCGAGCGCCAGCGTGGCCGCGCTGAGCGCCCCGATCAGGAAGCGCATCGAAGCGGACACCGGCAGCGGCGCGATTTCGGCGCCTTCCTCGCTCGGGCGGATGAAGGCCTCGCGCAAGAGGGAGAAGTAGTAGTGGATGCTGAGGGCGACGCCGAGGAGGGCGATCCCGAGGACCCACCAGAGCTTGGCCTTCACGAGCAGCCCGAGGATGATGAGCTTGGCGACGAAGCCGACCGACGGGGGGATGCCCGCGAGCGACCCGATGCCGAAGGCGAGGGCCGAGGCCAGGACGGCGGAGCGGCGGAGCAGGCCGCGCAGGCCGAGCGACGGGCGGTCATGGTCGTCGGCGGTCGGGAGGCTGACGAGCGCGGCGGAGGTCAGGAACGTGCCGAGGATGTAGGCGTAGAGGTAGAAATTAATCGCGTGTTCGGCGGAGATCGCCAGGCCGCCGACCGTCTCGAAGTGTGCGTTGGGGGCGACGACGGCGACGGTGATGGCCGCGAGCAGGAAGCCGGCGTGGGCGACGCCGGAATGGGCCAGCGTGCGCTTGACGTCCGTCGCGGCGAGCGCCGCGAGGTTGCCGGCCAGCAGGGTCAGGATGGCGAGGCCGGCGAGCAAGGGGCCGAACTTGGCGCCGAGGGCGGCGAACGGGCCGGTGACCAGGATCAGTACCGCGAAGGCGCCGGCGGCCTTGGAGGCCGTCGCGAGCAACGCGGTGGTGGGCGTCGGTGCGCCTTGGTAGACGTCGGGGATCCAGGTGTGGAAGGGGAAGGCGCCGAGCTTGAAGGCCGCGCCGGCGAAGACGAGGGCCACGCCCACGAGCGTCAGCGGGTTGACGTTGCCCTGCGTGGACTGGAGGGCCGTGGCGATGTCGGCGAAGCCGAGGGAGTCGTTGGTCGGGGTCGAGAGCGAACCGTACACCAGCACGATGCCCATCAGGAGGAGGGCGGAACTGAGGCCGCCGGCGATGAGGTACTTGACGCCGGCTTCGAGGGACGCCGTGCTGCGGCGGAGGTTGCCGACGAGGACGTAGAGGCCGACCGCCGCGGTCTCGAGGGCGATGAAGAAGACGACGAAATGGTTGGCGCGGGCGAGCAGCATGAACGCGGCCGTGACGATCAGCAGCACATGGTGGTAGTCGGCCACGGAGACACCGCGGTCGCGCAGGAAACGCCCCGCGAGCAGGCTGGTACCCAGGGCGCAGGCGAGGAAGATCAGGCGCACCGCCTCGCTGTTTTCGAGCTGGACGCGGAGGAGCCCGTGGAAGGCGGGTTGGCCGTCGGGGCCGGTGAAGAAACTGGCCGGGAAGTTCTCCGCCCCGTGCGGCAGGTTCCAGGCGGTCCCGGAAGTGAGCGACATCACCAGCACGAGCAGGAGGCCGACGCGGGCGGTGGCCGGCTGGAGCCAGCGTTGGGCCGGCGGCAGGAGCATCGCCTGCACCAGGCAGAGCAGGCCGAGGCCGGCCACCGCGATCTCGGGCAGGATCGAGAGCCAGTCGGCCGCGCGCGGCGCGAGCGTCTTGTAGACGGGATCGATGTTGGCGAGCAGGGAGATCATCGAGCGGAAGGGGCGGTGGGGGCGACGGGCTTCCCCGGGGTCTTCGGCGGGGCCGAGTTCTTGGCGATGTCCTGGCAGTAATCCTGCGTCAGGTTGGTCACGAGGCTGGGCTGGAAGCCGATCAGGAGGGAGGCGGCGAGCAGCAGGCCAGCGGCGGTGCGTTCCGTCCAGCTGAGGTCGGTGATGGGCGCGGCCTCCAGGCGCTGCGCGAGGGCGGCGGAGGGTGCCCCATAGAAGGTCGCGGCGACGGCGCGCAGCGCATAGACCGCCGAAATCACCACGGTCGAGGCGACGGCGGCCTGCAGCCAGAGGGACTGGTCGCGGAGGGCGAGGAAGACGCCCATCTCACCCCAGAAGTTGCCGAAGCCCGGGAGCCCGATGGAAGCCATGGTCGCGGCGACGAAGAACGCGGCGAGGATCGGGGCCGGCTTGGCGAGGCCGCCGAGTTCGTCGAGCCGGTAAGTGCCGGCGCGGGTGCGCACGCCGTTGGCGAGCAGGAACAGCGCGGCGCAGGAGAGGCCGTGCGCGACCATCAGGAAGACCGCGGAGGCGACGCCGTCGGCGCGACCGGTGACGCTCGTGACCCAGAGGCCGAGGAAGATCGGTCCCATGTGCGCGACCGAGCTCCAGGAGAGGAGTTCCTTGAGGTCGCGTTGCGCGAGGCAGATCAGGCCGACGATGACGACGTTCGCCAGGGCGAGGCCGAGGAACCAGTGGGCGAGCGAGCCATGCACGCCCCCGAGGGTGTTGAGCGCGACGAGCAGGATGCCGTAGAGGCCGAATTTCTTGAGGGCGCCGGCGTGCAGCATCGAGGCTGGCGTCGGGGCCGCGGTGTAGCCCGGGGCGGCCCAGGAGTGGAACGGGAAGAGCGAGGCGAGCGTGCCGAAACCGAAGAGGACGAGGCCCGTGGTGGCGGCCGGGACGACGCGCAGGTCGATGGTGTTGAGCAACTCGCTCCAGGTCGAGGTGTAGCCCGTCTTGGCCGCG
>BJHS01000002.1 GCA_014193315.1 Verrucomicrobiota bacterium
CGAGGGAGCCAAGGACCTAGAGGTCGCCTTCGCTGCGCAGACCAGGCGCCGGGACAGGGACGCCCCCGATTCGACCCTTCTTCAAGAAACCTTCGTAGTTGCGTTGCAGCAAGTAAGTCTCGACCTGGCGCATCGTATCCAACATCACGCCGACCGTGATCAGACCGCCCGTGCCGCCGAGGAAGGTGGCGAGGCGCTGCGGGAAGCTGAGCTGGAGGATGAACAAGTCCGGCATCAAGGCGATGATCAGCAGGAAGAGCGAGCCGGCCAAGGTGAGGCGGGTCATCACGAAGTCGAGGAACTCGGCGGTGTGCTGGCCGGGGCGGACACCGAGAATATAGCCGTTGTTCTTCTTCAGGTCGTCGGCGATCTGCACCGGGCGGAACATGATCGAGATCCAGAAGTAGCTGAAACCGAAGATCAACACGGCGTAGACCGAGTAGTAGAGCCAGTTGTTGCGGCTGAAGAGGTCGGCCCAGCCGGCGAGGAAGGAAAGCTGCGGGGAAAGTCCACTGAGGGGGCGGAGCAACATGGGCGGGAAGCTCATGATCGCACCGGCGAAGATGACCGGCATCACGCCCGCGTAGTTGACCTTGAGCGGGAGGTAGTTGGTCTGCGCGGCGACCATTTTCTTGCCGACCATGCGTTGGGCATACTGGATCGGGATCTTGCGCACCGCTTGGTTGATCGCGACCATCGCCGCCGTCACCAGCACAAAGAGGATGACCATACCCGCCGCCTTCTCCCAGCCATGCGAAGCGGCGGTGGCGGCGCCGACCTTACCGCCGAAGGCGATTGTCACGAAGGAGGTGACGGCGCCCGGAATGTCGGCCAAGATGCCGATGGTGATCAGCATGGAGGTGCCATTGCCGATACCGCGCTGGGTAATCTGCTCGCCCAACCAGAGCATCACGATGGCGCCCGAAGTGAGGAGGCAGACGCCGAGCAAGACGAAGAGCGTCGTATTCTCCATCACCACGATGGTGCCGGTGAAATTGCCGAGGCCGAGGGCCTGGCCGACTTGTTGCGGGTTGCAGAAGGCGCCGAGCAGCAAGGCTGACTGGATGACGGCGATGATGATCGTGAGGTAGCGCGAGTACTGGGCGACCTTCTGGCGGCCGACATCGCCTTCCTGCTGGAGCCGGGCGATCGAGGGCACGACCGCGGAGGCCAGCTGCATGATGATCGAGGCGCTGATGTAGGGCATGATGCCCAGCGAGAAAACCGCCCCCTTGAGCAACGCGCCCCCGGTGAACATGTTGTACATCGCGACCACGCCGCCCCCGGCGTTGTCGGCCATGGAGTGGTAGTACTCCATGATGTCCTTCGGGTCGATGCCCGGAAGGGGGATGTTCGCGCCGATACGGGCGACGAAGATAAGGGCGACCGTGGCGATCAGTCGGGCCCGGAGTTCGGGAATCCTCCAGCAGTTGGCGAAGGCCGAGAACATCGCGGGCGAGCCGGGGTTCACTCGGCGGAAACCGCCGCCTTGATCAGGATCGCCTTACCGCCAGCCTTCTCGATCTTCGCCTTGGCGGCGTCTGAGAAACGGTGGGCGGTGACGGTGACGGCGCGGGTGATTTCCCCGGTACCGAGGACCTTGAGCAAAGGGGCGTTCGTGCGAAGCACGCCGGCGGCCTTCAACTCGACGAGTCCGAAAGAGGCGCCTTTGAGGTCCTCGATCTCCGCGAGATTAACCACGGCGTAGTCGATACGGTTGACGTTCTTGAAGCCGCGGTGCGGGAGACGACGGTAGAGAGGCATCTGACCGCCTTCGAAGCCAGGGCGATGGCCACCGCCGGAGCGGGCCTTCATGCCTTTGTGGCCGCGACCGGAAGTCTTGCCGTGGCCCGAGCCGCGACCGCGACCGAGGACCTTGTGACGATGGGTGGAGCCCTTGATGGCGGGCAGCGAGTTGAGTTTCATGGGCTTGGTTTCCGCTTAGGCGCGGAGGTTCTTGATTTGTTCGAGGGTACGGAGCTTGGAGAGACCGTCGAGGGTCGCCTTGACGATTGCCTGCGGGTTATTGGAACCCATGGACTTCGAAAGGACGTCCTTGTAACCAGCGACCTCGAGGACCGCGCGGACGCCACCGCCGGCGATGAGACCGGTACCGGGAGCGGCCGGACGGAGCATCACGACGCCACCGTCGGCGTGGCCGACGACTTCGTGCGGGATGGTGTTACCGCGGAGATTGACGCGGACGAGGGCGCGGTGGGCGCGGTCGGTACCCTTGCGGATCGCATCGGGAACTTCCTTGGCCTTGCCGTAACCGACGCCAACGCGGCCCTTGCCGTCACCCGCCACGACGAGTGCGGCGAAATTGAAACGTCGGCCGCCTTTGACGACCTTCGAGCAGCGGTTGATGTGGACGACCTTGTCGTTGTATTCGGAGGCGGGGCCGTCGTTGCGGTTGTCGCGACGAGGACCACGGGGGCCGCCAGGGCCACCCGGGCCGGAGCGGCCAGGACCACGAGGGCCGCCGGGGCCACGACGATCACCACCTGGGCCGGAACGGCCAGGGGCGCCGGAGGAGGGGGCGGCAGGAGCGGCGGGAGCCGCGGCTGGGTTGGTAGCTTCGCTCATGAAATTAGAAGGTCAGGCCACCTTTGCGGGCGGCTTCGGCGAACGACTTGACGGTGCCGTGGTAACGGCGGCCGGCGCGGTCGAAAACGACGGCGGTGAGACCCGCGGCCTTGGCCTTGGCGCCGAAGGCTTCGCCGAAGGCGGTGGCGCCGGCGACGTTGGGGCGGAACTTCTTGCCGCGGAGGTCCTTGGAGGTGGTGGCGAGGGCGACGAGGGTGATGCCCTTGTCGTCGTCGATAGCCTGCGCGTAGAGATGGAGGTGAGTCATCTTGAGGGCGACGCGCGGACGGGTGGCGGTCCCGCGGACCGTCTTGCGGATGCGCCAGCGCCGCTTCTGCGCCAGGAGATTCTTCTTCTGCAGTTTCATGGAATGGATGCGCGGACCGGTTAGGCCGTCTTCTTGCCCTCCTTGCGGCGGACGTATTCGCCTTCGACGCGGACGCCCTTGCCCTTGTAAGGCTCGACGGGCTTGTAGAGCTTGATCGAGGAAGCCACCTGACCGACCATGTGGCGGTCGGCGCCCGTGATGACGAGCTTGGTGCCATCGGTGACGACGACATTCACGCCTTCCGGGATGATGTACTGAATCGGGTGGGAGTACCCCAGCGCCAGGTCGAGGACCTTGCCCTTGAGGATGGCTTTGAAGCCGACGCCTTCGATGAGGAGGGTCTTGGTGTAGCCGGTGGCGACGCCTTCGACCATGTTGCGGATGATGGCGCGGATGGTACCGTGCAGGGCGCCGGCGGTGCCGACGTCCTTGCCATCCTTGCCCTTCTTCACCGTCAGGTCGGCGACGGTCACGACGCTGTTGGCAACGGTGACGCCGATTTCCTTGGGGAAAGGCTTCGAGAGTTTGCCCTTGGGTCCTTCGACGGAGACGACGTTGCCGGCGACGGCGACTTTGACTCCAGCGGGAATAGTGACGGGCTGCTTACCGATTCGGCTCATGGCTTTGCTAAGTGGGGTTGGGGGTTACCAGACCTTAGCGAGAAGCTCGCCGCCGACCTTCTGGCGACGGGCCTCCGCATCGGTCATGACGCCACGCGAGGTGGTGAGGATGGAGACGCCCATGCCGCCGATGACCTTGGGCACGGAGGCGTAGCCGGCGTAAACGCGCCGTCCAGGGGTGGAGACGCGCTCGATGCTGGTGATCGAGGGGACGCCGGCCACGTACTTGAGGGTGACCTCGAGGACGGGCAGGCCATCGCGCTCGGCCTTGCGGAAGCCGACGATGTAGCCGGACTCGAGCAGGATGCGGGCGACGCCTTCGCGGAGGCGGGACCACTGGACGCTGATCGTGGGCTTGGTGGCCTGGGAAGCGTTGCGGAGGCCGGTGAGGAAATCCCCGATGGTGTCAGTAGAAGCGGACATAGTTGTAGGTGCTTGGGGGATTTACCAAGAGGCCTTGGTGACGCCGGGAATCTGGCCGTTGAGGGCGAGTTCGCGGAAGGTGATACGAGAGAGACCGAACTTGCGGATGAAGGCGCGCGGACGGCCGGAGATCGAGCAACGGTTCTTCTTACGGACGGGGGAGGAACTCCGCGGAAGCTTGGAGAGCTTGCGCTGGGCATCGTAGAAGGCCTCCTCGGAGGTCTTCGGGTCGGCGAGGATCGCCTTGAGCTCGGTGCGCGTGGTGGCGTACTTCTTGACGAGACGATCGCGCTTGAGGGCGCGTTGGATGACGGACTTCTTGGCCATGCTGGTGGGTGCTTAGAGTGGAGGTTAGGCCTTGGCGGTCTCGGCGGCGGCGTCGGCGGTCGCAGCGGACGAGCGGCGGAACGGCATGCCGAGGAGGCGGAGCAGGTCGCGACCTTCGTCATCGGTGTGGGCGGAGGTGGCGATGCAGATGTCCATGCCGATGTTGGCGCGCTGCTGGCCGTCGGCCTGGGTTTCCGGGAAGATGGTGTGGTCGCTGATGCCCAGCGAGTAATTGCCCCGACCGTCGAGACGGTTGCCGACGCCGCGGAAGTCGCGGATCATCGGGAGGGCCACCGCGGTGAGGCGGAGGTAGAATTCCCACATGCGGGCACCGCGCAGGGTGACCACGCAGCCGAGGGGCATGCCGGCACGGACCTTGAAACTCGCGACGGACTTGCTGGCCTTGGTGATGATCGGCTTCTGGCCGGACAGTTTGGTGATCTCCTTGACGACTTCGGCCATGTGGGCCTTGTCGGCCTCGGCCTTGAAAGCCGAGTTGAGGACGATCTTCTTCAGGTTCGGGACCTGATGGATGTTCTTATAGCCGCGGCTCTTGATGAGCTCGGGGACGACCTTCTCGAGGTAGTACTTCTTCAGGTAAGGGACAGTGGCCATTTGCGTGTTAAGTCTCGGGTGGTTTCGTCGGGATTACTTCTTGGCGGCCTTGGCGGCCGGCTTCTTGGCGCGACGGGCGTCCCAGAGGGAGGCCAACATCACGTTGGAGCGGGCGATGGGGGCTTCACGCTCGGTGATGCCGCCCTGGCCGTCTTGGGTGCGCTTGAGGTGGCGCTTCACGAGGTTCAGGCCCTCGATGGTCACGCGTTCGGCGGCGCGATCGTAGATGGTGATCTTGCCGCGCTTGCCTTTGTGGCTGCCGGCTATGACGACGACTTCGTCGCCTTTCTTGATGTCGGTCTTGGACATGGCGTTCAGAGTACCTCGGGGGCGAGGGAGATGATCTTCATGAAGTTCTTGCTACGGAGTTCGCGAGCAACGGGCCCGAAGATGCGGGTGCCCTTGGGGTTGCCATTCTCGTCGAGGATCACGACGGCGTTGGTATCGAAGCGCAGGTAGCTGCCATCGGCGCGGCGGATCGGGGCGACGGTGCGCACGATCACGGCCCGGCAGACGGAGCCCTTCTTGACCTGGGCGTCGGGGGTGGAGTCCTTGACGGAGCAGATGATGATATCGCCGATGCCGGCGGTGTCGGTCAGCTGGCCGAGGCGGCGGATCATCCGCACCTTACGGGCTCCGGTGTTGTCGGCTACGTCGAGCCGGGAAAGCATCTGAATCATGAGAGTGGGGGGTCGGGAGTTGGGCCGGGACTTATTAGTCGATCCCCGGGGCGGCGATCTTGGCGGCTTCGACGACGCGGATCACGCGCCAGCGCTTCATCTTAGAGAGGGGGCGGGTTTCCATGATTTCGACGCGGTCGCCGGGCTTGCACTCGTTCTTCTCGTCATGGGCGTGGAGCACGGTGCGGCGCTTCACTTCCTTGCCGTAGACGGGGTGCGGGACCGTGTACTGGAAGTTGACCTTGATCGACTTGTCCCCGGTGCGGGACACGACGAGCGCGGTGAGGGTCTTGCGGTTGGAGCGGGACTCGGACATCGGGAAACGGGTTGTGGTGGGTAGGGTTACTTCTTCTGTGCCTGGCCGGAAAGGACCGTGAGGCAACGGGCGACCTCCTTGCGGAGGGCACGGAAACGGGCGGAGTTCTCCACGGCGCCGGTGGCTTGGCGGAGGCGGAGTTGGAGGAGTTCCTCGCGAGCCGCGCGGACGCGCTTCTGGAGCTCGGCCGGGGCCAACGGACGGAGGGCCGAGGCGGCGGAGGGTTTGTCTTTCTGGTACTTGGACATCGGTGAAAAAGGTCAGTTATGGGTGGTCGGAGCCGGGTGCATCAATACTTTTCCAGTTCTTCGCGGGCCACGAAGCGGCAGCGAACCTGGAGCTTGGTGTCGGCGAGGCGCATGGCCTCACGGGCCAAGGAGATGGTGACACCAGCGACTTCGAACATCATGGTGCCGGGCTTGATCACAGCCACGTAGTACTCGACGGAGCCCTTGCCGGAACCCATGCGGACTTCGGCGGGCTTCCGGGTGACCGGGGTGTGAGGGAAGATGCGCATCCACATCTTACCCTTGCGCTTGAGGGCGCGGGAGATGGCGATACGGGCGGCTTCGATCTGGTTCGCGGGGATACGGGCACGATCCAGGGACTGGATGCCGAAATCACCGAAATCGAGGGTGTTGCAGGCGGTCGCGTTGCCGCGGATTTTGCCCTTGCGGTGCTTGCGCCACTTGGTGCGAGCGGGTTGGAGATTGGCCATGGTGAGCTAGTTTAAGGTCGGAGGTGGACGAGGGTGGCTTAGAACTCGGAGTCCTTGGCGCAGATCCAGCACTTGATGCCGACCTTGCCGGCGAGGGTGCGAGCTTCGGTGAAACCGTAGTCGATGTTCTCGCGGAGGGTGTGGAGCGGCACGCGACCGACGCGGGCAGACTCAACGCGGGCGATTTCGGCGCCGCCGAGGCGACCACCGAGACGGATACGGATACCGTCGGCGCCATTGGTCATGGTCGTCTGGACGGCCTTCTTCATGGCGCGGCGGAAGGAGATGCGGCGTTCGAGCTGCAGGGCGATGTTCTCGGCAACGAGCTGGGCGACCAGGTCCGGGCGCTTCACTTCGTTGACTTCGAGGATGATATCCTCGACGCGGGCCTTGCCAGCGACCTTTTGAATCTCGACGCGGAGGTTCTTGAGG
This sequence comes from Verrucomicrobiota bacterium, assembly GCA_014193315.1. Lineage (GTDB taxonomy): Bacteria > Verrucomicrobiota > Verrucomicrobiia > Opitutales > UBA953 > UBA953. Next base: position 7,046 of record BJHS01000002.1, read on the forward strand.
TCGTCGCCCTTGCGGCCGATGACCATGCCAGGACGGGCAGTCCAGATGCGGACGCGGACCTTCTGGCCGGCGCGTTCGATGAAGATGCGGGGCACGGCGGCTTGGCGGAGTTTCTCCTTGAGGAACGCGCGGATGCGGTAGTCCTCCAGGATGAAGGCCGGGAAGTCGCGCTTGGTGGCGTACCAGCGGGATTCCCAGTTACGACGGACGGCTAGACGGAAGCCGATAGGATTTACTTTCTGGCCCATTGGGTGCGGAGATTATTTGGTGGGGGAAGCCAGGGCCACGCGGATGTGGCTCATGGACTTGTGGATAGGGTGGGCGGAACCGCGGGCGGCCGGCATCGAACGCTTGAGAACGGGGCCTTGGTTGACCGTGGCGGAGACGACGACGAGGTCGCTGCTGGAAAGGTTGTGGTTGTTCTCGGCGTTCGCGATCGCGCTCGCGAGGGTCTTCCCGAGGAGACGGGCGGACTTGCGGGGGATGAAGCGGAGTAGCTGGATGGCTTCCTCGGCCGGGAGGCCTTGGATCTGGCGAGCGACTTCGCGCACCTTCTGGGGCGACATGCGGGCGAAACGGGTGGTGGCGTGGACTTCCATGACGATGATAAAGGGGAGAGGGTTAGATGCGGGGATTGGCGCGGGTCGAGACGACGTCGCCGGGCTGGATGCGGGGCGAGGACGAGGCGGCGAGAGGGTCGAGCGAAAGGATGAGAGCGACCGAGCGGGAGCGAACCGACTCGGCGATGACGACGGTGCCGAAAGGCTGGCCATCGCGACTGACCGTGCAGACTGCGCCGGGACGGAAGCCTCGATCATGCCCGCCGGTCACCACCACCAGGTCGGCGTCGCGGCCCACGAGGACCTGGACAACCGAGCCCTTGCCGTCCGCTTCCGCCGAGCCAAGCACGACCGCACCGGCTGCGAAGGCGGCAACGGGCAGGATGAGTATGGTGAGGGCGGCGCGCACGAGGAGGGTTATTGGGCTTCCTTGCGAGAAGGCTGGGTGTGCTGGCGGAACGTGCGCGTCGGCGCGAATTCACCGAGCTTATGGCCGACCATATTCTCCGTCACATAGACGGCGACGAAGGCCTTGCCATTGTGGACTTCGAGGTTGAGGCCGATGAAGTCCGGGGTGACCGTCGAGCGGCGCGACCAGGTCTTGATCGGCTTGCGGCTGTTGGCCTTCTGGGCCACGAGGATTTTATCGACCAAGTCCGGGTCGACGAAGAATCCCTTTTTGCGAGAGCGTGCCATGGTGGAAGTTCAGTGCGGGGGGTTAGACCTGCTTCACCTTCCGGCCGTTGCGGCGGACGATGATTTGGTTGTTGGAGGCCTTGGCCTTGGTGCGCGTCGGGAAACCCTTCGCGAGCTGACCCCAGGGGGACTTGAGGTGCTGGCGACCGCCACCACCCTTTTTCTTACCGCCGCCACCACCGTTCGGGTGGTCAACTGGGTTCATGGACATACCACGCTGACGAGGGCGACGGCCCTTCCAGCGGTTACGACCGGCCTTACCGAGGCTGGCATTGTGGTGATCGACGTTGCCGACGATCCCGACGGTGGCGCGACCGTTGGCGTTCAGGTAGCGCTGTTCGCCCGAGGGCATGCGCAGGATGACGCGGTCACCTTCAAGGCCCAGAAGCTGGGCGAAGCCACCCGCGGAGCGGGCGAGCTGACCACCCTTGCCGGGTTCGATCTCGATGCAGTGGATGAAAGTAGCCGGAGGGATCAGGCGCAGCGGCAAGGAAAGGCCGGGCGTGAGCTGTTCCTGCGCCGTGTTGGTGCTGACGACCTTGTCGCCGACCTTGAGGCCGTCCGGAGCGAGGATGTACGCATGGGACTTGTCGGCGTATTCGATTAGGGCGAGGTGCGAGGTGCGGTTCGGGTCGTACTCCATGCGGAGGACGGTCGCGACTTCGTCGATGCGGTCGCGGCGGAAGTCGACCTTGCGGTAGAGCTTCTTATGACCTCCGCCCCGACGGCGGGAGGTAATGCGGCCGTAGCAATTACGGCCCATGGCGCGGTGGTTGCTCTCCGTGAGCGAGGGCTCGGAGCGACCGCGGTGCAGGCCCTCGGTCTTGACGCGCACTAGGAAGCGCTGACCGGGGGTGATTGGACGAGAAGTGATGAGAGGCATGGGGATGCGGCTGGCTCCAGGAATTAGGCGAGGGAGATGACGTCGCCCTTCTTCAGGGTGACGATCGCGCGGCGCGAGACGCTCTCCGTGTAGATGGCGCCGCCACCGAGACGGCTGCGACGGACCTTGCCCTTGCGGATGAGGATGTTGACCTTCTGGACCGTGACCTTGAAGGCGGCCTCGATGGCGGTCTTGACCTGAGCGCGGTCGGCGCCGGGCAGGATCTCGAACACGTACTTATTGGTTTCGGCCAAGCCGGAGGCCTTTTCCGTGAGGATCGGGCGGCTGATGATTTCGGAAGCGGGCTTCATTGGAGTAATCCTTAGTTCTTGGTGCGCTCAAGGACCTTCTGCAGGCCAGCTTCGCTGATTAGGACGCGGGGCGTACGCACGAGGTCTAGGGCGTTTAGGTTGGAGGAATTGGAGAAGATGGCGCGTTCTAGGTTGCGGCTGGCGCGGATCACCGGCTCGGACCAGGTGCTGTCGACGACGAGCAGGCGCTTGCCCTCGGGGGAGACGGAGGTGAGGACCTTGGCGAAGAGCTTGGTCTTCGGCTTGGCTACCTCGAACTTCTCGATGACCGAGAGACCGCCATCCTTGGCGAGTTCGAAGAGGGCGCGCTGAAGGGCGATTTTCTTGGCCTGCGTGGTGATGGTCTTGGACCAGTCGCGCGGGCGAGGACCGAAGACGACGCCACCCTTGAACATCTGGGGGGCGCGCTTGTCGCCGTGGCGGGAACCGCCGGAACCCTTCTGCGGCAGGATCTTCTTACCGGAACCGGCGACTTCGCCGTAATCCTTGGTCTTGGAAGTGCCCTGGCGCTTGTTGGCCTGGTAGGAGACGATGACCTGCTTGAGCAACGCGACGCCCTTGTCACCTTCGAAGGTGGGGATGTCGAACTCCTTCTCGGCGAAGGAGGTACCGTCGGACTTATAAACTTTGAGCTTCATGACAACGAGTGGGCGGGAGGGTTACTTGGCCTTCTTGGCGGGGCGGACGAGGACGACCTCGCCGTTGGCACCGGGGAAGCTGCCCTTGATGAGGAGAAGGTTTTTCTCAGCGAGGACCTGCACAACGCGCAGGTTCTGGACGGTACGCTGAACTTGGCCCATGTGGCCGGGCATACGCTTACCCTTGAAGACGTGACCGGGGGTCTGGCGCATGCCAATCGAGCCGATTCGGCGGTGCATCATGTGACCGTGGGAGTCCGGCTGGCCGTCCATGTTGTAGCGCTTCACGACGCCCTGGAAGCCGCGGCCCTTGACGGTGCCGATGACGTCGACCATCTGGCCGGCGGTGAACTTCTCGACGGTGATGACGTCGCCGACCTTGGCGGCGTCGCCCTTGGCGTCGTCGGCGAGGCGGATTTCGTGAAGGTGGCGATGGGGGGCGACACCCGCCTTGCGGAGGTGGCCGACCTCACCCGCGGAGAGGCGACTCTCCTTCTGGGTGCCGAAGGCGATCTGGACGGCGTTGTAGCCGTCCGTGGCCTTGGTCTTGACCTGCGTGACGGGGCAGGGTCCCGCTTGGACGACCGTGACAGGGACGAGGTTGTTCTCCGCGTCGTAGACCTGGGTCATTCCGATTTTTTTACCGAGTAGCTGGTGTTTCATTTTTCTAAGAGGCAGGTGGCCGGTGAGGGCCGTTTGGTCATTGCTGACCTGCATTAGGCTTGGGATTTCCTTGCGGAAGTCTTGGTCCTGAAGAGGGGCGCTGGCGCAGCCTGCGTTGGGTTGAGGGTTAAGGTGGAAGGGTTGAGGAGTTAGACGGTGATGTTAATGTCAACCCCAGAAGGTAGATTCAGCTTCTTCAGCTCGTCAACGGTCTGGGGATTGGGGTCCATGATCTCGATCAGGCGCTTATGCGTGCGGATCTCGAACTGGTCCATGGACTTCTTATCGACGTGCGGGGAGCGGTTGACCGTGAGGCGCTCGATCGAGGTCGGGAGCGGAACGGGGCCGGTGACGAGGGCGCCGGTGCGCTTGGCGGTGTCGACGATCTCGGTCGCGGACTGGTCGACCATGCGGTAGTCGAAACCTTTGAGCTTGATGCGGATTTTGGTGCGGGCCATCGGTAAGTTTCTCGGGTGGGGTAAGGGTTAGGTGCGGGCCGGGGCGCGCGAGGACGTCTCGACGACCTGCTTGAGGATCTGGGCCGGGACCGGCTCGTAGGTGCCGGGCTCCATGGAGTAGGAAGCACGACCCTTGGACAGGGAGCGGACGTCGGTCGAGTAGCCGAACATCTCCGCCAGCGGGACGCGGGCGTCGATATTGCAAAGGCCGCCCTTGGTTTCCATGCCCTGGATTTGGCCACGGCGGCGGTTCAAGTCGCCCATGATGTCGCCCTGGTATTCTTCCGGGGTGACGACCTCGACCTTCATGATCGGCTCGAGGAGGATCGGCTTGGCTTCCTTCATCGCTTCCTTGAAGGCGAAGATGCCGGCCATCTTGAAGGCCATTTCATTCGAGTCCACTTCGTGGAAGGAACCGAAAACGATGCGGGCCGTGAAGTTGATGACCGGGTAGCCAGCAACGGTGCCGTTGTTCGCGGCCTCGAGGATGCCTTCCGTGGCGGGCTTGATGAATTCCTTGGGGATGACGCCGCCAACGATCTCGTTGATGACTTGCTCCGCCTTGTACTCAGGGTCGCGACCGACGACGGGGTTGGGCTCCAACTTGATTTCAACGTGGCCGTACTGACCGCGCCCACCGGACTGGCGGATGAACTTGCCGACGCCTTCGGAGGCGAGGTTGATCGTTTCGCGGTAGGAAATCTGGGGCTTGCCGGACTTGGCCTCGACCTTGAATTCGCGCTTGAGGCGGTCGACGATGATTTCGAGGTGGAGCTCGCCCATGCCGGAGATGAGGGTCTGCCCGGTCTCCGGGTTGGAGGTCACGCGGAAAGTCGGGTCTTCCTGGGCCAGGCGCTGCAGGCCGATGGAGAGACGCTCTTGGTCGCCCTTGGAGTTGGGCTCGATGGACATCGAGATGACCGGCTCGGCGAAGGTGGTCTTCTCGAGGATCAGGTCGTCCTCGGCGGTGAGGGTGTCGCCGGTGGCGATATCCTTCGGGCCGATGATCGCGCAAATGTCACCGGAGTAGGCGACGTCGATTTCTTCGCGGTCCATCGCCCGCAGGAGCACGATGCGCGAGATGCGCTCGTTCTTGCGGGTGCGCGGGTTGTAGAGGGCTTCGCCCTTCTTCAGCTGGCCGCGGTAGACGCGGTAGAAGACGAGCTGACCGACGTGCGGGTCGGACCAAAGTTTGAAGCACAGGCCGATGACCTTGGCCTTGTCGTCCGGACCAATCGCGATCTCCGTGTCGCCGTCGTCGACGAACGCCTTCTGCGGGCGCATGTCGACGGGGGAAGGGAGGAAGTCGACGACGCAGTCGAGGAGCATCTGGACACCCTTGTTCTTGAAAGCGGAACCGGGGATGACGCCGATGAAATTGAGGGAGAGGGTGGCCTTGCGGATGCCGGTGCGCATCTCGTCGATGGTCACTTCCTGGCCGTCTAGGTACTTGGCAGCGAGCACGTCGTCGAAGTCGGCGAGTCCTTCGATGAGCTTGGTGCGCCACTCGGCGGCTTCCTTCTTCTGGCCTTCGGGAATCTCGATCGTATCGAACTTCATCCCCTTCGGGTCGGTCTCGTCGTAGAGGTAGGCGATGTTCTTGATCAGGTCGATCATACCCTTGAACTCTTCCCCTTGGCCGATCGGGATGAAGAGCGGGTGGGCGTTGCCCTTCAGCTTGGTGCGGATGTCGTCGACGGCGCCGAAGTAATCGGCACCCGTGCGGTCCATCTTGTTGACGAAGGCGACGCGCGGGACGCCGTACTTGTTCATCTGGCGCCAGACCGTCTCGGACTGGGGCTGCACGCCGGCGACGGCGCAGAAAACGGCGACGGCGCCGTCCAGGACGCGGAGCGAGCGCTCCACCTCGGCCGTGAAGTCCACGTGACCGGGGGTGTCGATGATGTTGATGCGGTGATCGATGTCCGCGAAATAGCCTTCCTTCGTCTTCCAGCCCGCGGAGATCGCGGCGGCGGTGATGGTGATACCACGCTCGCGCTCCTGCTCCATCCAGTCGGTGGTGGCGGTGCCGTCATGCACCTCGCCCATCTTATGCACCACGCCGGTGTAGAAGAGGATGCGCTCAGTGGTGGTCGTCTTGCCGGCATCGATGTGCGCGGCGATACCGATGTTGCGCGTGTGCTCGAGAGGGAACGCGCGGGACGGGGAGTTGAGATCGGAAAGCTTGGCCATGGTCGGGACCGGAAATCAGGCGGGGAAAGAACGGTGACGAATTACCACTTGAGGTGAGCGAAGGCACGGTTGGCCTGCGCCATCTTGTGCGTCTCTTCGCGCTTCTTCACGACGTTGCCCGTGTTGTTGTAGGCGTCGACGACTTCGGCGGCGAGCGCCTCGGACATCGTGGTGCCCTTGCGGCCGGCGGCGGCGGCGACGACCCAGCGCAGCGCGATGCTGTTCTGGCGTTCATGACTGACTTCGACTGGGACTTGGTAGGTGGCGCCACCGACGCGGCGGCTCTTGACCTCCAGCTTCGGGCGGCAGTTTTCGAGGGCCCCGAGCAGCAGCTCGACGGGGTTGCCCTTCATCAGCTTCTCGCTGACCTTCTCAATCGCACCGTAGACGATGCCTTGGGCGATGGACTTCTTGCCGGACTTCATCACGACGTTGATGAGCTGGCTGACAAGGGGGCTGCCGTAACGGGCATCCGGGAGGTGGGCGCGCTTGGCGGCTTTGCGACGACGAGACATGGTCTAAGTGATTTGGGTACGCAAACGGTTTAGGCCTTCTTCTCCTTCGGGCGCTTGACGCCGTACTTGGAGCGGGAGCGACGGCGCTTCTCGACGCCGGAGCAGTCGAGGGGGCCGCGGACGATGTGGTAACGGACGCCCGGGAGATCCTTCACGCGGCCACCGCGGACGAGGACGACGGAGTGCTCCTGGAGCTTGTGGCCTTCGTCGGGGATGTAGGTGATGACTTCCTGGCCGTTGGTCAGGCGCACCTTGGCGCACTTCCGCTGGGCCGAGTTCGGCTTCTTCGGCGTGCGGATCATCACCTGGACGCAGACGCCGCGGCGGAAGGGAGAGTTATTCAAAGCCGGCGACTTGGACTTGGCTTTGGGTTGGACCCGCGGTTTGCGGACGAGCTGGTTGATGGTAGGCATGGACCTCGGTAAATAGGGAAAAGAGGGTTTGGGCATAGGGGTCGAAGCCCCCCATGCAAGCGGAAAGTGCTTTGGTTTTAAGGTTTCTTTACTGGGTCCGGCGCGGGGGGCCCTCCCCTTCTTTTATGCGGGACATTTTCAGCCCAAGCGGCAAAGTCCGCAACCTATGTCCCGTCTGCACCTGCTGCTAGCCATGGCCCTAGGTATCCCTTGTCTAAGCAGCGCGGCCGAGCCGCTCACCCCCAGCCCTACCCCGGCCGTCAAGCCGGCCCCGAGGGCCAAAGTCAACGACACGGACGCCGAAATCATCCTCCTATCGGGCCTTCCCCTCGGGAAAACTCCTGAAATGGTCGCTAGTTACGCCCGTAAAACCTATGTTCAGGCCGAACTAGTCAAGGACCCGCTCCTCCGTCAGTTCGTCCAGTTGGCCCTGGCTAAAATCGAAGATCAACCGGACAAAGCCCTCCAAATCCGGCAGGAACACCTGTCCAAACTTGCGGACTTTTTCCTCAATCGGGCGATGGAAGCCCAGGCGGCCGACATGGCCACCGAGACCCTTCGGCTGGCCGAAATCGCGGTACGCTGTAATCCGGCTAATTCTAAGGCTAAGTTGTTTTATGCCAACTTCTTACACAGCAAAATGGGCCGTACGGATGACGCCATCCAGACCCTGAAGCACGGGATGGAGTTTCTCGATGTGAACGACAAGCTCGGCCGAGATTATCTGGAGCGCTACTTCCAATTACTCCAATCAAGGGAACGGGACTCCGAGGTCATCGACCAAGGCCTGAAGTTGCTGCGCGTGGGGAAAGATCTTCCGACCGCAACCCGGGAAGCCATCGCCCTAGCCACAGCAACCTCGCAATACTGGTCAGGGAAGTACCAAGACTGCGTCAAAACTGTCTCAGTCAATAACTTAGACAACTTCCCTAACGGGCTTCTGCTTAAATCTAAGGCCCTCTTTGATGGGGGCAAAACCCAAGAAGGGCTGAGCTTGCTTGAGACCAAGGGTGCGGCAATCAAGGAAGCCACCCCCCGGGACGCCATCCTCTCCCAGCAGGCTCGCTTCCATGTTCTCCTTGGCCAGACGCGCATGGCCCTTTCGGTCAACGACGACCGTGTCTCGCTCGACCCCAAGGCACCCTTCCCGCACATCCAGCGCCTGCAGTTGCTGGATAAACTCGGGCTCAAGGATGAGTACGAGAAGGAGCTACGTCTAGTCATCGACCGCTTTGCCACCAACTCCTCGGCCATGATCGCTTTGGCGAATTTCGCCGCCGAAAAGGGCTACGAAGGCCTGACCGCCGCGCTCTCGAGCGTGGCGGCCTCCCGTGGTTTCGAAAGCGCGACCTTCGCCGCCCTCCACCTCGAGGCTTTGCTCAACGCAGGCCAGCCCGACCAGGTGATCGCCCAGCACCAGCAAGTGTCCGCCGCCGATCCCGCCTTCTTCCACTCCAATCGCCCCCTCGTGCAGGCCATCCTCGGCATCGCCCACTACGCCCGCAACAAGCCCGATGAAGCCACCGCCAAGCGTGAGCGCGACATCGGCGACCGCTACCTGGCGGAGTTCCTCAAAGCCAAGGACCTCGGCCCGGAAGCCTACCGCTCGGTCGGCCGACACTTGCGCAACGTGCGCGCCGCGGAAGCGGCGGTCCGCATCCTGGAAGCTGGCGTCAAGGCCCACCCGACGCATTCCCAGCTGCGCGCGGATTATGTCCGGGCTCGTCTCCTGGCCGGCGTGACGGAGGCCTACGGCACGCGTAAGTCGATGGTGGATGAACTGGAATACCTCCTGACCTTGCGGCGGTCCTCCCCGCTGGTCTGGCAGGAAGCCCTCTCTTGGTTGCAGACCGAAGCGAAGTTACCGCCCGAAAAGTCCCGTCAGCTCGTGACCGCCCTCCAGCCCCTGATCCGCCCGGGTCTTGACCTGGCCGCCCTCGAGGGCCGTTGATCGCCGATGGACCTCGCCGCGCGCCGCGCCGCCTTAATCGCCGAGCTCGAACCTTTCGGTGATCACCACGAGCGCTTCCAATACGTCATCGACCGGGCCAAATCAGCCCCCAGCCTGCCGGCCGAACTAAAGCTGGAGGCGTTCCTCATCGAGGGATGCACGTCCAACCTCTGGCTGGTGCCTTCCTTAGAAGCGGGGGCCTGCCATTTCCGCTGCGACGCAGATTCGCTCATTACCAAGGGGGTGGCCGCGCTCGTCTGCGAATTCTACGACGGTGCCGGGCCGAGCGAGGTCGCCGCCACCGACGCCGATTTCCTCGGTGCGGTCGGCATTACGCAGCACCTTTCGCCCAACCGGCGCAACGGCCTCTCCAACCTTGTTGGCAAGATCCGGGCCTTCGGGCGGGCGGCGGCCCGCTGATAGGCCTCATCGCCCCTCCTTTTAAGAAAGCGGGCCGGGGAGAAACGGGTTTACGCCCTTGGCCTGGGGCCGTCTGATGTCCTCATGACCGAAGCCCGACCGCCTGACCGACGCCTGTTCGGCCTGTGCCTCGCGGCGCTCCTCTGGGCGATCCTCGTCCTCCAGGCCGGGGGCTTCACCACCAGCATCCACGCCGGGATGGCCTTCCTCGATTGGCCCCTGTCCAACGGCTCGATCAACCCCCCGGGCTGGCTCACCGAAATCGACAAGTTCGCGGAGCACTCCCACCGCCTCGCGGCGACCGGACTCGGCCTGCTCATCATCGCCTTGGTGGTCGCGCACGCCCGGCTCGAGCCGAGGAAGCTCATCCGCCGCGCGACCTATGGGCTCCTTGGTCTCATCTTGCTGCAGGGGGCGCTCGGCGGGCTTCGCGTCCTGCTCGACAAACTGAACGTCGGCGGCGAAGGCAACTTCCAGGCGGTCGCCTTCGCGGTCGCCCATGCGGTCAACGCCCAACTCACCATCGCGCTGCTCGCGTCGGTCGCGCTCAGCCACACCGCGGGCTGGATCTCGACGCCGGCCAGCGCCGGGGCGAGCACGCGCCGGCTCGGTCGCTGGTCCACGGGCGCGGTGCTCGGCGTGATCCTCGCCGGGGCGCTCATGCGCCAGAACCGCGTCACGACCTGGGTGAGCGGCGGTTCGCCGGTGGACTGGTTCGTGCCCACGCAAGGCGAAGGCACGCTCTGGTGGTTTAACTTCCTGCACCGGTCCGGCGCCGTGGCCGCCGCCCTGGTGGTGATCGCCTTCGCGGTCGCCTTGCTCCGCCAAGGCTGGCGCACGGGCGGCGCGATCCTCGCCCTGCTCGCCCTCCAACTCACCCTAGGCATCCTCGCGATCCAGCTCCCGCAGAACCCGCATGCTCGCACGATCCACCTCGTCAGCGGCGCCGCCTTGTTCTCGCTGATCGTCGTGGGTACGCTCCGCGCCCACCGTCGCGAAGGCGCCTTGGCCAGCCTTTGACCGGCCTTTCCAGGCACCGGGTCGCTTTAACCTTTAACCTTTCGGCGAAAACCGCCACCACCACTGCATGCACGCACGCGCCGGATCCATTCCCGCCGCCTACCTGGAGCTGACCAAGCCCAGGTTGTCGTTTCTTTCCGTGCTGTCGGCCCTCGCCGGTTACTTCTGCAGCCAGCCTGAAGGCCCAACGGATGCCAAGGTCCTCGTCTCGCTGACCGTCGGCACGGCGCTCGCCGCCGGCGGTTGCGGCGCCTTGAACATGTGGTGGGAAAGCGAGGCCGACGCGCGCATGGAACGTACCCGGCACCGCCCGATCCCGGCGAAACTGATTCACCCCGGGGCCGTCCTGCTCTTCGGCGGCACGCTCGCCGCGACCGGCGTGACGCTGGTCTGGCTGGGAGCCAACGCGCTCGCCGGCTTTCTGACGCTCGCGACCATCGTCAGCTACCTGCTGCTCTACACGCCGCTCAAATCCCTGACTTCCTGGTGCACCCTCGTCGGCTCGCTCCCTGGCGCCATCCCGCCGATCATCGGCACGGCGGCGAAGCTTGGCCAAGGCCGACCCAACGGCGACATCGACGCCATGGGCTGGCTGCTGTTCGCCCTACTCTTCTGCTGGCAAATCCCGCACTTCATGGCGCTCGCCGTGATGTGCCGCGAGGACTACGCCCGCGGCGGCTTCAAGGTCGCTACCGTGACGGACCCGTCGGGCCGGACCGCTTCGCTCTGGGCGATGGCGTTCATCACCACCATGCTCTTCGTCGCCGGGCAACTCGCGATGACCTTCTTCGACCCGGTGGCCGCCCGCGGGTCGCTCCAGGGGTGGGCCAGCCCGTTCCTCTGGGTCTCGCTCGCCGCGGGCATCTGGTTCTTTAAATTGTGCCTCGATTTCGCCGTACCGCAACGACGCCAAGCCGTCGCCAAACCTCTCTTCTTGGCGTCGATCCTGTACCTGCCGCTGGTCCTGTTGACTCTGACCTTGAACCGGCTTTTCTAAAGCCATGGATGCGCGCGCCGACAAGGACCGCCTGCGCGCGGAACTCAAGGCCAGCCGCGCGAAACTGACGCCCGGGGACTTGCAAGCCGCGGGCGACGCCGCCGCCCGCCTGATCACGCAGCTGCCGGAATGGAAGCAGGCCCGGACGGTCTGCCTCTACGCTTCCTTCGGCGGCGAACCGCCGACCGATGCGCTGCTGATGCTCGCCCTGCTCGAAGGTAAGCGCCTGCGCCTCCCCCGCGTGACGAACAAGACGACGCTGGTCCTGCATGCGGTCACCGACCTCGCCTCGCTCCAACCCTCGCGCCTCGGCATCCGCGAACCCAAGCCGACCGCGCCCGTCGCGACGCTGGCCGACGTCGACTTGGTCCTCGTGCCCGGCCTGGGCTTCGACGGCGAGGGCCGCCGGCTCGGGTTCGGCGGCGGGTTCTACGACCGCCTGCTAGCCCAACCGCCCCGCTCCGCCTTCCTCCTCGGGCACGCCCACGCTTTCCAACTGGTCCCGCAACTCCCGGACGAGCCGCATGATATCAAAGTTCAGGCCGTCGGCACCCCGGACGGAGTGATTCGCTGCCGAGTTGGTTAGCAGGTTTGCCAAGCGGGCGGATTCGTGTCCGATGGAGGGTCCGATGTCCGCCTCCCGTCCCGACGCCATCCGACTCCGCGGAGTCCGCCAAAACAACCTGAAGGGCTTCGACGTGGACATCCCCGTGGGCCAGTTGGTCGTGGTCACCGGGCTCAGCGGGGCGGGCAAGTCGTCCTTGGTCTTCGACACCCTGCACGCCGAAGGTCAGCGCCGCTACGTCGAGACCTTCAGCCCGTATGTCCGCCAGTTCCTCGAACTGCTGCCGTCGCCCGCCCTTGATTCGGCCGAGAACGTCCGGCCCTCCGTCGCGATCAAGCAAGGCAACGCGGTCCGCACCTCGCGCTCGACGGTAGGCACGATGACCGAGTTGTGTGATTGGTTCAAGGTGTGGTTCGCCCATCGGGCCCAGCTAATCGACCCGGCGTCAGGCCATCCCTTGCTCCCGCGCGGCCCGGCGGCCGCCTGGGAGGATTGCCTCGCCCGCCAGACCGGACGCGCCGTGACGCTCGCCTTCGCGGTCGCCAAGCCGACGAGCCTGACGTGGCCGACGGTCGCGGACGAATTCGTCAAGGCCGGCTTCAATCGCGGCTACGCGGCCGGTCGACGGCTCCGGCTGGGCGAGGAGCCCATCCCCGCCGACGCCCCCGAACTACTCGTGGTGCAGGACCGCATCACCATCGCCGCAGGCGAAGCGGCTCGCTTCCATGAAGCGGCGCTCGCGGCGTTCCGCCTCGGCGGCGGCCGACTCCGCCTGCTCGATGAGCAGGGGGCGGAGATCGCGCGCTACAGCGAGCTGCTCGAATCTCCGGTGGATGGGCGTAAGTTCCGACCCGCCTCGGCCGCCCTGTTTTCCTTCAACTCGCCCGTCGGCGCCTGCCCCGCCTGTCGCGGTTTCGGCCGCGTCATCGGGTTGGACTGGAAAAAAATCATCCCCGACCCGAGCCTGACTTTGGCCGAGGGGGCGATCGCCCCATTCCAAGGCACGGTCTACGGCGAGAGCCAGCGCGACCTGGCCAAAGCGTGCCGCAAGGCGGGCATCCCGATGGACGTCCCGTGGCGGAAACTGACCGCCGCGCAGCGCCGCTTGATCGAGGATGGCGACCCCACCTACGTCAGCGGCGAGTGGGAGACCAAGTGGTACGGTGTCCGCGGCTTCTTCCGCTGGCTCGAGTCGAGCACCTACAAGATGCACGTCCGCGTGTTCCTCTCGCGGTGGCGCGCCTACGAGGAATGCCCGACGTGCCACGGTCGTCGCTTCCGCGAAGAATCGCTTTGCTGGCGCTGGGAAGGCCGGACGTTACCCGAACTCTACGCGCAGCCCGTCACGGCTCTGCGCACCTTGCTGGCGCCGCTCGCACCCAAGGACTCGCGCCACCCGGCGGACCACGCCCTCGAGGCCATCCTCGCCCGGCTCGGTTACCTCGAGGCGGTCGGCCTCGGCTACCTCGCCCTCGACCGGCTCTCGCGCACGCTCTCCGGCGGCGAAGTCCAACGGGTCAACCTGACCTCCTGTCTCGGCGCCTGCTTGGCGGACACCGTGTTCGTCCTCGACGAGCCGAGCGTGGGCATGCACGCCCGCGACCTCTCGCGCATGGTGGGTATCATCCGCAGCCTCGTCGAACAGGGCAACACGGTGGTGGTCGTCGAACACGACGAATCCGTGATGCGCGCGGCCGATTGGCTCATCGAGATCGGGCCGCGCCCCGGCGCCGAGGGTGGTCACCTCCTCTACCAAGGCGTCCCGAAGGGAATCCTGAAGGTCAAAGATTCCGCGACGGGGAACTGGCTCTCCGGTCGCCGGGTGCCGGCGACGCGCGCCCCGCGCCCGATCGGCGACACCACGCCGCGTTTGCGCGTCACCGGTGCGACGGTCAACAACCTCGACGACTTCGCCTGCTCGATCCCGCTCGGCCGCCTGGTCGGACTCTGCGGCGTCTCGGGCTCCGGCAAATCGACCCTGCTCCACCAGGTCATCGGCCGCCGTGACCCGGAGTCGGGCGACGAAGCCCGGGAGTTGAAATGGGTCAAGTTCGACAAGGAGCCCGCCGAGGTCGCGCTCGTCGACCAATCGCCCGCGACCCGCACGCCGCGCTCCAACCCCGCGCTCTACGTCGGGGCCTGGGACGCGATCCGCACGCTGCTCGGCAACTCGCCCGAGGCGAAGGCCGCCGGCCTCACCCCCTCGCACTTCTCCTTCAACGCCGGCGAAGGCCGCTGCGAACGCTGCGGCGGCGCAGGCTGGGAGACGGTCGAGATGCAGTTTGTCTCCGACGTCGCGCTCCCCTGCCCGTCCTGCAACGGCAAGCGTTTCCGGGATGAGGTGCTGAGTTTCCATTATGACGGCAAATCCGTGGGCGACCTGCTCGCGATGTCCGTCACCGAGGCCCGCCAGTTCCTCGGCGAACGCACGCCCGCCTCCACCCAGCTCGCCTGCCTCGAGGAAGTCGGGCTCGGCTACCTTTCGATGGGTCAGCCGCTGACGACGCTTTCCGGTGGCGAAGCCCAGCGGCTCAAACTGGTCCGTTACCTAGCCAAGATCGACGCGCGCAAGCCCGGCGCGCTGCTCTTGCTCGACGAGCCGACGACGGGCCTACACCGCGAAGACGTGTCGCGCCTGATCGGCCTGCTGCATCGCCTCACGGAAGCCGGCCACTCGTTGATCGTGGTGGAACATCACCTCGACGTCCTGAAAGCCTGTGACTGGTTGCTGGAGTTGGGCCCCGAAGCCGGACCGGCGGGTGGCCGCCTCGTCGCCGAAGGCACGCCCGCGGAGGTCGCCCAAGTCGGCACGGTCACCGGTCACTTCCTCGCCCAAGGCGACGACGCCTTCGCCCCGGTCTCGGCCGCCGCCGGCAAACCCCGCCCGACCGCCATTTCCCTCCGCGGCGCGCGCGAACATAACCTCAAGGACGTCTCCCTGGAGATCCCCCACGGCTCGCTCACGGTGATGACCGGCGTCTCGGGGTCGGGCAAATCGTCCTTGGCGTTCGACATCCTTTTCGCCGAAGGCCAGCGCCGCTTCCTCGAGTGCGTCTCGGCCTACGCGCGCCAGTTCGTCGAGCAACTCCCCAAGCCCGACATCGATTCGCTCACGGGCCTACCCCCGACGGTCGCAATCGAGCAACGCGTGACGCGCGGCTCCGCCAAATCCACCGTCGCGACGGTCACCGAAGTCGCCCAGTACCTCCGCGTGCTCTTCGCCCGGGCCGGCGTGCTGCACAGCCCGACGAGCGGCGAACCGCTCGAGGAGATGACCGAGGACGCGGTCGTCCGCCTCGTCGCCAAGCAGGCGAAGTCGCTAAAGAAAGGCTCGTTGCTCCTCGCCGCCCCGCTCGTGCGCGCCCGTAAGGGCCACCACCGCCCGCTGGCCGAATGGGCCGAGACCAAGGGCCTCCGGCTCCTCCGCTGCGACGGTAAGCTGCTCAAGGTCGATAACTTCGCGGGCCTCGACCGTTATTCCGAACACGACGTCGACGCGGTCTTCGGCGAGCTCCGCGCCGACGGGCTGATCCGCCTGCCCGACGAGACCGAGGCGTCGGGGGAGAAAGCCCTCCGCGCGCTCGTGCGCCAGGCCCTTGCCGCCGGCAAGAACGCGTGCGTGCTCCTCGGCCCCGACGGCCGACAGGTCGCCTACCTCTCGACGTCGCGGAGCGACCCCGCCACCGGCGAATCATTCCCCGAGGTCGACCCGAAGCACCTCTCGTGGAACTCGCCGCGCGGCTGGTGCCCCGCTTGCCGCGGGCACGGGCTGGAAGTCACGACCTTCTCCGCCGACGAGGAGGAATCCATCAACGAGAACGCCATCGCGGACCGGGTCGGCGACGAGGTCTGCCCCACCTGCCAGGGTGAACGGCTTGGTCCGATCGGCCGCGCGGTGAAACTCGCCGGCCCCAAGGGCCGCACGCTCTCGCTCCCTGGCCTGCTGCGCCTCCAGCCCGATGAGTCGTTGGCGTTCCTTTCCGGGCTCAAACTGGCCGCCCGCGAGAAAGCCATCGTGGGCGCCCTGCTGCCTGAGATCGCCGCGCGCCTACGCTTCCTGGATTCCGTCGGCCTGGGCTACCTCGCGCTGGATCGCGGCGCCGATACCCTGTCCGGCGGCGAAGCCCAGCGCATCCGCCTCGCGGCGCAACTGGGCTCGACGCTCTCGGGCGCGCTGTACGTCCTCGACGAGCCGAGCATCGGCCTGCACCCGCGCGACAACGACCGGCTCATCGACTCGCTCCGCGGGCTGCGCGACCGGGGCAACACGGTCCTAGTGGTCGAACACGATGAGGACACCATACGCGCCGCCGACCTGGTGATCGACATGGGCCCCGGCGCAGGCGTGCACGGGGGAGAAATCGTCGCCCAAGGCACCGCCGCCGAGTTGGAGAAACGACCCGACTCGGTGACCGGCCGCTTCCTCAAATCCGCCATCCCCCACCCCCTGCGCGGGATGCGCCGCCCGCTCGCGGGCAAATGCGCCCCCACCGAATGGGTCCGCTTGAAGAAAGCCTCGCTCCGCAACCTCCAGGGTTTCGATGTCGAGTTTCCGGTCGGCCGCCTGACCGTCGTCTGCGGCGTCTCGGGCGCGGGCAAGTCCACGCTGGTCACCGACCTCCTCGCGCCGGCGATCCGCGCGGCCCTCGCGAAGAAGAAGGATGGCCTCGCCGGCAAGGACGCGCTTACCGTGGTCTCGGACCACGGTAAGCCGGCGTTCGCCTCGCTCTCCGGCCTCAAGGGCTTCCGCCAGCTCGTGGTCGTCGACCAGGAACCCATCGGCAAGACGCCCCGTTCCACCCCCGCGACTTATGTGGGCGCCTGGGACCTCATCCGCGAACGGCTGGCCTCGCTGCCCGAGGCCGCGTTCCGGGGCCATGGCGCGGGCTTCTTCTCCTTCAACACTTCCGGCGGGCGGTGCGAGGCCTGCTCGGGCGCGGGGCGGATCAAATTGGAGATGAGTTTCCTGCCCGACACCTACGTGCCCTGCGAGGAATGCGCCGGGACGCGCTACGGACCCGCCGCCAAGGCGATCCGCTGGAACGGCAAGTCCGCCGCCGACCTCTTGGCGATGACCTTCGAGGAGGCCGCCGCCTTCCTTGCCTTCGACGCTAAACTGGGCGACCTCTGCGGGTTGATGGTGAAGACGGGCCTCGGGTACCTGACGCTCGGCCAGAGCAGCCCGACGCTATCCGGCGGCGAGGCCCAGCGCCTCAAGCTCGTCAGCGAACTCGCCCAGGGCCTGCCCACCTTCCGCGAGCGCTCCCGAGGCGAGATCCGCCCCAACCTCTACATCCTGGAAGAACCGACCATCGGGCTGCACCAGTCCGACTGCCGTCGCCTGATCGAGCTGCTCCATGCCCTCGTCGACCAAGGGCACACGGTGGTCGTGATCGAACACCACCCCGATGTCATCGCCGAAGCGGATTGGGTCCTCGAGATCGGACCCGAAGGCGGCAACGCCGGCGGCGAACTCGTCCACGCCGGCGACCCGGAATCGCTGGCGGCCAACCGCCGCTCCCCGACCGCGCCCGCGCTGGCACTCACCCTGAAACGGGGCCTCATTAAGCCTTTGTCTTAAGCGACCTGGGCGCCATGCTCGGGACGTGGCCATGCCGGACCCCGCGCCAACCCCCGACCGACCGCGGACCCCCGTCCGACGGTGGACGCTGGTCGGCGCCGGGCTCTTCGCGACGATCGCGATCTTCCTGGTGACGCGCCCGGGGCGCGACCAACCCGCCGCCCCGGACATCGCCCGCACCGGCGCCGCGCAGGCTCCGCGATCCGCCGCCGAGACCGTGACGACACCGACCGACCCGGAGGAAGTCGGCTTCTTCGCCGACTTCTTCCGCCCGCGCGGGGAAACGCCGGCCGCCGAAGGCGCGATCGGGGGCGTCGACGGGGGCACCGGGCCGCGCAAGGCCGTCCCCGCCGCCGCCACCGCCGCGTCGGGTCCGCCCCCGCTCGACCTGACGCCTTATGATTTCGGACCGACCGCGCGCCGCAATCCGGCGAAACTAGCGACCCTGCTGGCCGACACCCACGCGCGCGTGCTCGACGGGCGCTGGGAGGAACACCTCGCGAGGCTTCGCCCCGGGCTGAAGGACGCGTTGGCGGCGATCAAGGCCGACCCGGCGGGCAAGGCGCCCGAGGCGCTGGCGCGCGACCCGCTCTTCGCCGTCGGCGCCGCTCAGGCGATGCTGATCGCGCAGTCCGGCTCGACCGCGGGCTTCACGACCCGGACCGGACCGGAATCGCTCCGACTGCTCGCGCAAGGCGAGGGCCTGACCGCGTTCCTCGACGAACTGTTGCGTCATGCCGACTGGATGGAGACCTTCCTCGCGCAGGTGAAACCCGAGGACGAGGTCCCGGCCGCCCTCAAGGTCTGGGCGGCCTGCTGGAACTCGGACCCTTTCCCTTTACCGCTCCGGGGGAAATACCTGCGGCTGCAGGTCGCGTTCGCCTTGGTCTTCGACCGGGAGCTGAACATCGCGAACGAACCCGAGACCGCGATCGACCCGCTGATCCGCTACGCGTTCTTCCGGTCCGCGGGCGAGGAGGGGAAACTGAAGAGCGACGTGACGAAGCTGCCGGTCGACGCCCTGATCTGGGTCGCCGGCGCCGAGGTCGGCGAGCCCGACCTGCATTGGGCGCAACAGGAGACGAAGCTCCGCCATCTGCCCGTCGAGGACTGGGCGAAGGCGTTCGGCATCGTCCAGTCGGGCGGGACGCTGGGCCGGTTGCTCGTGCCCAAGAACAAGCCTTCGGGCAAAAACAGCTCGGCGAAACTCCCCCGGTCGGCCCAGGCGAAGATCGACGAGGTCGACGAGGGCTCGCTCGAGTACGCTTTCAAGTTCGGGGGCGACGCGACGGCTTTCGCCACGGAGAGCGCGCGGGCGTTCGGCATCCCCGCCGCGACCCTCGCGAGCCCGAAGGTCGGGGCGAACCAGCCCGCGACCTGGTTCTCATTCCGGCGCGACGCGCGCCACTGGGACACCGGCGTCGGCCGGCCGGAAAAGGGCGCCGCAAGCGGAACCGCGACCGACCCGCAGACCCGGTTGCCGGTGCGCGAATTCGAGCTGACGGCCTTGGTCGACCGGAAACATCAGGGACCCGAGGCCGAGCGGTGCGCGCGCCTGCGGCTGCTGGCGAGGCTGGCGGGCCAGCTGGGCGAACCGGCCCGTCGACAAGCCTGCCTCGCGGCGGCGTGCCAAGCCGATGAACGTTCGATCGTCGCCTGGCGCGAAAGGCTGGCGGCGCTCGCGACGGATGACTCAGCGACCACCGCCCCTTGGGGTGCGACCCTGCAAGAACTCCGGCACGCCTTCGATGATTCGGCCGACCTGCGCGCCCTGGCCGACGAGTATGAGGCGCGCTTCATCCTCGGGCACGTCACCGCAGGTGAAGCCGTCCGCACCATCCAAGGGCACCTCCAGAAATTGCTCCGCGAATTCCCGGCGCGGCGGGACCTCTACCTCGCAGGTATCAGCCGGGCCGGCCGGATCCTCGCCCGGAATCGGGCGACGAACGCCACCGCCATCTCCTCGCTCTATCGGGAGGCCCTCGCCGAATGCGCGGGCGACATGACCGAGTTCCGCGGGGTGCTAGCCGACTACTACGCGACGGTGAAGGGCGACGAAAAGCTGGAGCAGCGCTTCCTTGAGGATTCGGAGCGCGCCTTTCGGCGTAAGGTCGAACTCGATGCCTTGGCCTTCTTTGACATGACCGAGGAGCTTTACGTCTATTTCCGTAAATGCGGGCAGGGCCAACAGGGCCTCCGGCTACGCAAGGAAGGCGAGAAGGCGAAGGAAGACGCGCTGAAAGCGGCGTTGAAAGCCGCCAAATAAGTCGGAGTCGCCTCAAAGCGACGTTTCGCCGCGGTTTTTCGGGGATAGGCGGATGTTGTTTTTGACCCGGCGAGCCGAAGGCCTAACTTAACAACCCCAGCCATGCGCGCACCGCTCGAACCCAAACCGCTCCCCACGAGGGAGCCCAAGTCCGGAAGCAGGCACGGGGAGGCCATCCTCATCGGCATCCTGTTGCCCGTGCTCCTGGCGGCCGCGTGGTTCGGCTACGCCGTCTTTGACCGCACCTTGCACCCGCGTACGCTAGCCTCGCAAGACGACACCCCGTCCGTCATCGATAATGTGGCGAGCTTCTTCGGCCAAAAGCCGACCGTGGCCGTGACCGAACCCGTGCCAGTCACGACGGCCGGCACCGGACCAGCCATCGAGCCGCCGATCAAGCCGACCGGGCCCGCGGTCGCCGTGACGCCGACGGTCAAGGAGGAGCTCCCGGCGTTGGCCCCCCGCCCCTACCCCTTCGACTCCATCTCCCGCCGCGACCCCAAGTGCCTGGCGACCTTGCTGGCCGACGCCAAGGCCCGCGTCTACGATGGGAAGTGGGAAAGTCATTACAACCGCCTCCGTTACGGCCTCTACCCGGCGCTGACCGCCACCTCGGCCACCGACGAGGCCCGCCGCTACGACGAACTCTGGGAGAGCCGTTACTTCGCCCTCGGGATGACGCAGGCCGAGTTCGTGCGTCAGGTGACGCCGGTGGCGTTGCGACAGTTCATGACGGACGAGCAGGTACAACCGTTCCTGATCGCGCTGCTCGCCGACGCCGAGCGCATGGAGCTCTTCCTGGCCAACCTCAAGCCCGAGGACAACCTAGGCAACGCCCTGCGCGTGTGGGCCCGGCTCGCCAACGATGACGCCACGGAACTCAAGGACAAGTACGTCAACCTGCAGGTCGCCACCGCCCTGGTTTTCGACCAGCGCTTCAGCTTCAGCCGGGCCCGCGACCCGAAACACGAGCGCTTCACGGTCGACGCCCTCGAACGCTACCGCTACTTCCGCGACAACGCCGAGCGCCAGCGCCTCGAGACGGACCTCAAGAAATTGGCCCCGTATGAGCTCGTCTGGGTGGTCAGCGCCGAGTCGACCACGGCCGAGATGGAATGGGCCCTCAAGGAGAACGACCTGAAGCGGCTCAAGTTGGTGACCGCGGACCAGAAGAACGACTGGAGCGAAGCCTACCCGATGATCAATTACCGCATGGACTTCGTGACGGGCAGCCGGCCACCGAAGGCCCCGCCGGGTAAGCCCGCCTACAAGCCGCTCGCGGAAAGCTTCACCCGCGGCACCCTTGAGGAAATCTACGACGTCGGCGGTATCTGCATGGACCAGTCGCACTTCGGCACGACCACGGCGCGCGCCTACGGCATCCCCGCCGCCTCCGTCGGCGGCGACGGCAACCGCGGCGGCCACGCCTGGTTCGCCTTCCTGATGCCCAGCCATCAATGGAACATGGGCAACGGCTTCCACCCCTTCAACGAACCCCGCAACCTCCCCGGCACCGGCCGCTACTCCGACGGCTACGCCAACGGCCACACGCGCGACCCCCAGACGGGCAAGAGCATCGGAGAGTTCGAGGTGCAGCTGACCGGCGACCCCAAGCGCCGGATGAAGTCGCACTACGAGAAGGCCTTCCGCCTGCGGCTCGCGGCCCGGGTGTACCAAGCGAACACCGACCCGGAAGGGCGCTACGCTTGCCTGCGCTTCGCGACGCATGCCGCGGAGCTTTCCATCGACACGTGGAAGGAAGCCGCGACCTGCCTGGAGGACCAGGGCGATAAAATCACCTTCGCCCGCTGGCGCGAGTTCCTCCGCGACATGCGCGTGGCCTTCAACATCGCCGACGAGGACAAGCGCTGGCCGGACATGCTGGCCATCGCCGACGGCTACGCCGAGAAGCACGTCTGGACGGACCCCAAGATGACGCCCGAGCAGATCTTCAAGGAGTGCCGGCAGTCCTACGAGGTCTTCCTCCGCGAGAAGAAGCGCCTGCAAGGCAACACCATGGACAAGACCCGCTACGACCTAATCGTGGTCGCCGCCGAACGCACCGCCCGCCAGCTGGTGAAGGACCCGACCCCGAAGGGTCAGGAGAACCTTTTCTTCTTCCTGCGCCACGCGCTCGAGGACAACAAGGAGCACCTGCCCACCTTCCGCGGCCTGCTGGATAACTTCTACGCCGCCGTGAAGGGCAACAAGAAGCTCGAGCGCTTCTTCCTCGAGGAGATGCGCCGGGTGTACGTCCGCGAGATGGAGGACACCGGCAACGACGTCTTCCGCATGAAGGCCGTGCTGGCCCTAATCGACGTGATGCTGCCATACTTCGGCAAGTGCGACGAGCCGGAGCTGGGCCGCAAGCTCGGGCACGACAAGGAGAAGATCCAGAAAGAACTCGATAAGCTGAAGAAACAATGACCCGCCCCTTGCTGCTCGGGGTCAATATCGACCATGCCGCGACGTTGCGGCAAGCCCGCTACCGCGGCGTTCATGCCGGGCCCCACGCCGAACCCGACCCGGTCGCCTTCGCCCGCGAGGCGCTCGCCGCCGGCGCTGACGGCATCACCGTCCACCTCCGCGAAGACCGCCGCCACATCCAGGAAGAGGATGTCCTCGCGCTCGCTCGGTTGCCGGGCGTCCGGCTCAACCTCGAGATGGCCTGCATGCCATGGATGACGGACTTCGCCCGCCGCCTGCGCCCGGCCGCCATCTGCCTGGTACCGGAGTCCCGCGAGGAGGTCACCACGGAAGGCGGGCTGGACGTGCTCGGCCAGGCCGACCGCGTGCGCGCCACCGTCGCCGCCCTGCGCGAGGTCGGCAGCGAAGTCTCCCTCTTCATCGGCGCCGACGCCCCGACCATCGCCGCGGCCCACGCCACGGGGGCGCCGGTCGTCGAGCTCCACACGGGCGCGTTCGCCAACGCCAGCGGGCCCGCCGCCGCGGCCGAGCTCGCGCGACTGCACGCGGGCTGCGTGCAAGCCCACGGACTCGGGCTCGTGGTGAACGCCGGACACGGCATCAACTACGACAATCTCCCGGCGATCCTCACCCTACCCCACCTGCACGAGCTCAACATCGGCCACGCCATCGTCTCGCGGGCGCTCTTCACCGGGGCGCGGGCGGCGGTGGCCGAGATGAAGCGCCTGATGGGGAACCGCGCATGAAGCTCGCGGGCGGCAACGTCATCGGGGTCGGCGTGGACCTGACGGAGGTCGCCCGCATCCGTTCGGCCTACGCCCGCCATGGCGCGCATTTTCTCGCGAAGGTCTTCACGCCGGCCGAGCAGGCGCTCTGCTTGGCCAAGGCCGACCCGCTACCGTCGCTCGCTGCGCGCTTCGCGGCGAAGGAAGCGGTAAGCAAGGCGTTCGGCACTGGCTTCGGGGCGGAGCTGTCGCTGACGAGCGTCGGCGTCCTCCACGGCCCGGAGGGCGAGCCCGTGGTCGAGCTCGACGACCGCGCGCGCGCCTTGCTGGCGAAGCGCGGCGCCTCCCGGATCCTCGTCTCACTCACGCACACCGATGAGCTGGCCCAGGCGTTCGCCGTGCTGGTCCGTTGAGATGGAACCTTCCGCTCGGCTTCCCGTCCTTTCCTGCGCCGAAGCCGCGACTGCCGAGGCCGCTTGGATCGCGGGCGACGCCCGCAAGTCCGGCGAACTGATGACGCTGGCGGCGGCTCACCTCGCGGTGCGGGCGGCCGGAGTCCTCCGGCAACCGGCCCGCCGCGTGCTCGTGCTGGCCGGCAAAGGCAACAACGGGGCGGATGCCATCCTGGCGGCGAGCTTCTTCGTCGACGCGGGGGCGGAAGTCAGCGTGGTCTTCCCCCAGGGGGCGCCGAAGCCCGGCCAACCGACCAAGGTCTGGAAACGCTTCGGCCGGGGGATGACGGTCGTGCCCGCCGGCGACCTGCCGCGCCTCGCGCGGCGCTCGTTCTGCTTGATCCTGGATGGCATCCTCGGCCAAGGCTTTCGCGGCAAACTGCCCGCCGAGCTCGCGCGCTTCCTGCGCTCCACCCAGGCGTTGCGCGGCCTGCGCGTGGCGGTCGACCTACCCAGCGGCCTCGGCGACGACTCGACTGGTCCGGCTTTCCGCGCCGACCACACCTTCTCGCTCGGGTGCCTCAAAAGTCCTTTGCTCGCGCCGCGCGCCCAGCGCTTCGTCGGCCGAGTCCGCGTGATCGACCTCGGGCTGCCGTACCCGCCCGCCGCCGAGACTTGCGCGACCCTGGAAGCGCTGGCGTCCTTGCGCGGACCCCGCGACGCCCGGACCGACAAGCGCCACCAAGGCCGCCTGCTCATCGTCGGGGGGTCCGACGACTTTCCCGGCGCCGTGTTGATGAACACGTTGGCCGCGTTGCGCTCAGGCGCAGGCTTGGTCACCACCGCTTTGCCCCGCCCACTCGTGCCACGGGCGGCTCCGGCGATCCCGGAGGCGATGTGGCGCGGGCTGGCCACCGACCGCCACGGGACGCTCACCCTGGCTTCGCTCCGTAAACTCGGGCCGACGCTGAGGAATAAGGATGCGCTGCTGGCCGGGTCGGGCATGGGGCCGACTTCCGAGAGCTTGCTTCGCCGGCTGGTCAAGGCGTTCCCGGGAGCGCTGGTCCTCGATGCCGATGCGCTGCGCCCAGGCGTGGTGGCCGCGGCCCGCCGGGCAGCGCCGTTGGTCCTCCTGCCGCATGCCGGGGAATTCCGGCGGCTGTCCGGCCACGCGATGACTCCCGCGACCGGCCGGGCTTATGCCCGGAAGCACGGCGCCATCGTCGTGCTCAAAGGCCCGCTGACTTGTGTCACGGACGGCACGCGGGTGGTGCACATTCCTTTGGGTGGACCCGTGCTCGCCCGGGGCGGCTCCGGTGACCTGCTCGCGGGTATCGTCGCCTCGGTCCTGGCTCGCCACGCGACGCTTGGGCTCACGCCATTCGACGCCGTGGTGACCGCCGTGACTTGGCATGGACGGGCCGCCGATCTCCTAGGTAACTCCCTCGGGGAGGAAGCCGTGCGAACCACCGACCTGCTTGCTGAGTTATCCCCGGCGTTGCTCGGCTAAGGGGACCGCTAGGCTGGCGGGATGTTTCCGATCCCTTCGGACCCACTCGCCCAACGTCTCCTGCTCAACGCCCTACCGGGCGTGGGGCCGGTCACGGTGCGCCGCTTGCGCGATGCTTATGATGGGGATCTGGCCGCCGCGCTCCGGGCGCGCCCGGCGGAACTGGCCCGGGTTAAAGGGATCGGCACCAAACTGGCCGCGACCATCGCGGCGCGCGACTTCGACTGGGCGGGCGAACTGACCCGCTCCCAGGAACTCGGGTTCCGGATCGTGACGGAAGGCGACCCCGGCTGGCCACTGGCCTTCGCCCCGCTCTGGGATCCGCCACTGGTCTTGTATGCGGAAGGCGCGGCCTTACCGGGCGAGCGAGCGGTCGCGATCATCGGCTCGCGGCATTGCACCGCCTATGGGGCGGGTCTGGCTCGGCGCTTCGCGCGCGAACTCGCGACGGCCGGCTGGTGGATCATCAGCGGGCTGGCGCGCGGCATCGACACCGCCGCGCATGAAGGGGCCCTCGACGCGGCGGGCCAAACCATCGCCGTCCTCGGCCATGGGCTCGACCTGACCTACCCGCCGGAAGGCCGGGCGCTGCGAGCGCGGATGCGCGAGCGGGGGGGCGTGTTGAGCGAGTTCGCGCTCGGTCGCCCGGCGGACCGCCAGAGTTTCCCGCAACGCAACCGCATCGTCGCCGCGTTGGCCCGGGCCGTCGTGGTCATCGAGACCGACGTCGATGGCGGCAGCCTCATCACGGCGCGGTTCGCGGGCGACCTCGGCAAGACGTTGTGCGCGGTGCCGGGGCGGGTCGATAGCCCCGCGAGCCGAGGTTGCCACGCCCTCCTCCGCGACGGGGCGACGTTGGTGACCAGCGCGGAGGATATCCTCCGCGAGCTGGGCGAGACCCGCGATTTGACGTCGCTCCCTCTACCGACGGAGGCAGCGCCAGCCCCAGAACACGCGCGGTGGTTACGCCCCTTCGCGGGCGGGACCCCGCATGATGCTGAATCACTCGCGGCGGCGGTGCATTGCGCCCCGGCGGAGGCGGCGGCGATGCTGGCCTTGCTGGAAATCCGGGGGCGACTGCTGCGGCGCCCCGATGGACGGCACGAAGCCGGCTAAATCAGCGGTGCGGTACGTTGCCTTGGTCCGCCGGCATCGGGGTCGCCAGCGGCTGCCCCCCCCACCAATCGAGGAGCGCCTTGGGCTTCGCGAGGACGTCGCGTCCGGCCGACCACCATGCCCGCCAACCCTGACCAAAGTCCGCCGCGTAAGCGGTGGCGGCTAGCCCGACCCGATTGGCGATCCACAAGGCGCGCACATCATGCCAGCCTTGGGAGACGAAGACGACGTGCGCCCCCGGGAACTGCGCGCGCGCGCGAACCACGGAGTCCAACGTCCGCCAACCATAGGGGTCCTCGATGATCGGGGTCCGGACGCCGGCCTCGACCAGGTGGCGCGCCATGTAGACCGCTTGATCGGCCGTGCCGGAGGCGACGACCAGCCGGATGCGGCCTCCCGCGCAGAGCCGGGCGGCCGCTTCGATGCGGGCACGATAGGTTTGAGAGGGAGTCCGGTGGTCCGGTAAAAACTCGTTCGTCCCGAGGAGCACCAGCACGCTCCCGGGCGGCGCCTCCTCCGGCTGGTCGTGAATCCGGCCCCAGCCGGCGGACCAGACCCAAAGGTTGGCTAGCACCCCAAAGCTCAACACACCCGCGAGCAGGACTAAAACGAGCCGGAAGAGCCTTTTGGCCATAAACGAGATTTTGACGGATAAACGGGCTTGGCAAGGGGTCTATTCGCCCGATTTGCCCAAAAATGAGCACGGTCGAGTTGCGCAAAGCTTGTTACTGCTCATTTTAGATGGAGCCAAGCAACTGGCACGAAATCTGCCTACTTTTACTCACCATGAGCCTCCCTTCCGCCGTCTCGGCCGCCAAAGTCCTCGTCATCGATGACGACAAGGACCTGCGCTACTCCCTGCGTCGGGCGCTGGCCGGCCAAGGCCACCAAGTCCTCGAAGCCGACAGCGGGGAAGTCGGCGTCGCCCTCGCCAAACGGGAGCAGCCCGACGTCATCCTCCTCGACAACCGCATGGGCGGCATGACCGGCATCGAGACGCTGCAGATGCTGCGCGGCGCGCAGCCGCAGGCGATGGTCATCCTGATGACCGCGTTCGGCACGACGCAGACCGCCATCGAGGCCATGAAGTTCGGCGCCTACGACTACGTGATGAAGCCTTTCGACCAGGCCAAGCTGATCACGTTGGTCGACAAGGCGCTCGGGGCGCGTCGCGACTTGGCGAACGCCGGCAAGGCCAGTCGCTCCCTCGTCGACCCGGCCGATTACAAGGAAGGCATCGTCGGGAGTTCCGAGCCGATGCAGGAGGTGCTCAAATCCATCGGTCAGGTCGCGGCCAGCGAGGCCACCGTGCTCATCACCGGCGAAAGCGGGACCGGCAAGGAACTCGTGGCCCGCTGCATCCACCAACACTCGCTGCGGGCCAAGGGGCCGTTCGTCGCCGTCAACTGCGCGGCGATCCCCGAGAACCTCATCGAATCCGAACTCTTCGGCCACGAGAAGGGCGCCTTCACCGGCGCGACGAACCTCAAGCCGGGCAAGTTCGAGCTTTGCGACGGCGGCACCATCTTCCTCGACGAGATCGGCGACATGTCCCTGCCGACGCAGACCAAGGTGCTGCGCGCCATCCAGGAAGGCGAGATCCAGCGCGTCGGCGGCACCACGACCATCAAGGTCAGCGTCCGGCTCGTCGCGGCGACGAACAAGGACCTGGAGACGATGGTGGCCACCCGCCTCTTCCGCGAAGACCTCTACTACCGCCTCAACGTCTTCCGCATCCGGTTGCCGGCGCTCCGGCATCGCAAGTCGGACATCCCGTTGCTGGTCGACTACATGCTGCAGCGCCAATCGGCGGCCAAGAAGCAGCGCCCGAAACGCCTCACGACCGAGGCCCTCGACGCGCTGCTCGCCTACGACTGGCCGGGGAATGTCCGGGAGCTTGAGAACGTCGTGCAGCGCGCCAACGTGCTCGCCAAGGGCGAGACCATCCTCGCAAAGGACCTGCCGCCCGACGTCCTCTCGCCGCGCAAGCCCGTCGCGGCCTTCGTCCCGCCCGAGGCTTATGCCCGCGCGGGCACCGATTCCGTCGCCGTCCCCGCCGCGGGCATCGCCGGGTCGTACGACGCGATTTACCGCCAGCTCCGGCTAGGCGACGGCCGCAATATCCTCGGCACCATCGAGCTCGACATGATCCGCCGCGCCATGGAGGAG
Source organism: Verrucomicrobiota bacterium (assembly GCA_014193315.1). Classification (GTDB taxonomy): domain Bacteria; phylum Verrucomicrobiota; class Verrucomicrobiia; order Opitutales; family UBA953; genus UBA953. Next base: position 35,515 of record BJHS01000002.1, read on the forward strand.
ACCCGCGGCAATCAGCTGCGCTCAGCCCTCATCCTCGGCATCAACCGCTCCACCCTGAAGAAGCGCCTCAACGAGATGCGCGAGGCCGGCATCAAGGTCTTCACTTAACCTTGCCAGCCCGCGGGGGGCCGCCTTGTTATATCGTCACTATGAGTACCCCCTCGTCCCTCCGCGCCTCCCTGCGCGTCGTCATCGCCCTCGGCTTCGGCGCCGTGGCCGCCCTCGCCGGCGAAGCCGTCTCGCTGTTCGACGGCAAGTCCCTCGCGGGCTGGAAGCCCTCGAAGAACTCGCCCGAAGGCACCTACAAGGTCGCCGACGGCGTCCTCCAGGTCCGCGGCGGCCAAGGCCACCTCTACTTCGTCGGCGCCGACGGCAAGGCGGAGTTCAAGAACTTCGACTTCAAGGCCAAGGTAAAGACCTACAAGGGCGCCAACTCCGGCCTCTACTTCCACACCGCCTACCAGGACGCCGGCTGGCCGGCGGCTGGCTACGAGTGCCAGGTCAACGCCACCCATGGCGACAAAAAGAAGACCGGCGGCCTCTACGCCGTGAAGGACGTCATGGACGTCGCCCCCGCCCCCGATGACGTCTGGTTCGACTACCACATCCGAGTCGAAGGCAAGCGCATCCAGATTTGGATCAATGACAAGCAGACCGTCGACTTCACCCAACCGGAAGACTGGACCCCGCCGAAGGGCATGGCTGGCCGCAAACTCGGCACGGGCACCTTCGCGATCCAAGCCCACGACCCCGGCTGCAAGGTCGACTACAAGGACCTCGTCGTCGAGAAACTGCCCTGAGCCCGCCCCGGCGGGAAACCAAAAGGCGGACCGCCGGGTCCGCCTTTTTTGTGCCCACCGCTCAGGCGAGCGCGCGGCTGAGCTCGGCGATGAGCCGGCCGCGCACCGGTTCAGCCAGAGCGGAGAGCCGACGTTGCTCGGCTTCATAGTCGCTCCGACCTGCGGCGGTCTCGATCGCGATGGGCGGCAGGCCGATGGCCGAGAAGTCGTAGGGACTCGCCCGCATGTCGACCGAACGCGCGACCTGCGCGAGTTCAAAAGCGTCCGCGGCGAGCCCTGCCGAGACCCAGGGCTGCGCCTTCATCGCCCACTTGAAGAGGTCCATGGTGACGTGCACGCACCCAGGCTGCTCATTCTCGAGGCGGGCGTCGAGCGTGGGCGCGAGCTTGTTAAGCGGCCGCGCCTCTGGCGTGAAGAATCTAAAGGCGTCGTAATGCGTGCACCGCACGGGCATCGCGCGCACGACGGCGTCGGTCCCCTCGGCACCGAGGCGGAGCGGCCACGCGCCATGCCGGCGTTGGTCCGCCTGCCCGTAGACCATCGCCCATTCATGCAGACCGAAGCAGCCGTGAAAAGCCGGGCGAGCCGCGACGGCCTGGCTCAACCGCAGCGCAAAGGTGAGCCGTTCGCGCTGGGCGGGCGTGGGCGGCGCCACCCGCGCGACTCCGGCGGCATCGATTTGGAAACGGCGATCCGCCGACAACTCTGCGGCGTCGGCCAGGGCCACGCCCGCCCCGGGACCCCAACGCCGCAAGGCCGAGTGGCGAAAGGGGTAATACGTGAAGAGGAAGTCCTGCACCGGGTTCGGCTCTCCCCGCCGGGCCCGGTCGCGCCGATCGGCGGACAAGCGATCCGCCCGCGCCTCGTGGGCGGTCCGGAGCGCGCGCCACGCGTCGCGGGCCAGCGGGGCGTCGTTGGGGGCAGGGAGATTCACTCGCCGCAACGCCGATGATGCGCGGCTACCTTGATATACTTCTCGGCCCAACCCGGCAGGGCGGCCTGCTCCGCCTCGGTCAGGGGACGCACGACCTTGGCCGGCGAACCGAGCACCAGCGAACCGGGCGGCACCACCATGCCCTTGGTGACCAAGGCGTGCGCACCGATGATGCTCCGGGCGCCGATGACCGCGCCGTCGAGGATCGTGGCGTGCATCCCGATCAGGCACTCGTCCCCGATCGTGCAAGCGTGGATCATCGCGAGGTGGCCCACCGTCACGTACCGGCCGACCAAGGCGGGGAGACCGTCCGCCACGTGCACGACCGCGCCGTCCTGGATGTTGGTACCTTCGCCGACCTCGATGGGGGCGATGTCGCCCCGCAGCACTGCGCAAGGCCAGATACTGGCGGAGGCGCCGACCTTGACGTTGCCGATGACGACGGCCCGGGGGTGGATAAATGCCGAGGTATGGACCTTGGGGCCTTGGAGTAGGTTGCGGTTGAGCTGCTGCGACCAAGCCTGCTCGGGGTCCGGGGGGCTCTCGGCGTTATGGAAAGGGTTCATGCAGGGAAGATGGAGCGAGCCGGGGCCGACGGAAAAGAAATAAGCGGGGTAAATCGTCAAAAAGGGCGGCTTACCCCCTCCCCAAGCTAGGAAAGCCCCCCGCGGGACCTCATTTCAAGCTAGCCCCTAAAATCCCCTTGCAAAGCACCCTTCCCTCCGTTTGCTCCGACCTTCCGACAGCCATGAAGGCCACATTTATCACCTCCGGTCGCCAGTTCACCGTCAAGCAAGGCGACATCCTCATCGTTAACCAGTACCCTGGTAAGAACGAGGGGGACAAACTCACCTTTGACCAGGTCCTCCTCGTGGGCGAAGGCGCCAACGCGAAGATCGGCACGCCCACCGTGGCCGGCGCCACCGTGACCGCCACGATCCTTGAGAACAAGCGCGGCGAGAAAATCCGCATCTTCAAGCACCGCCGCCGCAAGGGTTACTACCGCCGTCGCGGCCATCGCCAAGAGCTGTCCGTGATCAAGGTCGACGCCATCTCCGGTTAATTAACCCCTTAACGCACCACCACCATGGCAACTAAGAAAGGCGGCGGGACTTCGTCCAACGGCCGCGATTCCACCTCCAAGCGCCTCGGCGTGAAGCTTTACGGCGGCGAATTCGCCCCCGCTGGCTCGATCATCATCCGCCAGCGCGGTACCGTGATGCGCGCGGGTCGCAATGTCGGTATGGGCCGCGACCACACCCTCTTCGCCAAGGCCGATGGCCTCGTCAAGTGGGACGCTGAGCACCGCAAGGTGGAGATCGTCCCGACGACCTCCTCCTCCTGCTCGCTCTAAGTTCCGCGACCAGCCGCCGAAAAGCCGACCGTAAGGTCGGTTTTTTTGTGCCCAGAAAACCCGCCCCTTCAGGCGTCGTCAACGCCGGTCTGGGCGGCCTGCCGGAACTTCCACGCCATGGCTAGGGACACGAGGACAAGCCCGGTCGCCAGCGAGATCCAGATACCCACCGCCCCTAGCCCGAAATAACCAACCGGCAGCCCGAAGACCCGGAAGCCCACCGGGAACGCCAAAGCGAGCGCCAAGGGCAGACAGAACAGCCAGTAGACGATGAAGACACTCCAAGAGGCCCAGGCGGCCCGATTGACCGACCGGAGGAGGTAGGCCGCCACGACCTGCACGCCATCGAAGGGCGCCCACACCGCGGCGAAGATCAGCAAGGTCGAGGCGAGCGCCGCGGTCTCGGTGCCGGCGACGCCGTACGTCGCCATGAGTACCGGCCTTAAGAGAATCATGCCTAGCCCGTAGATGGCCATGATGAACCCGCCCATGACCAAGGCGCCGAGACCGATGGCCTGCACCTTGCGCGGGTCTTTGGCGCCATACGCCTCGCCGACGCGGATGCCGGCGGCGATGCCGAGCCCCAGCGGCAACATGAACGCGGCCGACGCCGTGCTGATGGCGACTTGGTGCGCGGCCTGCGCGGTGGCGTTGATCCAGCCGGCCATGACGGGAACGATCGCGAAGATGCCGACTTCGCTGAGGCTGTGCAACCCCGCCGGCCAGCCCGTCTTCAGGAGGCGCTGGAAGACGGCCAGCTGCAGCCCGTCCGCCCAGCGCACCTCGCCGCGGCCGGGCGTGAACCAAAGACCGATGAGCATGACCAAGCGGGCGACGAGCGTGGCCCAACCAGCGCCCGCGAGACCCAGCGCGGGAAAGCCCCAGTGGCCGAACATCCAGAGCCAGTTAAAGAAGATATTGGCGAGGATGCCGGCGCTCAGCCAGGCCAGCGAGACCCACGGCTGGTGCTGGGAATCGCGGTGCCCGCGGAGCGCGTGAAACGCCAGGCCGGGCACCATCGCCCAGGACATGAGGATGAAGAACTCCCGGGCCTCGGCGCTGACCGCGGCGGAGGAGCCGAGCAAGGGGATGAAGTCCGCGGCCGCGTGCGAGCCGATCGCGGCGACGGCGCTGATGGCGACCGCCAGGACCATGCCATGCCGCAGGATCGCCGGCGCCGACTCCCCGACCCCGGCCCCGTTGTCCTGCGACTGGTAGACCGCGATCGCGCCGACGACCCCGATGCCGAAGACATACGGGATGTAGTTGAGGTTCGAGGCCAGCGCCGAGGCCGCCAAGGCCGTCTCGCCGAGGTGACCGGCCATCGCCACGTCGACGACGAACATCAGGCCGTAACCGAGCATACCCAGCATGATCGGCACCGCCAGTTTGAGCGTCGGGCCGAGTTCGGAGCGGATGGTCGGGGCGGCGGTCAAGCCCCCAAGAGGAAAGGATTACCTTCCCGTGGCGAGTCAGTTCTTCGGCAAGCGGTTCAAGGTGTAATAGGCGTCCGCATGGTCCAGCGCCTCACCACCGGCCGAACGGAGACCGTCGGCATGCAACTCATGGACATGATGCTCGCGGAGGCCGTCCACCTTGAGGCGGACGCCGAGGCCGTCCGCGGCGACCTGGGCGGAGACGATGGCGTTCGGCGCGACCTGGATTTCCTCGCTGCCATAGGCGCCCGAATAGAGATAGGTGTGGCTGGTCATGCGGTAAGAGGCGACGTCCGCCGCCCGGACCTTATCGACAGGCTTGGTAAAGGTGAGCTCGAACCCGTCGGGTCGGGCTTTCATCTCCTTGATGGCGAACGGCACGACACCGGTGTAACGCAGGCGCTGCAGGCCGTAGGCCTTGGTGCCGAGCGAGGACCATCCTCGGCTGGTCATCCCGACCATCAGCGAGCCATCCGGGGCAAAACTGAGGCGCACGATGCCGGCGGCGAAACCGCCGACGAACGGGAAGCAGGCTCCCTGATACTCGCCCTCGACCTTCTCAAGGAAGACCCGGCTGACCTTGGCGTCCGTGAACTCGGCCACGAACATCTGCCCGTCGAACGGACCGAACCGACCGCCGGCGGCGCAGACGGCGAGGTCGGTGCCGCTGCGACCCATCTTGTTGTAGGGCATCCAGACGGCGGGGGCGCGCATCTCGGGCAAGGCCTTCAAGGCCTCCGGGTAGGGCCGCTTCTCCGGGAGCTTGGCGGACAGCCTGACGGGCGACGCGGGCAGCTTCTCGGAGGCGATGCCTTCCGGATTCAGGAAGAACGCACCCGCACGGAGGTGGTAGATGGGCGTGGTCGGGATCCAGGTGCCTTGCTGATCGACGCAGAACATGTCGCCGGCGAGATTCGCCCCGAGCCCGCACGGCGAACGCAGGCCGGCCACCATGGGAATGAACCGGCCACCCTCGCCCAGGACGCCACCCCACCCGCGCCACGGCGCCCGGTTGTCCGAGTGGTCGCCCATGTCGACATTAAGCGTGACCCAGAGCTGCCCGAGCCCGTCGCGCTTCGGACCGTAGGCATAGCCGTGGTAGGAGCCGGAAACGTTCCAGCCCGCGCCGGCGGTAAGATACTCGTCGGCGACACCGTCGCCGTTCGTGTCGCGCAGGCGGGTCGTCTCGGTCCGCTGGGTGACGAGGAGATCCTTGCCGTCCCGTAACAGGCCGAGCGGTTCGTGCAGTCCCGAGGCGAAGAGCTGGTACGTCACCCGGTCGGGCTTGGGCGCGAGGACGCCATCGAGGAGCCAGACCTCGCCCTTACGGATCGAGAGCGCGAGTTTGCCGTCGGCGGTCCAGTCCATGCCGCTGACCTCGAGCGCGAGGCCGTCGCCCGGCTTCCAATCCTTGGCGCGCGTATCCGCCACGGTGCTCGCGGTCAGGATATCGACGATTTCGTAGGACGGCGCGCCGGCGAGGGCGGCCGCGGACAGGAACGTGGCGGCGACGGCTTTCATTTCCAAAGGTAGGTGAAGACGCGCCGACCGGCGGCGGCGGGGCCTTCCGTCGGCGCGAGCTCCGGAGGATGGTGGATGGCCGGGGTGAAGCCGGGCACGGGGGTCCAGGTGACGATGCGCCGCAGACCGCCGGCGACGCCTTCGAAGGTCTCCTCGACCTTCACGCCGCCCTGTTCGTTGAGGAACGTGGGGTTGCCATCGGCGTCGAGGCGGTAGCCGAGGAAACGGCCAACGGGCTTAGGCCAGGCGACGACCCGTTCGCCGAGGGGCTTCTCGAAGGTGGGGAAGCGCGAGAACCACGTCAGGTAGGCGTCGAAAAACCGTCCTTTCCAGGCGAGGCCGGGCCCGCCCTGATCGCCATCATAGGCGAGATGCACGCCGGTCGGGAAACCGACCAGGATGGCGCGGACGCCCACGCCGTCCAGAAAAGCGCGCTGCACGACCGGACGATCCTTGGGGACGATCTCAAACTCTCCGTGGCGGTTCCGCGGGAAGCCTTCGGGTTCGCCGTTGGCGCTTTCGGCGAACTTGTAGATGGCCGCGATCTGCTTGTCGGTGTCGCCCCCCAGGATCGACGGATTGAAGGATTTGCCACCGGGCCAGAACGAGGGCATCAACGTGCCTGGACGATAGCCAGCCGGGTTGATGAGGTATTCCTTGAGCCAGCCTTCCTGCAGGCGCGAGGCGATGTTGCTGATGTCGGGCCCTTGGATGCCCAGGGACGGACGGTCTCCCCAACGGTGGCAGGTGATGCAGCCCGCCCCACCCTGCGTACCCAGGAGCTTGCGGCCGGCGGTGTCGTCGCCGCCTGCGAACTTCAGGACGGCACGCGCATCGGCGACACCTAGGAGCTTGGCGAGCTCCGCGGTGGACGCGCCATACTGCGGCATCCTGGTCTTCAGGTACGGACGCACGCGGTTCCCGCCGGCCATCACCTTAGCCAGCCATTCGGGGCGGAGCTTGCCACCGACACCGGTCAGGGGCGGCGGATACCGGCCGGTGTCGCCGAGGTTGTGGTCGCCTTGGAAGTAGGGCTTGCGGGCGGCGTCGGGGCCGCCCTGGCCGTCGCGCTCATGACAAGCGACGCAGTTGAGCGCATGCAAGGTCAGCTCGGCGGCGAGTTTCGGCGCGGCGGCCTCGCCCTTCCTCGCGAGGAATAGTTTCAGCGCGGCGCGCTGGGGCTCCGCAAGCGCGTAGCGCGGACCCCTGACGTGATCGGCGTCCAGACAGCCGCCATCGATCCTACCCAACGCCACCGGCTTCGCGGCGACATCCTCGGGCAGGTCGTGACAGGCGGCGCACCGGGCCGCGAGGACGGCCTGGCGCCCGGCGAGGGCGAGCGTCTTATCCGCGACGACGGGGACGACCGGTTCGTCCAGACGTCCGTCGCTGCCGCGGAACGCGAGCAGATAGCCGGCGATGTCGATGGCGTCCTGGCGCTCCATCGCGACCTTCGGCATGCGTCCGTCGGTCCGCACCTTGAGCGGGTCGAGGATGAAGGCGCCAAGGCTATCGAGGCTGTGCTTGGCCTTGAGGTCGCCTAAGCCGACGCTGCGATGCGTGAACTCGGCGGCCTTGGGCGCGCCTTCGGGCGGGACGAAGTCCTGGCCGGGAGCATGACAGGCGACGCAGCCCATGGTATTGAACAACTCGCCGCCCCGGCCGCCGTTGACGTGCATGATCTTCGCCGGGCCTTTCGGCTCGGCCTTGGGCCCCAAGGAAGCGAGATAGTGCTCGACCGCGTCGAGCGTCCGGGCGTCCGACCTGGCGAGGACCTGCGGCATGACCGCGCCAGGATGGACGGCCGCAGGGTCGGCGACGAACCGACGAAGCCATTCGGAGCGGACGCGCTGGGTGACCGTCGCGAGCGCCGGACCGCGCGGCGCGGGCAGACCGGTCACGCCGCCGTGACAGTTCACGCAACCGAGTTCGTTATAAAGGAGACGACCGCCTTCGGCCGTCGGCGTCGCGGCGTGGAAACGCTCGAAGCCCGTGACGAGCGGTTCGGCGACCAGCGCGGCGCCGGCGAGCAGGATGGCGGCCCGGAGGATCATGCCGTCTCGCGGACGCACTTCTCGACGTAGGCGCGCGACTCGTTGATGAGCGCGGTGACCTCGGCGGTGGTCGGCATCACGGGGATGCCACGGGGCGTGGGGTGCATGAAGAGTTCGACCTGGCCGTCGAAACGGATGTCCCGCAAAGTCCTCATGATCGGGCGGTAGTCCAGCTTGCCGCGACCGGCCATCTGGCGGAGCTCCTCTTCCTTCGAGGCCTTCTTGAAGATACCCTCGGAGTGCTCCTGGAAATACATGAAGGGGAGGTTCTGGGCGCCGAGGTCGCGCAGGAGCGCCGGGATCTGGTCGGACCACTCATGCAGGTGGTGCGGCGCGAAGGCCACGCCGAGCGCGGGGGACTTGTTCAGCTCGGCGAAGGCGCGGAGGGAGTCCGGATGGTGCAGCGCCTGGTTGGAGTGGTTCTCGATCGCGATGCGTACGCCGAGCTCCCCGGCCCTGGCGGCGTGGGGCTTCATCTCCTCGAGGAACTTCGCGATGGCCGCCTTGGCGGCCGCGCCGGAGGGATTCTTCGGGCCGGTGCTGCCGCAGACGACCGTCGTGCCACCGTGCTGCTTCACCCAGGCCATCTCGTCCTGAAGCTTGAACGGTCCGAGCGGATAACGCGTGCTCACGCCGACCTTGACGCCGTGCTTCTTCAGCAGCGCCGCGAAGGCCTCGTCGCCCAGCGCGGCCGCCTGCTCGCGCTGGTCGCCGTGCACCTTGCACCAGAGGTCGATCGACTCGCTGCCGGTCTTGGCGACCTCGGGCAGGACCTCGGCGAGCGGGGCGTAGCCGTACATAGCGGACGACAGCACGTAGCGGAGGCGGAAGGGATCCGCGGCCTGGGCCCGCAGGGCGGGCGCGGCGACGGCCGCGGCGGCGGCGAGGCCGGCGGAACGCAGGAATTCGCGACGGGAGAGCATGGCCTTACTTCTTGGCGACTTCGGCCTCGAGCATCTTGATCCACGGGCCGACGAAGGCGCCGTTGTCGTGGAAGGTGCGGCCGCTGACCATGTTCCGGTCGATGACGACGGGGGCGTTGACGAAGACGCCGCCGCAGACCTCGAGGTCGAACCTGCACTTCGGCACGGTGGCCATGCGCAGGCCCTTCACGATACCGGCGCGGGCGGGGATCTCGACGCCGTGGCAGACGCTCATCATCGGCTTCTTGTTCTCCCAGAACCAGCGCGTCGCGGCCAGCAGGGTCTCGTCCTCGCGGAGATACTCCGGGGCGCGGCCGCCGCTGAAGAAGATGCCGACGTATTCCTCGGGTCTGATATCCTTGAAGGCCAGGTCGACGTTGATCGTGTAGCCCTCCCACTCCTTGGTGATCGTCCAGCCCGGCTTCACCTCGTGGAGCACCGTCTGGTGGGGCCGCTTCTCCGGGGCCGCGAAGACCGGCTGGAAGCCGGCTTCCTGCAGGCGGTAGACCGGGTACATCGTGTCGAGCAGTTCGGTGGCGTCGCCGATGATGATGAGCACCTTCGGCTTCCGGGCGTTCTCGGGCCGGTCCGCCCCCGAGGAGATCGCGGACTGGTTGCGGTTGTCGACGAGGGCGGCGGAGGCGACGGCGCCGAAGGCGAGGAGGCCGGCGAGCAGGAGACGGGGTTTCATGGGGTCGCCCAGTATATCCTTTCTTGCCCGGGATGTCATTACGGCTATGATGCACCAAAAGTAAGGTTTTTGGTCAAAGCCATGCCCGCCCTCCCCCTTCGCCGCGCCCCGCGGGTCGCCCTGCTCATCGAGACCACGCGGACCTACACCCGCGAGCTGCTCGCGGGCGTCCGCCGTTATGTGGCGGCCCACGGCCCCTGGTCGACCTACCTGGAGCTGCGCGCGCTGGATTCCTCCCCGCCCACCTGGCTCAAGGATTGGGACGGCGACGGCATCCTGACGCGGACCTTCGGCGCGGAGACCTCCCGGCTGATCGCGGCCACGGGGTTGCCGGCCGTCGAGCTGCGCTCCACCCACTTCACCGGCGGGCGGCCGTTCGTCGGCTGCGACAACGCGGACATCGGCCGCATGGTGGCCGAACATTTCCATGAGCGGGGTTTCCGGCACTTCGCGGCCTACAGCCAGCGCAATGAGCGCTTTTTCGTCGAACGCGTCGCCAACTTCCGGAAGGTGGTCCGCGCCTACGGACATCGTTGCCATGAGCTCCCCGAGGATCACCCGGAGCGCGTGCCGGACTGGGAGCAGAGCCAGCGCCGCCTGATCCGCTGGATCGCCCGGTTACCCAAACCGGTCGGCATCTTCGCCGCGACCGACCAGCTCGGGGTGCGCTTGCTCGAGGCCTGCCAGACGGCGGGCGTGCCGGTCCCGGAGGAAGTGGCGGTCGTGGGCGCCGAGAACGAGGAGACGCTGTGCAGCTTCACGACGCCGCCCCTGTCCTCGGTCCGCTTCGACGGACACGGGGTCGGCTACGCCGCCGCCGAGTTGCTCGACCGCCTGATGCGCGGCAAGGCCGCCCGCGCCAAGCCCGTGCTGCTCGCGCCGAAGGGCATCGTCGTGCGGGGCTCCTCCGGCGAGGTGGTGATCCGCGACCGGCTCGTCGCCCGGGCCGTCGCGCTCATCCGCGCGGAGGCGGTCCGCGGACTCGACGTCAACGCGCTGACCACCCGGCTGGGCGCGTCCCGCAGCACCCTCGACCGACGCATGAAGTCCGCGCTCAAGCGCTCGCCCAAGGACGAGATTCGGCGCGTCCGCTTCCGCGAGGTGGAGCGCCTGCTGCGCGAGACCAACCTCACCATCGACTTGATCGCGGAGCAGACGGGCTTCACCCACAGCCACTACCTCCAGACCGCGTTCAAGGCGCGCTATCGCCAGACCCCTGGCAGGTTCCGACGTTCGCCGACCTGAGCCCGACGAAAAAGGGCGGGACCCCGGGAGGTCCCGCCCTTCGGCAGTAGAGAAATCTTTCTACCTTACAACTCGTCGGGGCGCAACCAACGGAACGACACCAGCTTCATCCGGCGGCCGAACACGGCATTCGCCATGTAGGGGTTGGAGTTGACCGCAAGGAAGTCGCCCTGCGGGGGCTTCCACGCGTCGATGCGCGGGTCGACGTATTCGGGTACGCGCTGGAAGATGGCCTCGCACCAGGCCCGGGAAGTGCCTTCGGGCGTGGCCACTTCGCCGAGGGAGCGGACCAGGAAGGTCTCGTCGCGCACCGACATGATCGGGGCGAGGCGGCGGAGCAGGTCCGCTTGGCGGGGCCAGCCCGGCAGGCCTTCGGAGGAATTACCGACGGCGGCCTGAGGGTTGATGTAGTCGGCGGAGAAGCCCGCCGGGTTTAGTTTCAAGTCGGTCACCGGGGTGGTCGGCTTACCATGGAACGCCGCGTTCAAGCAGAAGGCCTTCTTCGTGGAGTCCGTCGTCGTCAGGCTCGCGGTGGTCTGCTGCAGGACCTCGAGCGCCGACTGGAGGGCGCCACGCAAGCAGGGATCGATGGCGGTGCCGTCGAAAGACGTCAGCTGACGGTTCACGAACTCGGAGAGCGAAAGGAACGGACCGCGGATTTTCACCTGTTTCACGATCTCGATGGCGAGGGTATCGAGTTGGAAGTCGGTCAAGGCGGCGTAGCCGGTGAGCGCGGCCATGCGCGAGGTACCGGAGGTCTCGGGCGAGGGCAGCATGCGGACCAAGGCCGTCTTGCCGGTGCCAATGGTATCCATGCTCATGGCCGTGGCAGTCTTCAGCACGGGGATCCGCTGGTCGCGCAGGCTACCGAGGACGGCGCGCCAAGCGGGGACGGAAGTGCTGTTGACGTTGAACTGGCCATTGACCGTGAGGAAGGCCCCGAGTTTCAGCCAAGCGTCCGGCACCGACGTGCCGCCGGTGGTCGCACTCGTCCACGAAACCGGCCCCGTGCTGTCGATGGCGAGGCTCGCGGCCTTCACCGAGGGCTTGTAGGCGCGGTTGGCCAGCGGGGCGGTGCCATCGATGACCTTGGACCAGGCGGTCTTCAGTTCCGTCATCACTTCGGCTCCCTTGCTGTCGTCGTTCAGCCCGGACCACTTGGCGTAGTCGGGGGTCAGCGAGGAGACGAACCAATCGTCGAATAAGACGTGGTTGAGGCAATAGCGGTCGTCGTGCTGTAGGAACGAGGCCGGGACCTGGTCGCGCGTCTTGTAAACGCCCTTGTTGTCGAACCAGCGACCCACCACGTCGTTGGACGGGAGGACGGGGCTGGCGTCGGAATTACCGATCAAGCCATAGATGAACGGGGGCGCCGGGTTGAAGCCGCGGGCATCCCAGTTCTGAAGGTCGGCCAGGGACTGCAGGGGAGTGACGGGCTGCTCGGCCACGACCGCGGTGTTCAGGCCGGTGGCGGCGTCGAGGCCCGAGACGACGTAGCCCTGGGCGCTCGTGTTGGCCTGCGGGGCGTAGCTATCGCTCCAGCCGGACAGCGGGCGCCACCAGAGGTCGAAGGGCGCGTTGATCGGGTGCATGCAACCGTAGTAGCGGATGCCATTCTGTTTTTGGGGTTCGAAATACCCCCCCGGAATGGTGCCAACCTGGTCGGCGTTATTAAACACCAGAACCTCGGCGGACTTGTCGCCGAGTTCAGTGTAACCGGTGAACGGGCTGGACTGCAGCGTGCCGCGGGAGACGATGCCCGGGTCGGTCTTGAGGAAGCCAAGCGAATTAGCGACCGAGTTATTAAGCGTGTAGGAGTTGAGCGTCGAGCCATCATTGGCCAGACGCATGCCAAAGGCGAAAGTGCCGAACGGGCGCGAGGTGCCAATGACGCTGTCGTAGGTATAACCCAGCGGCACATTAGGGTCATCGGGACCGTAGAGGTGGCTGAAGAGCCACATCGCCGAATCGGTCCAGATGTCGTTGCCGAAACTGAAACGCACCGGGGTGGACCGCGCCCAGTTGAGGGCGGCGCCCAGATTGATATCGATCCCGATGGCGTCACGACCGGTGTTCAGTTTGCGCATGGCGAAACCCATGCTGCCACGGGCCGGCTGCGCGACGGTGTCATCGCGCCAGGTCAGCCAGAGGCCCGAGCCACCATTGTAGCCGGCGATGTAACCTGGGCGAAGGTTGAACGTTGCCGTCTGCCCCGTGGTGTTGGGGTAGGACCAAGGATAACCACCCGAGGACGGCACGCGCTGACCCGCGTCGGTGATGGAATAGACCCGGGTCTCACCGGGGCCGAGGTCCATGGTGCCGCTCGGGGAGTTCATGACGAGCTGCAGGGAGTTCCAGCTACCCCGCTGGAACCAATAACCAATCGGCACGATGATCGGGTCGATCGACGTGCTCGTGAGGCCGAGGCTGAAACCGACAGGCAGCTGGTCGGCCTTGATGCTCAAGGTCACGTCGGGCACCTTGATCCGGACGTTGTAAGGGTTCCAGAAGGTGATCACCGGCTGCAGGATGATGTGGCGCTGGTAGAGGCCGGCGCCATTGGAGGTGGCCGTCGCCGAGAAGACGAACTGCATGCGGGCCACGACCGGGTGGCGGTAGATCGTCTCGTGGTAGTTATACATCGGGTTGCTCCCACTGGTGCTGCCCGTCGCCGAAGGCGGGCGCATCTCCACGACCTGCGCGGGCGTACCCGCGACCACCGCTTTGCGGTACTGCAGCATGTAGTCGACCATCGTGTTCCAGCTCCGGATCGGCGGGATGAAGCTCAACCCGCGGTAGGTGCCGGGGTCCGTGTAGGAGATATTGCTGCCACCGATACTGCTGTAGTCGGACCAGTAGTACATCAGGGTCTTGCGGCCCTTGTTGCCGTTGGCCTGGGCTTGGCTGTCAAGGTACGGACGCCCGAACATCAGGTCGGCGGTGTTGGCCGCGGCGTTGACCTTCGGTTTGAAACGGAAGAAAGGCAACGTCACCGACCGTCCGGGATCGAGGGTGTTGATGTAGTCCCAGGACTCCGAGAGCAGGGAGAGGTCGCGCCGGAAGCCGCCGGTGGCCACATTGATCAAGAGCCCCGGCGAGTAAACGGTGTAGTCATGGAAGCCTGCTTTATTGACGACGCTGACCGACGTCGGCGGCGTGGCCTGGGCCATGGCTCCAGCCAGAGAACTGCGCGAAGGCAGAATCATCTCCACCGTCGGCTGGGTCAGGCCCAACGCGGCAAAATCGACGCGTCCGAAAGTGCGCGAGCGGCGCGACGCCTCAACCACGTCGGGGGCGGTGCTCCCGCCGATGGCCGGCAGCGGTGCCTCCACACTCACCAAGGCCTTCTGATTCTCACCCGAAACCCACCACGCGAAGGTGCTGTCGTTGGCCTGGTTGGTAACGGTGTCCGGGAAGGCCTGCGGGGTGAGCGTCACGCGGTCCGTCACGTTCACCGGCGCGGTGGTGATCCCGACCATGGGCGAGGAGTAGGCCAAGGCAGGCGAAAGGAAGGCCGCAAGGTGGCCTGCGTTGGTCCACAAGGGAAGCGAGGCGGGGGCGGCGCCGACCACGGGCGGCTTGCCGGGCGACGGCTTGGGTGGGCGCGGCCTCACCTCTGTGATCGGCGGCATGGGGGGGGGCTTTGCGATGCTCGGGGTAGCGTTGAAGGTACCGTTGAAGATACCACCTAAGGGCTTGGCTGGCTGGAAGCGGACGGCGGGCGGCGCCGGCGGGGGCGGCGGCGTCGGGGGGACCAAGGGGTCCAACGGAATGTAGGCGTTGGAGGTCAACCAACCCAAAAAGCGACCTTTGGTGTTGATCGCCCCGGTCGTCGAGTTAAAGTTGTCGGTCGCCTTGAGGTTGTAATCAGGGTACGGCAACGGACGGCCGAGGAAGTTGGTGTTGCTCCGCTCGTGGTCGAGCCCTTCCCAGCTGCGCCAGACCCCGAGCACCGGGAAGTCGAAGGTGTCCAAGGCCGAACCGTCGTCGAAAATGTTGGACGGCGCGGTGATGCGGGTATCGGGCCCGAGCAGCTGCTGCATGTTGCCCTGGGCAAGCCGCAGGGAGGCGATGGTGTTGAGGCGGGCGCGGGTCAGCAGGACGCTGTTCATCGCGAGGCGCGATTCGACCTTCAGGAAGGCGGCCAGGACGATGATGACGATCACCAAGGCGGCGGCCATGACGAGGGAGAGCACTAGGGAAAACCCCGAGCGCTTCGACTTAAGGGTAGATGGCTTCTTAACCATACCGAGATTAAAGAGATTTTACCTAGGGATAACAACCTAAGATTATTCCCAGAAAGAACCTTAACCTTAGATTAAGAGACCAGCCCGACGACGTCCTCGGGCTCGGCCCAAGCGTAAACCACGGCCTTCGAACCCACCCTCTGGCGGGGGTTGAATTCGGCCACTTTCAAGACGACCCCCGAGGGGGTGGCGAAATCATGCAGGGCATGGTCGCCCTGGAAGAGAGAATCGACGACTTTACCCTTAAAAGCGTTCTCTTCGGGGGGCATGGCATCCAGATGGAGGCATTCAGGCCGGATACAAACGGTGATCGGGGACCCGGGGGTCGGCGCGGTGGCCGGGGTGGCTAAGGCGCCCCGGACTTCCCCGAGGGGGGTCTCCGCCAGAAACTCCCCGGCTCCTACGCTTAAAACTTTGCCTGTAAATAGGTTAGCACTACCAAGGAAGGTGGCCGTCCAACTGTCGGCCGGACGGCGATAGACGTCGATCGGGAGGCCAGCCTGGACCACCCGCCCGGCCCGCATGACCGCCAGCCGGTCCGCCATGGCGAGGGCATCTTTCTGGTCGTGCAGGACACACAGGACGGTGATGCCCTTCTCCCGGACGAGCCGGCGGAGTTCCGTCCGGAGCTCGAGGCGGGAAGTCACATCCAGGTTGCTCAAAGGCTCATCGAGCAGGAGGAGCCGCGGCTCATGCGCCAGCGCCCGGGCGAGGGCGACCCGCTGCTGCTGGCCCCCGGAAAGTTCCTGCGGCCGGCGGGCCGCCCAGGCGTCGGCACGCACCCACCGCAACGCTTCCCGTGCCCGCTGGCGGGCCGCGGCGGCCGGCACGCCGAGTTCCTCGAGGCCGAAGGCGGTGTTCTCCAGCACGCTGAGGTGCGGAAACAAAGCGTAGTTCTGCATCACCATGGCGATGCCACGCTGAGCCGGCGGCGTGAAAGACCAGTCGCGGCCATCGAGCGTGACCTTGCCGCCCTCGGCATCGAGTTTACCAGCGAGGATCTTGAGCAGAGTCGTCTTGCCGCTACCGGACGGGCCGACGAGGCAGCAGAGCGATCCCTCCGGCACCGTCAGGTCGACGCCGGCGAGGACCTCGGCAGAACCGAGGCGACGGCGAAGACCGGTAACGGCGAGCGTGGGCACGGCTCCCACCTAGGGAGAAGGACGGGGGCGGCGCAAGGATACGCGGGCGGGCGCGACGCTTTGTGAACATTTCCCAGGCTTCCGGCGTCGCCACGCTTGCTTCGGCCGAGGTTTCGGGCAAGTTTCGTCGTCCCATGGCCCACGACGACGAAGACGAGGACGAGAAGACCCCGGAAGCCACGAAGGAGGCGGCCCCGAGCGCGCTGATCATCCAGAAGAAGTTCCTCGAACAGCGGAAGATCTTCCTCTGGGGCGCCGTGGATGACGCCTCCGCCAAGGACATCGTCGAGAAGCTCCTCTACCTCGAGACGACCGAGCCGGGGAAGGACATCTTCTTCTACATCAACACCCCGGGCGGCTCCATCACCGCCGGCATGGCCGTCTACGACACCATCCGCCTGATCTCCTCGCCCGTGAAAGTCATCGTCACCGGCATGGCCGCCTCGATGGGCTCGATCCTCCTGCAGGCCCCCAAGCAAAAGGGGGGCCGCCTCGTCTTCCCGCACGCCCGGGTGATGATCCACCAACCCTTGATCATGGGCCGCATCCAGGCCCCGGCCGTGGATATCCACATCCAGGCCCAGGAAATGGAACGCCTCCGCACCGAGCTCAACGAGATACTCGCCAAAGCCTCCAAGCAGAAACTGGAAAAGGTCATCAAGGACACCGACCGCGACTTCTACATGACCGCCGAGGAGGCCATCGAGTATGGCCTGGCCGACGCGATCGTGACGAAGTTCTGAACCGCCGCGCGCGATGGGCATCGCCGACCGGTCCTACATGCGGGGACGCCCCCCGGTCGGCGATCGCCTCTCGGCCACCGTCTGGACGCTCGGCGTCCTGATCGGCATTTTCGTACTCGGCCTGATCGGGACCGCGGCCCGGGTGAACTTCTTCGACGGCTGGGGGCTTTCGGAGACGCAACCGCGCTTCTGGCAGCCGCTTTCCTACGCGTGCCTGCACGGGGGCTTCTGGCACTTACTCGGCAACGGCCTCCTGATCTGGTGGACGGGCGACATCGTCGAGCGGACCTACGGTCGCCGGGTCTTCTGGCTGACGCTCGCGCTCGGCGCGCTCGCCGGCGCCGCGTCCTGGTGGCTGAGCGGGCTAGGCGGCCCCCGCGATGGCGGCGAACTCATCGGCGCCTCTGCGGCGGTGTATGCCCTGATGCTGGTGGCGCTACTCGACAAACTGGAGCACCAAATCTCCTTGCTGCTCTTCTTTGTCATCCCCGTGACGCTGCGCGTGGGCTGGATGCTGCTCATCGCGGCCGGTCTCACCCTCTGCGGTTGGGCCTTCGCCGAACTCCCGAGCCGGCACGCCTGGTCGCTTTGGCACCCGGCGTGGTCGGATAGCCTCGCCCACTCGGCCCACCTCGGCGGCCTGCTCGTCGGCTGGTTCACCTTCCGCTGGCTCAATCAGACAAATCTCTCGGTCCAGACCGCTCAGGAAGAGATGGCCCCGCCTCCGCCCCCCGCACCAGCACCCGACCTCGTCCGCTACGACGACGAGGAGACGGCGGCGGTTGCCCCGCTCACCCGCCAGCAGGCCCGGCTGGAGCTTGATGCCTTGCTGGACAAGATCTCCGCCGGGGGATTCGGCTCGCTCACCCCGACCGAGAAACGCAGGCTGGAAGACCTCAGCGCCCGCCTCCGCTGACCCCCTCCCCTTTTTTGCGCCCCCTCCCCATGCGACCCCTCCTAACCTCCCTCTTGGTGCTCCTGACCGCCTTGGCCCAAGGCCAAGGTTCCGCCTTCACCACCACGGAGGGGATGCAAAAGGAAGCCAAGGCGACCGTCGTGCTCCTCGAGCGCCTGCACATCAGCAAGCGCGAGATGACCAGCATCGACATGAGCGAGGTCATCCGCACGTATTGCGAGAACCTGGATGGCGCCAAGATGTACTTCACCGAGCCCGAGGTGGAGGAGTTCGTCAACCGCTACGCCAAGACCCTCGACCTCTACCTACAGCGCGGAAACCTGACGCCGGGCTTCGAGATCTACGCCTCTTTCAAGCACAAGGTACAGCTACGCACCGAAGTCGCCTTGGCGGCACTCGACCAGCCGATCGACCTCGCCAAGGAGGACCAGTTCCCCCTCGAGCGCCGCAAGGCGAAGTGGCCGGCCGATGCGGCGGAAGCCGACGCTCTCTGGGCCAAGCGCCTGCGCCTTGACATGCTGGGCGAAGTGCTCGGCGAGGACCGCACCACCGCCGGCGCCCGCAAGGCCAACGGCAAGGCAGCCGAACTCGTCGTGACCCCGGAGAAACTCAAGGCCGCCGCCGCCCGCCTCAAGAAACGTTACGACAAGGTCCGCACCTACCTCAATTTCGACCAAGCCGAGGTCGAGGAGCTTTTCCTCAACTCCTACTCCACGCAGTACGACCCGCACTCGATCTTCTTCTCCCAGCAGTCGCTCGAGGAATTCGAGATCGCGATGCGCAACTCCCTCGTGGGCATCGGCGCCACGCTGGCCGACGAGGATGGCTACTGCACCATCAAGGACCTCCTGCCGGGCGGCCCCCTCGACCTCTCGGGGCAGGTCAAGCCGGGCGATAAGATTATCTCGGTCGGTCAGGATGAAGCCGGCGAGATGGAAGACATCGTTGGCATGCGCCTCAACAAGGCCATCGGCAAGATCCGCGGCAAGCAGGGCACCACCGTCCGCTTGCTGGTCGACCCCGCCGCCGGCGGCGGTCGCAAGACGGTCGCCCTCAAGCGCGACCAGATCAAGCTGGTC
Source organism: Verrucomicrobiota bacterium (assembly GCA_014193315.1). Lineage (GTDB taxonomy): Bacteria > Verrucomicrobiota > Verrucomicrobiia > Opitutales > UBA953 > UBA953. The sequence continues at coordinate 54,600 of BJHS01000002.1, forward strand.
GGGCAGATGGCTTCCGCCCGCGCCTTCGAATTAGCCGACGGCAAAGGCGTCGTCGGGGTCGTCGACCTCCCGGCCTTCTACGGCAAGAACCCCGACGGTTCCGGCTCCAGCCCGACCAAGGATGTCGAGCAGCTCCTCGAGAAGCTCAAGGCCCTCGGCGCCAAGGCGATCATCATGGACCTGCGCAAGAACGGCGGCGGCCTGCTGACGGAGGCCGTCGACCTCGCCGGCCTCTTCATCCCCAAGGGCTCGGTACTGCAGGTGCGCGACAGCTCCGGCCGCATCCAGGATTACCGTGACGAGGATGCCAAGGTCGTCTGGGACGGGCCGCTCATCGTGCTGACCTCCAAACTTTCCGCCTCGGCCTCGGAGATCTTCGCCGGCGCGATGCACGACCACCGCCGCGCCCTGATCGTGGGCGACGTCACCACGCACGGCAAAGGCTCGGTCCAGAACATCCTCGAACTGAGCCGCTTCGACCGCAACCTGAAGTCCGCCGTCAAGGTGACGATCCAGAAGTGGTACGCCCCGAGCGGCTCCTCGATCCAGCTCAAGGGCGTCGGCGCCGATGTCGTGGTCCCGTCTGTCTTCTCCGTCCTGCCGGTGGCGGAGTCCGACCTCAACCGCCCGCTGGCCTGGGATTCAGTCGCCCCCTCGTTGACCCAGCCCGACGAGGGCGACTGGCTCAAGGCCAAGCTGTCCGAGGGCCTGATCGGCAACCTGACCGCGGCTTCCGCTCGCCGCCAGGCCGAGATGCCCGAGTTCGTCACCCTGACCCGCTCCATCGAATGGACGAAGAGCCGCCAAGCCCGCCAGGAGATCTCGCTCTCGCTGACGACCCGCCTGCAGGAGCGCAAGGATGACATCGTCTTCCGCAACCAAGTCCGCAAGGACCTCGCCACCTACGCGCTCAAGGACTTCAAGATCGCCGACGTGAAACTCGACGCGGCGCTCGAGCAGGAAAAGAAGGAAGGCCCAGACTACGCCAGCAAGAGCAAGAAGATGAGCCGAATCCGCGACCCGCTGGAGGACGAGGACTGGCCGGAATACGACATCCAGCTGCGCGAGGCGGTCCGCATCGCCGGGGACTGGGTCAAGGCGCTGCCGGCCACCGCCGTCGCGACCAAGCCCACCGAAACCGCGACGAAGTCGCGTTGAACGGCCCCGCGCCCGCCCGATAACCCGCCGCCCCCGGCGGGTTTTTTGTGGGCGGTGGCCCGTCGCTTTGGCTTGGCGAAAAGGCCGGCTCTGGCACCTTCGGCCCTATGGACCCCGTCATCGCCCCTCTCCTCCTGGTCACGTTCGTCCTCTTGGGCGGGCTAGTGGCCTGCGTCGGGCACCGGCCGAGCCCGGCACGGGCACTGAGCCGCCGCCACGGCGAGCATGCCGGACGCCCCGTAGCGCTGCACACGTTGAGCAATGCGCTGGGCCTGACGGCGCAGGTCAGTGAGTTCGGGGCGACGCTCGTCTCCGTCCGCGTGCCCGATCGCCGCGGGCAGATCGCGGAAGTGACCTTGGGCCACGACGACTTCCGCGGCTACGTGGAGCAAAACCCGTACCTCGGCAGCACCGTCGGGCGCTACGCCAACCGCATCGCGGGTGGCAACTTCACCATCGACGGGCAGACCTTCCAGGTCGCGCGTAATAATAACGGGCAACACCTGCACGGTGGCGTGGCCGGCCTCGACCGGCGCGTGTGGTCCAGCCAGCCGACCCGCGAAGGCGACGCCGCGGGCGTGCGCCTCACCTACGTCAGCCCCGCGGGTGAGGAGGACTACCCCGGCACGCTCACCATCCACGTCACATACCTCGTCCCCGCCGACCGCAATGAAGTGCGGATCCGCTTCGAAGCCACGACGGACGCCCCCACGCTCTGCAACCTGACGAACCATGCGTTCTTCAACCTGGACGGCGGCGGCGAGATCCTCCGCCACCGGCTCGAGTTGTTCGCCGACCGCTTCATCCCGATCTCGGAAAGCCTCATCGCCACCGGCGAACGCGCGCCCGTCGAAGGCACGCCCTTCGACTTCCGCCGTGCGCACACCATCGGCGAGCGCATCGACGCGGCCCACCCGCAGCTCGGCCGGGCCCGTGGTTACGACCACGCCTACGACCTCGGGCTTGGCGGGGCGACGCGGCTCGCCGCGCGCATGACGGAGCCGGGCAGCGGCCGCACCCTCGAGGTGCTCACGGACGCGCCCGGCCTCCAGTTCTATTCCGGCAACTTCCTCGACGGCACGATCAAGGCCCGCTGGCCCAAGCCCTACGGCTTCCGCCAAGGCTTCTGCCTCGAGCCCGGCCTCTTCCCCGATTCGCCGAACCAGCCGGCCTTCCACCGCGCCGGCTACCCCAGCGGCGTGCTGCGCCCCGGCGAGAAATACGCGATGGAGATGGTCTACCGCTTCGGGGTGGGTTGAGCGAATCGGCTCAGGCTACGCGCCCACCTGAACCGAGGATGGGATTTGAACCAGGTCTCCGGTTTCTTCAGCCAACAAAAGGGGCCCGCTTTCGCGGGCCCTTTCGTTTGGCGGGCGGGGAGGTTCAGCCGCCCGCGGGGCGGGCTTCCTCGCGGGCCTGGGAGGCCGTACTGTCCGCCCAGAGCTGCTGGGTGACCTTGAGGAGGACGTAGCCGCTCACGAGCGTGACGGCGGTGAGAATCCACGCCATGGTCAGGCGCTTGGGGTCGCCGGCGGCATAGAGGAAGTTGCCGATCGCGAAGAGCGAACCCCAGATGAGCGCGCAGCCAGCGATCCAGCCGACAAAGGCCGAGCCAATCCGGTTTTCCGAGGCGATTTCGGCGTCGGTGATACCGGCTTCGGCACGGATGTCCGTCCAGCCCGGGCCAGCCGGCTTCACCTTCTGGCAGAAGGCGATGAGCGTCGCGCGGTCCGTCTGCGGGCCGACATAGGCGGTGATGAGCCACGACAGAGTCGTCAGCCCGACCTGGATGATGGTCGTGGTCGCGAAGTCCGCCGTGGGCATGAAGTGAGGCACGGCCACCGAGGTCACGAGCGACATGACCATGGCGACGACTTCGCACCAGGCGGAGACGCGCCACCAGAACCAGCGGGCGATGTAGAGCAGGCCGGTGCCGGCCCCGATGGAGAGCAGCACTTGGAAGGCCTGCTGGGCCGAGGTCATGTAGAGGCTGAGGATCGCGGCGATGACGTAGAGGAAGACGGTCGAGAGGCGGCCGACGTTGACGTAGTGGGACTCGCTGCCGTTCTTCACCATGAAGCGACGGTAGAAGTCGTGGACGAGGTAGGAGGAGCCCCAGTTGAGGTGGGTCAAAATCGTCGAGGAATTGGCGGCGATGAGGCCACCGATCATCAGGCCGACGAACCCGACGGGCAGGAACATGAGCATGGCCGGGAAGGCGGAGTCATGGCCGATGAGCTTGGGGTCGGCATTGGGGAAGGCCTTGATGATGGCCGCGAGGTCCGGGTAGATGATGATCGAGCAGAGGGCGGTGATGATCCACGGCCAAGGACGCAGCACGTAGTGGGCGATGTTGAAGAAGAGCGTGCCGCCCAGGGAGTCCTTCTCGGACTTCGACGCCAGCATGCGCTGCGCGATGTAAGAGCCGCCACCGGGTTCGGCGCCCGGGTACCAGTTGGCCCACCAGCTGATGGCGATGGGGAGGATGAAGATCATGAGCGCGAGCTCGCTCATCGTGAAGTTCGGCAGCATGTCGAGGATCGGCTGACCTTTACCGTCCGACACCGACATCACCGGCACACCCTGGGTCGTCACGACCTGCTGGGTGGAGAGCTTGGCGATGAGGGCCTTGAGGCCGGCCCAACCGCTGGCTTCGCCAGTCAGACGCCGACCCACCTCGACCAGCGAGAACCACGCGGCGGCGAAGACGGCGGTCATCTTGATGAAGAACTGCACCATATCGATGACCAGCACGCCCCAGAGGCCGGAGTGCGCGGCGAAGACGACATTGAGGACGCCGCAGATGACGATGGTCTGCCAGGCGGGCATGCCGAAGAGGATGTTGGCGATCTTGCAGGCGGCCAAGGTCACCATGCCCATGATGAAGCAGTTGAAGAAGAGCCCGAGGTAGATGGCGCGGAAACCACGCACCACCGACGCGGCGGTACCGGAATAGCGATGCTCGTAGAACTCGAGGTCGGTCATGACGCCCGAGCGGCGCCACAGGCGGGCGAAGAAGAAGACGGTGGCGACGCCCGTGAGGACGAAGGCCCACCACTGCCAGTTACCGGCGACGCCGTACTTGCGCACCTGCTCCGTCACCCAGTTGGGGGTGTCGGACGAGAACGTGGTCGCGACCATCGAGAGGCCGGCGAGCCACCAGGGCACCGAGCGACCGGAGGCGAAGAACTCGGCGGTGCTACCGCTGGAGCGCTTGGCGAGGAAGAGCGCGGGGACGAAGCAGACGAGAATTGAGGCTGCGACGATGACCCAATCAATCCAGGTGATGTTCATAAGCGGGAGGGGTGACCTTGGTCTCCCAAAATCGCCCACCCTTGGCAACCGTGTTCACCTAGGGCGAAAGGCCGTTATTTGCTCGGTTGGGTGCATGAGGGAGTTTCGGGGTTAGCGGTTGGCGGTTAGCGGTTGGCGGACAGAGAGCGTCCGCTTCTCCCTTCTCGGAAATGGGTCCGACAGGCGGAGCCGTCACCTCACCCCACATAACGGAGAATTCGCCATCCCCTCTCCCCTTCCCTAACCGCTAAACAAAAAAGGCGCTTTGCGGCGCCCCTCTCACTGACCTCCGTCCCTCAGGCCCTCGTGTCCTCGCGTCCTCGCGTTATTTAGCCGCCGGGATCTCGTTGAGCGTGTACCAGCCTTCGTTATGCCAGAGGGCATCGCCGGCCTTGTTGCGGACGCCGTCCGCGACGAGGTGGTGAATCTGGCCGCGCACCAAGCCATCGATGACGAGCTTCACCTTGAGGCCGTCGGCCGAGACGGTGGCCGACTTGACGGTCGGCTTGGTCTGGTCGACCTCGGGGCTGCCGTAGGCGGACTGATAGATGTAGGTGAAGGTATCCAAAGCGTAACTGGCGACGTCGCCAGCGGAAGCGGCGTCGACCGGGTGCGTGAAGGTCACCTCGAAGCCGTCGGGGCGGGCGGAGATGTCATGCATCTCGAAGGGCACCTTGCCCTTGAAGCGCACGCGCTCGAAGGTGAACGGCTGCGAGCCGCGGGAACCCCAGCCGCGGTTGGTCCCGCCGACGAAGAGCGTACCGTCCTCCTGGTCCATGCGGACCGGGACGAGGCCGGCCTCGAAGCCCTGCAGGAAGTGGAAGACCGCGCCCTGATAGAGGCCGTTGACGACCTCGAGGTTGACGCGCTGGACCTGCGAGGCGGTCTGCTCGCCGACGAAGAGCTGGTGGGCCCAGGGACCCCACTTGCCCTTGGTCATGTCGCACGCGATGCCGGAGGGCGAGTTGCCGACCTTGCCGTGGGGCAGGACCACCGCCGGCGGGACGAACTCGGGGAACTTGATGCGCTCGGTCAGGATGCGCGAGCCGCTCTTGGGTTCGGGCGGGTCCGGGAAGCCGAGGAGGGCGGCCGACTTGTTGCCGGTCGGGTTGCCCTGGAAGGAGCCGGGGCGCAGCCACTTGAGCGAGGAAGAGCCGTTCCACACGCCCTGATTGTCGGTGTAGAAGACGTCGCCCTTCTCGTTCATGCCGATGCCGCCCGGGGAGCGGATACCGGAGGTGGTCGGGATCATCTTGCCCTCGGGCGTGACGCGCACGCACCAGCCGCGCCACGGCGAGTAGGCGTGGAAGGAACCGGTGAGGCAGAGCACGACCCAGACGTTGCCGTCCTTGTCGGGATCGGTGCCGAAGGCGTACTCGTGGTAGTCGCCGTTGATGCCCCACTTCGCGCAGATCGTGTCGAAGACGTCGGCTTTGCCGTCGCCGTCGGTGTCCGTCAGGCGGGTGTGCTCCGGACGCTGGGTCAGGAAGAGCGACTTGTCCTTATAGAACATGCCCAAGGGCTCGTGCAGGTTGGAGGCAAACTTAGTCCACTTGACCTTGGACAAGTCGGCCTCGTAAGCACCCTCGCAGACCCAGACATCACCACGGCGGGTCGCGATCGCGACCTTCTTGCCGGGCATGAGGGCGATGGACGAGACCTCGACGACTTCGCCGGGCGGGGTCGGGATCTGGACGCGCTCATAATACTGATCTTGGAGCGCGAGCGCTTCCGTCCCGGCCGGGGGCTTTCCGGCCTTCTTCTTGGCCTGCGCGGACGCGAAGGGAGCCAGGACGAGCAAGGCCAGGAGCGTGACGGTGAACTTTTTCATGGTAAGGTGGGAGGTGAGGGGTTTCAGCGGAAGGAGTAACCCAGCACGGCGGATTCGCCGGGCTTGAGCGTGAGGGTGAGCTCCGCGGCGGCCGCGGTCGGAGCGACGCCCGAAAGCGAGCGGACCACGAGGCGCGGGCCGACTTCCAGGGCCCCGTCCTTGGCCGCGACGGCGAGGCCGCGCGCAAGCACGATAGTCACCGGCTTGTCGCCCGAGGCCACGATCTTACGGGCGAGACCAGCGGCACCGCGCGTGTCCGCGGGCGTCCAGGCATCGGTGAAACTGAAGTCTTCGCCCGCGACCTTGAAAGTCGGGTTGCCGGCCTTGTCGAGCTGGTAGCCCTTGAATTCGGCGGAGACGGGGACGGACTTGAACTCGGTGGCCTTGGCTCCCTGAAAAGCGACGATGGCCCCGCTCGGGGTGGACGGACCCGTGACCGCGAACCCGTCGGAAAGCTTCACCACGCCGTCGCCGGCGGGCGGTTCGTTGCCCGCACCGCGGTCGATCCAGTGGTGGGCACCATCCATGAACTTGCCGGTCCAGAGAAGCTCGACCGTGCAGTTATCACCGCTGTAAGCCAGGTTGGTGCCATTGGAGAAACCGAACCCGAGGGCGCGCGGCGAGGTGCCGGCGATGAAATTACGGTAGCTGGCGGTGTAGCCATCCTTGGCCTCGATCGGGATCGGGGTGCGGGCCTTGGCCGCAGCCTTGGCGCCGCCACCGAGCTTGGTGTCGGACAGCCACTGGTATTCATTATGCTTCGGGCCCTTGTAACCGAGGATGATCACCTCCTGGCCGGCGACTTCCACGTACTCGAGACGGAACGGCACGGCCCCCTTCTTAAGGAGGATGGGGACTTCCTTGCGGCGGCCGCCGATCGGGGCGATGCCTTTGATCTCGGCGATACGCTCGCCGTTCACGTAGAGCGCGCCAAAGTCATCGCAATCGAAGACGAAGGTGTACTTGCCGTCTTCCGGCACCTGGAGCTTGGCTTCCCAGACCATCGCGAACCCATCCTTCAGGCTGGCCTGCGCCGGGCTGACGATGCCGGTGTTCTCGTCCTCGATCTGGGCGGGCTTGAGCTTGGAGAAGTCCGGCATCTCATTCCACTCCCCCTTGTACATGGTACCGACGAGATTCACGAGGGCCGTACGGGGCGCCGGGAAGGGATGCGCCTTGAGCAGCTCGGCGGCGGTCCAGGGCGTGGTGCGGGCGGCGGTGGCGGCACGCACAGACTTCACGAGGTCGGGCGTGACGGCCCCGGCGCCGCCGGCGAAGGTCTTCCGGACGTAGGTGAGCGCAGCGGCGATCTTCTCGTCGCTGAGCACGGCGCCTTGGGGCGGCATATCGATGTTATAGGACTTGCCGGCGACCTCGACCGGGCCGGTCAGGCCGTTGAGCACGATCTTGATCGAGCGCTCGGCCGGCCCCTTGGGCCAGTCGCTGCCGACCAGAGGAGGCAGGCCGTTGAGCCCCTTGCCGTCCGGGCCGTGGCAGGCCACGCAAAGGGTATTGTAGACCTGGGCGCCATCTTCGGCGGCAAAGGACACGGAGGTAGCGGCCAGCAAGGCCAGAAGCGTCGGGGTGCGCATGGGGATGAAGGACAGTCAGATAGCCCGGGTCTTCTGAGCAAATGAAAAAAGGGGGGGCGCCCAGGGGGCACGACCCCTTTCCGGGGGCAAAACCGCCGATTAGCTCAGCGGGCGCGGAAGAGACCCTGCGGGTCGTAGATCCACCAGGCGTCAAACGGGTTCGAAAGCGCCGGGAGCTCGAAATAAGGCCGGCCCTTGTCATCGACCTTGGCGGTGACGCCGGAGATTTCGGACTGGGGCGGGCGGACGGTGACGGTGGTGGTCTGGGCGGGGGGCAGCAGGTCGAGGATCGCGGTCTCCTCGATGCGCTCCACGACGTTGTCGACCCACTTCAGTTCCTTGGCCTTCTCGCCGAAGGCCTGCCAATCGCCGGTCGAATCATTGGCGTACATCTGCTTCACGAAGTCCGGCAAGGTCAGGCCCATCTTCTTGGCGACCGGCGTGCCGAGCCGCTCGAACCAGCGGTTGGTGAACTCGATCTGCTCCTTCAGCACGGTCATATTACCGCGCATCGTGTTGGAGACCTGGTGGTGCAGGATGATGGTGTTGGGGTAACAGAACGAACGCTCCGCGAGGGTCGCGATGACGGCGGTCATCGAGGCGGCGAAGCCCTTCACGACCACGTACACCGGGGACTTCGAGGCGGCCATTGCCTTCTGGATTTGGTAGCCAGCGGCGACGGAGCCGCCGGGGCTGTTATCCACCACGATGAAGATCGGGAACTCGGCGGACTGGTTGTTGTAGAAGTTGATGCGCTGGCAGACGTAGTCGGCGAGCGGCTCGGTGACGGCGCCGTTGAAGGCGATGCGGCGGTCGCTGATGTACAAGGTGCCGTCGACGAGCGGGTCCTTGAGGTACTTCGGCTTGGCCTTGCTGGCGACCTTGCGGGCCTCGTCTTCCTTCTGGTAACGAGCGATCTCGTTGGACAGGCGGGCCACGGTATTGGCCGACTCGAGTTGGAGCTGCTTGGCCTCGGCTTCGAGCTCGCGGATCTTGTTGTTGCGCTCGGTGAGTCGGGCGGCGGAACGGGCGGCCTCGAGGCCGGCCTGACGCTCGAGTTTGGCGCGCTCATCCTCGAGGGCGGCGGCCTCGGCATTGGCCTTGGCGAGGCGCAGGGCGCGCTCGGCGATGAGTTTGGAAGCCTCGGCGTTGAGGGGCGCGAGCTCCTCGGTCCGCTTGGCGTCAGCGAGGGCTAGTTCGGCGTCGATGCGGGCCTTCTCGGCGCGCATGCGGTCGACCTCCTTCATCGCGGCCTTCTGTTCGGGAGTGAGTTCCTCACGGCTGATGCCGGGGCCGGGCGCGACGGTCGTCGGACCGGGCTGGGGGGTCGGCAGGCCGCCGCCGGTGGCGGAGCCGCCGGTGGCCGGCGCGGCGCTCGGCGCGGTGCCGCCAGTCACGACGACCCGACGGGTCGACTGGGCGAGGACGGGCGCGGCGACCAGGAAAGCCAGGGCGAGCGCGCGAAGGAGAGGACGAGGATGCATGAGGTCGGTTGGTAAAGGGTTTAGCGGACGATGTACTCGACGCGCGGGTCGTAGATCCACCAGAGGTCGCACGGACCAGAGGGCGGCAACTCCTCGCGGACCCGGCCTTGGGCGCCGGCGCGGCCTTCGGTATCGCCGAAGCCGGTCTGCGGCAGGGCGGCGGGCGGCGGCGGGGTGGAGGAGGAAGTCACGCCATCCTCGTTCATCCGCTCGACGACGTCGGTCACCCACTTCATGCGGCCGGCCTCGTCTCCGTGGACCTTCCAGTCGCCGGTCGAGGTGGCCTTGTACATGTTGACGACGAAGTCGTCGAGCGGCACGCCGATGCGGGCCGCGACTTTGACGAAGATACGCTCGCACCAGACCTTGCTCCACTTGAGCTGCTCCTGCATCTGCGTCATGTTACCGCTGACGCCGGTGGAAGCCTGGTGGTGGAGGACGATGGTCTGGGGATAGACGAAAGAGCGCTTGGCCAGCGTCGTGACGATGGCGGCCATCGAGGCGCAATAACCCTTCACGACCACGTAGACCGGGGCCTTGGAAGTCTCCATCGCCTGGAGGATCATGTAACCGGACATCACCGAGCCACCCGGGGAGCGGTCGATGACGATGAAGATCGGGGCCTCGCCGTCCTGGGCGTTGAAGAAGGCGATGGCGGAAGTCACCTCGCGGGCGAGGCGGTCATTGACGACGCCGTTGAAGGGGATGCGGCGATCGCTGATATGCAGGACGCCGTCGATGAGGGGATCCTTCGGGTACGTCATCTTGGCGCCGGCGGCGATTTCGGAAACCTTCTGCTGCAGGCGCGCGATGGTCGCCACGCTGGCCACCTTGGAGTACTCGAGGGAAACTTCGGCGTTCGCGAGGCGCGCCACGACCTCGAGTTCGGCGCGGGCGCGGTCCTTGTCGGCGGAAGCGACGGCGGCGCGGGCGGCAGCCAAGGCGGCATCGAGCCCGAGCCGGGCGCGCTCGGCGTCGGACTCGGCGGCGGCGGCATCGGCACGGGCGGCGCGGACGGAGGTCTCGACCTCCAGTTTGCGCATCTCCAAGGAGAGCGGCAGGCGAGCGCGCATGCGTTCGGCGGCGCCCAACTCGAGGCGGGCGCGAATCACCTCGGCCTCGACCTCGGCCTGGATAGTCTCGGGCGTTTTACGGAAGTTACCCTGCTGGGCCGAGACAGCGGCAGCCAGGAGCAGAAAAGGGAGGACTAGGCGGGGCATCGGGGGGAAAGACCTTTTTGACAGATAAATGGTTCCCTTGAAGACCTTTTTTGACAAATTTTCTCCCATGGACGCCGACGCCCCTATCTCTCTGCGCAACCGCCACACCGGAGGCACCGAGGTCGAGCAGGTCTTCGGGGAGGCCTGGTTGAAGCGCATCTATGGCAACCCTTTGGGGAAGATGACCCTGCACGCCGTCGTGAAGCGCGCGTTTTTCTCCGATATCTACGGCTTCCTAGCCGACCGCACGACGAGCGCCAATCGCGTGATTCCGTTCATACGCGACTTCGGGCTGGATCCGTCGGAATTCGCCGAGGCCGACCCGTCGGCCTACCGGACTTTTAATGAGTTCTTCTACCGCAAGCTCAAGCCGTCGGCGCGACCGATCGACCCGCGACCGGAGATGGCGGTGCTGCCCGCCGATGGCCGGCACCTCGGGTTCCCTGATGCTGGCGCGGTGAAGGGCATCTTTGCGAAGGGCCAGATGTTCGACATCCCGGCACTCGTCGCGGACCGCGCGCTCGGCGAACGCTACCAGCGAGGCACCGTCGTTTGCTCGCGGCTCTGCCCGGTCGACTACCACCGCTTCCACTTCCCGGTCGCCGGCACGCCGGGCGCCCCGACGCTCACCAACGGGCCGCTCTACTCCGTGAACCCCTTCGCACTCCGCCGCCACGTCAACTACCTCTGGGAGAACAAGCGCCAACGCGTCACCGTGGACGCCGGCCCCTTCGGCCTTGTGACCATGGTCGCCGTCGGCGCCACCAACGTCGGCTCGATCGTCGAGACCTACGCGGCGGGCAAGCCTGTCGCCAAGGGCGACGAGAAAGGCTACTTTCGCTTCGGCGGCTCGTTCGTCGCGACACTCTTCGAACCAGGCCGGATCAAGCTCGAGGCCGACCTCATCGAAGCCGGCGAGACGGCCACGGAGCTCTATGCAAAGATGGGCTCGCCGCTGGGGCGCCTCGCCTAAGCGCTTGCCAACGTCGCGGTCCAGACAAATCTGGACGGACAGGCACGCTCGGGTGGTGGAATGGCAGACACACCAGATTTAGGTTCTGGCGCCGCAAGGTGTGCGGGTTCGACCCCCGCCCCGAGCACCCTGTTCATAGGAGAGGTGATAGGATGTAGGGAGTGGGTGTTGGGTGTTCACTGAACCCCTTTCCAAATACCTACTCCCTAATCCCCACTCCCTAACACCCGCTACCCATTCCCCATCACCTACCCTTGCCCTTTCCGCGCTCCTGCCCCACGCTGGCCTTATGTTCGCGTGGTTCCGCAACCTCTTCGCCCCGAAGCCCTCGGGACTGGACCTGTCGCAGGCGCCGGATGAGCCGACCCCCCGGGAACGCGCGCCGTCGACCCGTCCGCCGGAGTCGAAGCCTTGGGTTGGCGTGGATCTCGACGGGACCCTCGCCGAGGCGACGTCTTGGCAAGGGATGGCGCACATCGGTCCCCCGGTCCCGCTGATGCTGCGGCGCGTGCAGCTCTGGCTGGAGAAAGGGGTGCGGGTCAAGGTTGTGACCGCCCGGGCCGGCGACCCGGAAGGCCTCGCCGCCACCCAGGCCTGGCTCAAGGCCCAAGGCCTGCCCGCCCTTGAGGTCACCGACCGCAAGGACTTCGGGATGATCGAGCTCTGGGATGACCGGGCGATCCAAGTCGTCCAAAACCGCGGTATCTGTTTCCTCGGGACTTCCTATTTCGCCCGCCCCAAAGCCCCCATCCTTCCCGACGAGGCTGCCGACCGCACCTTCATCCTCGTCGGCACGGAACCCAAGACCCCTCGTGCGGGTCCATCCCCTCAAGCATGAAAGCCTCCCTGAAACTCGAATACTCCCTGCGCGTGCTCTCGCAGCTCGCCCGCAAGAACAAGGGTGGCGCCGTAACCCGCGTCGAGGAGCTGGCGAAGATCGAGGCGATCCCCCGCAACTACCTCGTCCAACTCCTCAACGAGCTCCGCGAAGGCGGGCTGGTCGACTCCAAGCGCGGCAAGACCGGCGGCTACCGCCTGGCCAAGGCGCCCGAGGATATCACGCTCAAGCAGGTGCTGGCCGTGGTCGAGCCCGACCTCATCGACACGAAGATCACGCTCAAGGGGGCCTCGGGACCCCAGGTCGCCGCGCTCTGGCGCGAGGTCTCCAAGCGTTTCGACAAGTCCCTCACCGGCTTCACCGTCGCCCAGCTCGCGCTCACGGAGTCGGGGACGGACTTCGAAATCTAAAGGCCGCGGCTACCGCCCGACCAACTCGGGGGCGGTCCAGGCGTCGGTCCGCGAGCGCGTCCGTGACCGCAAGGCGCGCACGGTTTCTTCGGCGACCGGCGGGGCCTCGTGATCCCATTCCCGACGGAGGTAGGTGAGCACGGCGGCGACCTGCGCGTCGGAGAGGAAACCCGCGGCCGGCATATCGTAGTTATAAGCCTGGCCTTTCACCTCGATCGGCCCGCGGAGGCCGTGGAGGACGACCTTGATGAGGCGCTCGGGGTCGCCGTTCACCCATTCGGAGCCGGCGAGCGGTGGCGCAAGCCCCTCGAGGCCCTGGCCGCTCGGCTGGTGACAGGCCGCACAGAGACCGCCATACACCTGCTTACCGGCGTCGTAACGTTTCTGCTCGGCATTGGAAAGCGGGACGGTGGTGGCTGGTAGGCCAGGCTTACCTGGCCAGACCAAGAGCTTACCGAGTTTGCCGACGGCGGTCGGGTAGCCGGGGCCGAGCTTGGCGAGCTGCGCGAGCATCGCCGGCTCCGCCGGCAACCAGACCGGTCGCTTCGCGGTGACGGCGGGATGGGCGGCCAACCCGCCGAGTAAGGCAAGCTGCGCAGGACGTACTTCCTCGGGGAGGGCGTGGATCGCGAGGAGCAACCGCCCGACCCGGGCCGGGTCACGCTCGGCAAGCACACACCGCGCGAGGGCGAGCACTAGGGGGCGATCGGCCAAGGCCGGGGTGCGAAGCAAGCCTTCCAACGTCTCCAGCTCGCGGCCGGCAAGACCGCCGAGGAAGGCATCGGTCAAGAAAGTCGGTTCGGCGGCGCGTAGGCACATCCGGGCCGTCAACTCATCGAAGGCGACATCGCCGGTCGCGGTCCCCGACAAAGCCAATTGGGTGAGCACGTCCGGGTCGCGTTCCGTGAGTAAAGCCATCCGGAGAATCGAGCGGAGCGACGTCGCCTCGGCGCGCGCGAGGCGCGGCTCCGCGACGCGCCAAGCGGTGACGCGAACCAAGGGACGGAGGTCCCGCATCGCCTTCGCCAAAACGGCGCCGATGTCTTCGGCGGCCTGGGCGACCGCCGGGACGGGGCCGGCGTCCTCGAGCCCGCGCAAAGTCCACAGCGCATGGACGCGGCCGGACGGCGACGAACTGTTCGCCGCCATCGCGACGAGCGCCTCGACCACCGCCGCGGAGGGGGCGCGCTCCACCAGCAAGCGCTGCGCGGTTTCCCGGCGCCAAGCATTGGAGCTGCCGAGTTCGGCGACCACCGCCAAGTCCGGCAGGGAGGCGAGCGAGGGGGTCGCGGCGACGGCCGGACCCGTCGGCACGATTCGCCAGACCCGCCCCAAGCCGTGGGGCGAGACGAGCCCGCGGGACTCCGCCTGGGCCCGTAGGTACGACGTGAGCGAGATGCGGTGCTGGATGACCCCATGGTACATATCCAAGATATAGAGAGCCCCCTCCGGGCCCGTCAGCAGGCCCACGGGCCGGAAGCGCTCATCGGTCGAGGCGAGGAACTCCGCCTGCGCGTAATACGGGGCGGCGCTCACCCGCGCGCTCGCCGGGGTCAGCACGTTGCGCTTGATCAGGTTGCCCGCGGGCTCGCACACAAAGGCATTGCCATAGGCATCGGCGGGGAAGAGGTCGGCCCGGTAGACCCACGGGGCACAGGCGGCCGTGAACTCCTTGAGTTTATGATCCTGCAATATCTCCGGTCGGTAACCACGATTGATACCGGGGTTGACGCGAATCGGCCAGACCGACTGGTCTGTCGCGACCTTGAAATTCGTGCCCGTCAGCCGGCCGCCGAGGTGCGGGTTGCGCAGCAGGTGGTGACCCGGCACCAGGTCGACGCGCAATTGGTCGCTGTTGCTGTTGTGGTAGATCCGCCCGAAGTCATCGAGCGACTGCCCCCACTGCCCACGAAAGTCATCGGGCTCCGCCCGCCAACCCTCGCCGGCTGGGTGCAGCCGGGCGGGGTAAGCGCCGATGTACAACCAGTTATCATGACCCCAAGTCAGGCCGTTGGGCGCCCGCTCCGGGTTCGCGAGCTGCGGACGAGCGGGATCGACGCGCACCCCGAAATCCGACGCGACGAGCGTCTTCTCATCGGCTTTTCCATCGCCGTCCCGGTCGCGGCAGAACCAAAGGTTGGGCGGCTCGCCCACGAGGACCCCGTCGCGGTGCAAGGCGATGGCCCGAGGCAGGACGAGGCCGTCGAGGAAGACGGTGCTGCGCCGAAAACGCCCCGCGGCATCCGGGTCCGAGAGCACGACGACCCTGCCCTGCGGCTGATCCTCTTTCGAGCCATCGAGATCGGCCATGTAGCCCTTCATCTCGACGACCCACAAGCGCCCGTCTGGACCGAAGGTCGCGGCGACCGGATGACCGACCAGCGGTTCAGCGGCGACGAGTTCGATCCGGTAGCCTGGCGCCACCTTGAACGTGCGAAGCTCCTCCTCAGGGGAGAGGGCGGGCGACGGCGGGATCACCGCCGCCGGGACGATGGGCCGCTGCACCTCGCCCGCCTTGTCGCCAATCTGCGCCAACCCCGCCAGCGGGAGGACCAACCAAGACAGGAGGTGGCGAGACACGGACCGGGGCATGCAGCCACCCTAGGCAGGCGCCGGGCGGGAGACAAGAAATCAGGGACGGCTTCGGGACGCTCCCCGTACCCGGGCGACCCGCACGCTTGGGAGGCTTCCGCTCCCTCCCCGTTGCCAGCGTGCCGGCTCGGTATCCCTCAAAGCACCAACATCGCGTCGCCGTAACTGAAGAACCGGTACTCGCGGCGGATCGCCTCCGCGTAGATTTCCTTCAACCACGGCAGGCCCTCGGACGACCCGGGGGTCAGGAACGCGCCGACCAAACAGAGCAACGTCGAGCGCGGCAGGTGGAAGTTCGTGAGCAAGTGCTCACAGCAACCGATGGTATCGCCGGGCTGGATGAACAGGGAGGCCGACCCGACGAAGTCTCCACCCGGAGCGCGCTCGAAGCCACCGAGTTTACGCAAGGCATCCTCCGCGGCGCGCACCGAAGTCGTGCCCACGGCGAGGCGGGGGCGACGATCGCGCAAGGCCGCCAGCGTGGGCGCGGGAATCCGGTAGGCTTCGGCGTGCATCACGTGCGCGGAAAGGTCATCGACCTGGATCGGCTGGAAAGTCCCCGGGCCGACGTCGAGCACGAGGTCGAAGGCATCGTGGCCGCGGGCGCGCAGGGTCGCGAGCAGCTCGGGTGTGAAATGAAGTCCAGCGGTCGGGGCGGCGGCGGCGCGCACGGCACCGGGGTCGGCATAGACCGTCTGGTAGCGGTTGGCGTCATCGACCGGCGCCAACCCACGGTCCTTGCGCGCCTCGAGGATGTAGGGCGGCAGCGGCAACTGGCCGACGCGCGCGGCGAGGCCCTCGACGGTCAGGCCGGCGGGCAAGGCGAAGCGCACGAGGTACTCGCCTTCTTGCGTGTCCACGACGACCGCGGGGACGCCATCGATGACGAAGCCCGCCGCGTCGGCGGCGCGCTTACCAGGACGCAGCAGGCACCACCACTCGTCCGGCCAGGTGGATGGACGCAACAAGAGGCACTCGACCTTACCGCCGGTGGGGCGGAGACCGAAGAGGCGGGCCGGCAGCACCGCCACGCTGTTACGCAAGAGGGTCGCGCCGGGCGGCAGCAACTCCGGGAGATCGGCGAAGGTGCGGTGCTCCATGGTCCGCGTCGCGCGGCGGACGACGAGCAGGCGGGAGCCGTCGCGCCGCGCCGCCGGGACGGCCGCGATACGCTCGGGGGGTAGCTCGAAATCCAGCTCCCGCAGGTCCATGGCCTAGCGGCCGGTCTTCGGCGGCGTGATCAGCAACTGCCCGTCGATCGCACGCAGTTGACTGAACTCGACGCCCGGAGGGGCCTTGCGGAGCTCCTCCTCGACGGCGGAGAGCTTGGCGTCCAGGTCGTCGATGCGGGCCACGAAGACGGCCTCCGGCGTCGAGGGGATGGCGGCCGCGCCATACTCGCGCATGGTGTGGTGGCTGAGCAAGATGTGCTCGAGGCGCTCAAGCAAAGAGGCTTCGAGGCCGACCTTGGTGCCGTGCTGGCGGACGAGGAAGGCGCCGAGGACGAGGTGACCGTGGAGATTGCCGGCGCGGGTGAAGCTGGCCTTGGCCATGCCAGGCTCTAGGCGGGAGTACTCCTGGATCTTACCCACGTCGTGCAAGACGATGCCGGCGACCGCGAGCGCGTGGTCGACCTTCGGGTAAAGCGGCAGCAGGGCCTCCGCGCACTTGGCCATGCGCAGGGTGTGCTCGAGCAAGCCGTGGCGGAACGCGTGGTGCATGCCGAGCGCGGCGACGGCCTCGTAGAAACGATCGCCATGCTCCTCGAGGATGGACTCGACGGTGGCGCGCAAGGCGTCGTGCGGGATGCGGGCGACGATGGCGAGCAGCTCGGCCGTCATCTTCACCGGGTCGTGCTGCGAGACCGGGGTCAGGCGACCCATGATCGTCGGGTCGGCCCGCTCGGCGTCGGTCAGCGGGGCGAGGTTCTCGAGTTTGAGGTCCGGCCGGCCGTTGAAGTCGCCCACGAAACCGCTGACGCGAACGACGGTACCGGCTTTGAGCGTGAGGAGAGCGGGCTTCGCCGGCGAATCGCCGAAGACGCGCGCCTTGAAGTCGTCGGTGGCGTCGGCCAAGACCACCTCATAATAAGAAGCGCCGGTCTTCGCCGTCTTGGTGGCGACATCGCCCATGGCGCAGATGGCCTGAAAGCGGGTGCCGACGGGGGAGGATTTGCTTTCGCGGAGAGTGAGGAGCGACTCGGACATGGGGATGCATCCTGCCGAGTCCCCGCCCCGGAGAAAGGCAAAAAGGTCGCATCCGCCGCCACCGCTCACTTAATGGTGGCATGCGCGGATCGCCCCTACTCCTTTGCGGACTCGTCCTGGCGGGCGCCCTCGCCGCGGCGCCCGAGCCGGCCAAGATCCCGCCGCTGCCGGCCCTCCTGCCTAAGCCGTTGACCGCGAAACCCATGAACGACCGCTTCCGGCTGACCGAGCGCACGCGCGTCGTCGCCCTGGACGCTAGCCTGCTCGACGAGGCGACCCTGCTCGCCGGCGAGCTCTCGCGCAACCTGAGCTGGAAGATTCCGGCCGAGTCATCGCAGCGAGTGAACCCGGGCGACATCGTGCTGGGCTTCGATGCTTCCCTCAAGCCGGAGGCTTACCGCCTGCGGGTCACCGGGACCCGGGCGCTGCTCGCCGGAGGCACCAAGGCCGGGGTCTTCCACGGCACCCGCACGCTGCTGCAGCTTTTCCCCCTCGAACTATTCGCGGCGGCGAAGCCGGCGGCGCTCGCGGAATGGTCCGCCGCCTGCGTCGAGATCGAAGACCAGCCGACGATGCGCTGGCGCATCCTGGACGTGGACGCGGGGTTCTTCCATAAACCCAAGGAACTGCTGCTCCGCGACCTCGACCAGATGGCGCAGCACAAGATCAACGTGCTCCGCTGGCTCCTCAACGCCGAGGGGAATTGGCGCCTACCCATCGACAAGCACCCCGAACTCGCCGCGGCGATCAAAGGGGCCCCGCGCAGTTACGAGGAGGAAAGACCGAACTTGCGCGGGGATGAGTTCGCGCTTTACCAGGCGGGGCGCCCCCATGGCGGTACCTACACCGAGGACGAGATCAAGGAGGTCATCGCCTACGCGCAGGCCCGCCACATCGAGGTGATCCCGCGGGTGCGCGTCGACTTCGCGCTCGAATCGGAGGACCGAGCCTTGCAAGGCGATGTGCTCGACACGTTGGCCCGACTCTTCCCCGGCGAGTTTATCCAGGTCGACGTGGTCGACCACCCGAACCTCGCGGCGAAACTGGCGGGGCCGGGCTTCAGGAAAGTGATGGTCGACGAGTCTTTGGCGGGGGCCGAAGCGGCGCGCGTCTGGCTGCAAGGCGAACTGGTGAAGGCGGCGGCGACGCGGAAGAAGCGGCTCATCACGCGGCTGTGGGGCCCGAACGCCGAGGAGATCCTCAAGCCCGGCACGCCCAAGGGCGCGATTGTCGACCTGCCGACGCCCGAGCGCGGCGCCCCCGAGGCGACGACGAAGGCCTTAGGGGAACTCATCAAACTCGGCCACGGCGTCATCGTCTCGAACTTGGTCGACGACCAAGGTGCCCTCCGCCTGAACCTGGCCGAGGGTGAACGCGAGCCGCTGCTTTTAGGGTTGGCCACGGGCTCAGGCTCGAGCGCACCGGAGCTGGACGACGCCCGTCAGTTCCCCGCCGCCCTCACGCTCGCCGAGGCCGGCTGGAGCGGCCAGAAGGGACTCAACCATGAGGAATTCGAAGGGCGCCGCCGGGCCATCGAGCCGCGGGTGTTCGCCCAAGGCTTCCGCTCCCGCGCGATCCCGCCAGCGACGCTCTTCTCCCTCGAGTTCAACCGGCTGCCCCGGGAAAGCAACGGGACGCTCGCCTTCGCCTTAACCGAGGGGGCGCGGACCGGCCCCGCGATCCTGGTCGCGAACGCCGAGGCCGGTATCCGCCAGGTGGAGCTACTCGCCGACGACCGCGTGGTGTCGCGCCGCCCGACTTCGGCCCGCGCCGACGGACGGGGGGCGGTGACCTTCTGGCGATTGCAGGTACCCGAGCGCGCCACGAACCTGAAGGTACGCGTCACGTTCGACCGCAAGGACGCGGCGGAGACGGAAGGCTCGCTGGCCTTCACCTTCCTGCAAGGTCGCCTGCTCGATGAGTACGCCGTGGTCGAACGACCCGAAGCACCCGTGGCGATGTGGGATGTCGCCGCGACGAACGACCGGCGCGTCCGCCTGCCGCTGGACGGCCTGCTCAAGGAACCCGGCGACTACCTCGTGGAGATCCGCCCCACCAAGGGCTGGGCCAAGGTCGGCAAGGTCACGCTGCAGGACGTCACCGAAGGTACGCTGCAGACTTTCGCCGATGAAGGTCTATTGCAGCGGCTCCGCGCCGATGTCGCCTCCCGGGCCACCCACGGGGTGCTCGAGATCGACCTCACGACGGAGAGCGCCGACGACGCGGGCGAGGTCTGGCTGCGCCGGCGCTGAGCGGACCGGCGCGCGGCGGGCTTACTTCCCGATCCCCGCGGCGAGGAAACACGCGGCGACCAACGCGAGATGAACGCCGAGCAGGACGAACCAGGCGCGCCGGCGGGCACGCCGCGAGGTCGGCAGCAAAAGGAGGATCCCGTAAAGGAGGAATTGCCCGCCGAGTACGGCCCAGAGAACCGCATTTCCCGGGATGAAGCGGAGAAGCAGGGTCGTGGGATAGAGGCAGAAGATGGCGAGGTGCGCCCCCCGGCCATCTCCGCTTCCAGCGCCGAGGAACAGCAACAGCGCGGGGAAGCACGTCACGAGCGAAAGACATGCCCCCCAGGTCGCCGGCGACCAACGATCGGCGCCGCGCACGGGCGTCTCGGCGGGCGCGGACGCGTCCACGAAGTTCACTTCCCCTCCGGTTTCTCGAGCTTGGCGATGAGTCGGCCGAGCGCCGCCTTGGTCGCGGCGTTGGCGACAGCCTGCTCGGCCTGACGCAGCACCGGGAGATCCGCGGGCGACGCGAGCTTCAGCAAGGCCTTCTGCGACTCCAGTCGCATCGGCTCATCGAGGAGGGTGGCGCAGAGGGCGGCGGCGACGGCACGGTTGTTGCGCGCGACGGCGGCCTTGATCAGCGCGAAACGCCCGGGCAGGTCCGCCTTGGCGTCGCGGATGCCGGCGTTGAAAGCCTCGGTCACGCCCGGCCCGGAGACTTTGGCGAGCACGCGAACGACTTCCTCGGCCATCGCCTCGTCCTTGGCCAGCGCCGCCAGCACCGGCACGGCTTTGGCGCCGCCGATCTCGGCCAACGCCAGGGCGGCGTCGACACGCACCGGGGAATCGGCCTGCCCCGCGAGCGCCGCGACCTGCGCGGTCGCGCCCACGGCCTTGGCCTCCGCCAACGCGGCCAGCAGCAGGCGAGCTTCCGCCGGAGCCACCTTGGCGAGCAATGCGGCGACTTCCGTGGTCAGGGGGCCAGCGGGCTCATCGACCAAGCGTTCCCGGACGTCATCGATCGCGGCCCGACGTTCCTCGGCGGACTTCCCGGCGGACCGCAAGGTCGCAAGGGCCCGACCGTCCTGCGCCCGGAACTCCTTAAGCGCGGCGGCATAGCGAGCGTGATCGAGCGGGGCGTCCGCCGCGAACGCGGCGACGACAAAGCAGCAGACGGGCAGGAGGCGCATGGCCGGAAGCGAGGTAGGGCCGGATTACTTGGGGAACTCGGTCTTGCGGAGGACCCAGAGCAGACCGCCGTGCACATGCTTGATGAAGTCGGCCTCGGCGAAGGATTCCTTGGTGTGGCCGAGCGCGGTGTAGAACATGCGACCCTGGCCGACTTCCTTGTTCCACGACATCGGGTGCGTCTCGCCGGGCTTGGTGTTGCCGCCCTTGTACGTGGTCTCGTCGATCACGAGGAGCACATGGTTCTCCGACTGGAGGTTCTTGAAGTTATACCACTCGTCCTTGCGCTTCCACTCGGCCGGAAGGTGGGCGGTGGCGAGGGTGTCCTTGTCGACGACCTTGAGGACGGCGACCTGCTGGGCGGGGTGGCCGGCGAAGAGACCGCCGACCATCTTGGCGTACCATGGCCACTTGGTGGTGACGTCGCCACCGGCATCCGTCGCGGCATGGATGCCGACGAAGGCGCCACCATTCTCGAGCCAAGCCTGGAAGGCGGCCCGACCGCCGACCGCCTGCTTGGCCGCCGCGGCCTTCTGCTCCTCCGTCGCGCCCTTCGGCAAAGCCGGCGTCATGACGTCGCCCGTGGTGCTCATGAAGGCCACGGCGCGGTACTTCGCCAGATTCTCGGCCGTGAAGACCGTCGGGTCTTCGGAGAAGTCGACCTCCAGACCGGCGGCCTTGAACTGGGCTTCCAGCATCTTGTTGCCGAGCGGAATCGAGTCCCCGTGGCGGAACCCCGCGGTCCGGGAGTATACCAAGGCGCGGTTTGGTTCGGCCGCCACGGCAACGACCGCGGCGAAGAGGAGGGTGAGGAGGGAACGCATGGGGGAAGGAAGGGCTGGGGCCAGGGCAGTTACATTCTTAGGGGGCAAGTAGGCACGGGAGCAAGTGGACAAGGGATTCGAAGATGGATGGAAACCTTCTTTCCACGGAACGTCGGAGACCTTATCCCTGTCCTACCGTGGTCAGACCCCTCCCCGGCGGGCCTACTGCCTATTTCCAACCCCAAAACCCTTACCCCCACCCCATGCCTACCCCCCGCCTCGACCGCCGTTCGTTCCTGCGTAACTCCTCTCTCGCCGGCCTGGCGTTGGGCTTCCCGACGATCATCCCCGCCTCGGCCCTCGGCAAGGACGACACCGTCGCCCCTTCCAATCGCCTGCAACTTGTCGGCGTCGGCCTCAAGTCCCAAGGCGGAGGCGACATGCATAACCTGATGTCGAAGAAGGGCGTGCAGGTCATCGCCGTGTGCGATGTGGATAAGCGCGTGCTGAAGTCCTCGACCGAGGCCGTCGTGAAGAAGGGCATGGCCGCCCCGCGCGAGTATCAAGATTTCCGTGAGCTCCTCGCGAAGGAGAAGCCCGACGCCGCGGTGATGGGCCTACCCGACCACTGGCACGGCGTAATCAGCTGCGCCTTCCTCCGCGCGGGTATCGATGTGTACGGCGAGAAGCCCCTCGCGAAGACCTTCAGCGAAGGCCAGGCCATCGTCGACGCCGTCAAGGCCAACGGCCGCGTCTGGCAGACCGGCATGTGGCAGCGCTCCACCGGCAACTTCCGCAAGGCCGTCGAGATCATCCGCAACGGCGAACTCGGCAAACTCCTGCACGTCGAGGCCGGCACCACCACGAACAACCACGGGATCCCGGCCGCCCCCAAGCCGGGCGAGAAGCCGCCCGCCGAGGTCGACTACGACCTCTGGGTGGGACCGTCCGCCTGGATGGAATACGACCCGCGCGTCTTCCACTTCAACTGGCGCTGGCACACCAACTTCGGCGGCGGCCCGGTCCTCGACTGGGTCTGCCACCACGGCGACATCGCCGCGTGGGCGATCGGTAAGGACGCCGAATACGCCGTGGCGGTCGAGGGCAAGGGCGAGCTGCGGGAGACCCCTTGGAACACGCACCGGACCTACGACTACACCCTGACCTACGCCGACGGCGTCCAGCTCAACGTGAACAGCAAGTTCGAAGGCGTGAAGTTCGTCGGCGAGAAAGGTTCGCTCTTCGTCCGCCGCGGCGGCCAAGAGTGCAGCATCAAGGGCCTCTGGGAAAAGGACCTCGGGCCGGACGCTTGGCGTTGCCCGGGCACGACCGACCACTTCCAAGAATTCGTCGACTGCTGCCAGTCGCGCCGCAAGCCGCTCTCGCACGCCCTCGCCGCCCACCACGCCACGGCCATTGGCCACTTCGGCAACGCCGCCCTCTTCACGGGCCGCAAGTTGAAGTTCGACCCGGCGGCGCGGCAGTTCATCGGTGACGACACCGCCAATGCGATGCTGACCCGCGAGCTGCGCCAGCCTTGGTCGCTGTCGAAGATCTGATCGGCGGATGAAGCCGCGCACGCTCCAAGGCTTGACCACGGTCGCCCTCCTGGCGGCCCTCGGCTGGACCTTGGTCGAGCGCAAGCCTGTCGCCATGCGGACCGACCACCCCACCGCCACGGCCGACAAGCCCGCCATCAAGGTACGCTCCGCCGCCAACCTGAAACTGACCGGCTGGAACGGCCCGGCGGACAAGGGATTCCGGGCCGTGCTTAAGGCGATGGAGTCCGGGCAGCACGCGCGCCTCACGCCAGCCGAGATCGACGCCTACCTCGCGCGGCATGGACGCGATGCGCCAAGCCTCGTGGTCGCCTCACGCCTGACCGACGACCTGACGCTTCTGCGCGAAGCGATCAAGGCAGCGCCCGGGGACGCCCTAGGGCACCTCGAGCTCGCGCTCCGCAGCGAAGATCCGGTGGAGAAGAAAGCCGCGGTGGAGGCTTTCCGCGCGTTGCAGCCCGACAACCCGCTGGGGAACTACCTCGGGGCGCAGTCGGCCTTCGCCGCGGGGGATTACACCAAGGCCGCTCAGGACCTGCTGCAGTCGATGGATCAAGGCGCGCTGCAGAACCACAGCCTTAGCCTGCTCGACGGGACCACCGACGCCTATGTCGAGTCGGGTTATGAACCAACGGGCGCCCTGATCGCGGGCTTGGCCCAAGCCGTGAACGTCAACCTTGCCCAAAGCCGCCTAGGCCTGGGCCTGTCCAAGGACCTGCGGGGCTTGCAGGACGAATTCGTGAAGGCGGCCGACTTCGACGCGGTCGAGCCGACTTTGCTCGTCGGCCTGGACCTCGGACGCCGCCTGCAGGAACCCAAGGCGATGATCGTCGAGCAGCTGACCGGGATGGCGGTCGAAGCCGCTTTCCTCCGTCAGCTGGACCCCGTCACGCTCGTCGATGGTGGCGTCAGCGCGGGCGAAAGGCTCGCCTTGCTCGCGGCCCAGTCGACCGAGCTCCAAGGGTTGACGCAGTCCGTGCTGGAATTCTCCAAGCAGGCCACCGCCGACGACTTTGAGCGCTACTTCGCGATCTTCCGGCGCGACGGCGAGCTGGCTGCGGTGCGGTGGGCGAAGGAACGCCTCGGCAAATGAACCTGTCCCGCCGCCGCTTCCTCGGCGTCGCCGCTGCATTGGCCGCGGCTCCGGGCGTCTGGGCGAAGTCCGACGAGGTCGGCGTGTCCGGCGAGCCGGTCCCGGAGCTGGCCGCGTTCGACGACCTGCTGACGCACTTCGTACGCGAGCAAGGGGTGCCGGGAGCCAGCCTGGCCATCGCCCATCGCGGCCGGCTGGGACCGGGCGATCTCCGGCGACCCGATCGGGCAGATGGGGGAGATTTTTCACACCACGGGGATACCGCCGCCCTACGACCCGGTGCAGATCGTGCGCTACATGCTGGGCCGACCCTTGGACTTCGAGCCCGGGGCGCGGATGGCCTACTCCAACCTCGGCTACCTGGTGCTCGGTCGCGTCATCGAGAAGGTGACCCGGATGGACTACGAGGCCTGGGTTCGGGCCGTCGTGCTCCAGCCGCTGCATCTCGAATCGATGAAACTCGGCAAGGCGACCTGGAGAGACCGGGAAACCGAGGAGGCGCGCTACCACACCCACGGGGACCGGATGGGACTCTCGCTCTACGACCCTTTCGGGCCACCGGTCCCCTACCCTTACGGAGCCGAGAACTTCGAGGGGTTCGAAGCTCATGGAGGCTGGATCGCCACGGCGGCGGACCTCGCGCGTTTCGCCGACGCTTTCCATGACCCGGCCAAGTGTCCTTTGCTGAACCCCGAGACCATCGCCCTGATGCAGGCCCGCCCCGAGGGCGTGGCCGGGCATGAAGCCGACGGCCAACCGAAGGCTGCCTACTACGGTTGCGGCTGGATGGTGCGGCCCGTGAAGGACGGCCAAGCCAACCTCTGGCACGCGGGCCTCATCGCGGGCAGCGAGTCGCTGGTGGTGAAACGCTGGGATGGCTCGAGTTGGGCGGTGCTCTTCAACGGGAACGGCACCGCTCAAGGCGGTAACCTGTCGGCCGCGATCGACCCGCTCCTCCACCGCGCGCTCGGGCGCTGAACCGGCCAAACAAAAAGGGCGCCTGGCGGCGCCCTCTGTTTTCCGGCCAACTGGTCAACTTACCTCTTTCTTAGTACCGGTAGTTGTCGGGCTTGAACGGACCAGACTGCTTCACGCCGATGTAAGCGGCCTGGGCCGGGGTCAGTTTGGTGAGCTTGGCGCCGAGCTTACCGAGGTGGAGACGAGCAACTTCTTCGTCGAGGTGCTTGGGGAGAACAACGACCCCAGGCTGGGCGGTGGCGCGCGTCTCCCAGAGGTGCAGCTGAGCGAGGACCTGGTTGGTGAAGGAGGTCGACATCACGTAGCTCGGGTGACCGGTGGCGCAGCCGAGGTTCACGAGGCGGCCTTCCGCGAGCATGTAGAGCTGGCGGCCGTCCTTGAACGTGTAGCGGTCGACCTGCGGCTTGATCGGGACCTTCTTCGCGCCCTTGAAGGCGTTGAGGCGGGTGACCTGGATTTCGTTGTCGAAGTGGCCGATGTTACAGACGATGGCTTGATCCTTCATCTTGGTCAGGTGCTCGAGCGTGATGATGTCCTTGTTGCCCGTGGCGGTGACGTAGATGTCGGCGGTGCCGAGGGTATCCTCGACGGTCACGACGCGGAAGCCTTCCATGGCGGCCTGGAGGGCGCAGATCGGGTCGATTTCGGCGATCTGAACGGTGGCGCCAAGGCCGCGGAGGGACTGGGCCGAGCCCTTGCCGACGTCGCCGTAACCGATGACGAGGGCGACCTTGCCGGCGACCATGACGTCGGTGGCGCGCTTGATGCCGTCGACGAGGGATTCGCGGCAGCCGTAGAGGTTGTCGAACTTCGACTTCGTGGCGGTGTCGTTGACGTTGACCGTCGGGACGAGCAGGGAGCCTTCCTCGAGCATGCGGTAGAGCCGCTTGACGCCGGTGGTGGTCTCCTCGGAGACGCCCTTCCAGGACTTCACGACCTTGTGCCAGTGGCCGGGGCGCTGCTTTGCGACCTTCTTGAGGAGGTTCTTGATGATCTGCTCCTCCTCGGACTCAGACTTCGTGTCGACCCACTTGGAGCCGTTCTCGAGCTCATAGCCTTTGTGGATCAGGAGGGTGGCGTCGCCGCCGTCGTCGACAATGAGCTCGGGGCCGTCGCCGTTGGGCCAGGTGAGGGCCTTCATCGTGCACTCCCAGTACTCGACGAGGTTCTCGCCTTTCCAGGCGAAGACCGGGATGCCGGCCTTCGCGATGGCGGCGGCGGCGTGGTCCTGCGTGGAGAAGATGTTGCAGGAGGCCCAGCGCACGTCGGCGCCGAGGTCGACGAGCGTCTCGATGAGGACGGCCGTCTGGATGGTCATGTGCAGCGAGCCGGCGATGCGGACGCCCTTGAGGGGCTGCTTCTGGCCGTGCTTGGCACGGAGGGCCATCAGGCCCGGCATCTCATGCTCGGCGACCTGGAGTTCCTTGCGGCCCCAATCGGCGAGGCCGAGGTCGGCCACTTTGAAATCAGTGAATTTTTTGGACATAGGTGTGAGGAATAGGCGGTTGGGAAATAGCCAGACGGCCGGTTAGCGGACGTTGGCCTTGATCGCCTGGATGAAGGCGGGCAACTTCGCCGTGGTCTCCCACGGCAGACCCTTCTTGCCGAAGTGGCCGTAGTGGGTGCTGGCGCGGTAGATCGGCCGGCGCAGGTCGAGTTGGCGGATAATCTCGGCGGGGTTGAAGAGGAAGGTCTTTTTCACCGCGGCGAGGATGACGGCGTCGGGCACGGTACCCGTGCCGAAGGTGTCGAGGTGGATGCTGGTCGGCTCCGGGTGGCCGATGGCGTAAGCGACCTGGAGTTCGCAGCGTTCAGCGGCACCGGACGCGACGATGTGCTTGGCGACCCAGCGGGCCATGTAGGCCGCAGAGCGGTCGACCTTGGTCGGGTCCTTGCCCGAGAAGGCACCGCCGCCGTGGCGACCCATGCCGCCGTAGGAGTCGACGATGATCTTACGGCCGGTCAGGCCGCAGTCGCCCTGCGGGCCCCCGACGACGAAACGACCGGTGGGGTTGATGAGGTGTTCGGTCCGCTTGCTGACGAGGGACTTCGGGAGGACCTTGCGGATGACCTGCTCGATGCAGAACTTCTCGATCTGGCGATGGGAGACGTCGGCGGTGTGCTGGGTCGAGATGACCACATTCTCGATGGCGACTGGCACGCCGTCCTCGTAGCGGACGGCGACCTGGGACTTGCAGTCCGGCCGGATCCACGCGGTGCCCTTGGCACCGGACTTGCGGAGACGGGCCAGCTCGCGGTTGAGGCGGTGCGCGAACATCACCGGGGCCGGCATGAGCTCGGGGGTCTCGGTGGTCGCGAAACCGAACATGATACCCTGGTCGCCGGCGCCCATCTGGGCGTGCTTCTTGCCCTCGGCCTTGCGCTCGTCGACGCCCTGCGCGATGTCCGGGGATTGCTTGGTGAGCAGGTTGGTGATGAAGACCTTGTCGGCATGGAAGACGTCGTCGTCGTTCACGTAGCCGATCTCGCGGATCGACTCGCGGACGACCTCCTCGAAGTTGACCTTGGCCTTGGTGGTCAGCTCGCCGGCGATGACCACGTGGTCGCTCTTCACGAGGGTCTCGCAGGCGACGCGGGAGAAGCGATCCTGGGCGAAGCACGCGTCGAGGACGGAATCCGAGATGCTATCGGCGACTTTATCGGGGTGGCCTTCGCCAACCGACTCGGAGGAGAAGGTGTAGGAAACGGGACGGGACATAAGACCCCTGATGCAAAGGGGAAAACCGCCCTTAGCAAGCAGGCATCCAAGTATCGGGATGGGAAGATGTGTCATTGGTTAACCTAGGTGGGGGCCGCACCGCGTGCGGCCCTAGGTCTAGCCCGGCGGACAGGGATAGCAGCGCGGGCGGCCCCTCCCCCTCGCGCCAACAAAAAGGGCGCCCCGGAGGGCGCCCTGATTCGTGGTTCGGCGGGTCGCTTAGCCGCCGATGGCCTTGAGCGTGCCGAGGTACTCGATGAGCGAAGTGAGTTCCTCGACCGTAAGCCCCGCGGCGAGGCCGGCGGGCATCATGGACTGCGGGAGGTGACGCTCATTGCGGACGTCGCTGCGCTTGATCTTGGAGACCTGGCCGGCGATGTTACGGAGGGTGACGACCCCGTCGGCCTCCCCGGTGACGAAGCCCATCTGCTCGGAGCCGTCCTTGATCTGGAAGACGACGGTCTGGAAGCCTTGGGCGACGACCTTGTTCGGGTCGAGGATCGAGTCGACGAGGTACTCGCGCGGGAACTTCGCGCCGGCGGCACCGAGGTACGGACCCTTCTGCTCCGCGGCGAGGTCGACGGCGTGGCAGGCCACGCAGCCCTGCTGGGTGAAGAGCTTCTGGCCCGCCTTGACGTTACCGCGACCCTTCAGGACGGCTTTGGCGACAACCTTGGCGTCGAGCTGGGCGATTTTCTTGCCCTTGCTGGCGGCGGCGAGCTTGCCGGCGGCGAGCGCGGCCTTGGCGGCGTTGATCTGGATGACGTTGTCACCCTTCATGCCTTCCTCGAGCTGCTTGTCGAAGCCCGTGAGGCCGAGGTCGGCGATGGCGTGGAAGAAGCCGATGTCACGCGGGTTCTTGTCGACGTGGTCACGCACCGCCTTCTTGTGCTGATCCTTGGTCAGCGGGCTACCGAGCACGTTGAGCAGGGCTTTCCAGAGAATCGTCGACGCGGCGTCTTCGGCCTTGTTAGCCATGGAGCGGAGCTTGTTCACCTGGTTGCCGCGCTCGGCCTCGTAGAAGAAGTCGCTGATCGCCTGGGTGGCGGCGGCGGGGGCTTGCGCGTCCTTGGACCAGCCGGCGAGGACCTTCACGCGGGGCTCGAGGCCGGCGTCGCCTTCGACCTTCAGCAAGGCCTTGTAGCAATCCAGACGCTCCTCCCACTTGCGGGAGGCCTGCAGGGATGCGTCGACGAGCAGAGCCAGGTCGGCCGGGCGCAGGGTCTGCGAGGCCATCGCGAGGCGGATCGGGTCGACGCCTTCGAGCTTCAGCTCGGTGATCGCGATGCGGTTCTTCGCCAACAGTTCGAGCGTGGCCATGCGGAGCGCGGCGGGGAGCTTGGCGTAGGCGGCCTCGATGGCGGCCTTGATGCGCGGGGTGGCTTCCCACTCGGCCGGGATGAAGTACGGGCCGCGGTCATCGGGGCGGGTGCTCCACCAATCCTTGTAGTTCCAGGGCTTCTCGACGTGGTAGAGGCGGGCGAGGGCGCCGATGGCACCGGCGCGCAGGGCGTCGTCACCGGTCTTGGATAGCTCGATCAGGCCATCGACGGAGTCGGCGGTGTGGATGAGCTGAAGGGAGCGCAACGCGATGTATCGTTGGGCAGGGTCCTTGGCGGCCTCGACCAGCGGCTTGGCGTTGCCGAGGTGCTCCAGGGCGTGGATCGCGGTGTGCGGGAGGCGGTAGTGCGCGCCTTCCTCAAGTTTGGCCTCCTCGGCCGGCCACGTGGCGGCGGCGGCGGCGATGGCGCCAGCGGTCTCCTTCGCCCCGAGGCGCTGGAGCCCGATGGTGGCCTGAAGGCGGACGCGCGGGTTCGGGTCCTTGAGGCCGTCAAGGAACGGCTGCACCGGGACGCCCTTGGTCTCGGTGGTGCGGTCGGCCAGGGCGCGCAGGGCGAACTCGCGGACGGCGGCATCCTTGGTCAGGCCGACGAGCCCGTCGGTCGAACCGGCCCCCAGGAGCTGTTTGTAGGTGAAGACCGCGGCGACGCGGTGGTGGAGGTGGGCCTGCGCGGAGGCGGCGGCGGCGAGCACCGACTCGGCAAGGCCGGTCTTCTTCAGGTCGATGATCCGGCGAGAGGCCTCGAGGCGCTGCACGGCGCTGTCGGAGGCGAGGAGCTTCACGAGGTCGGCGTCGGACGCCTTGGTGACGTCGACGTACTGGTTGGGCTTCACGCCGTCGACGACGACCTGCTGGATCATGCCCTGCTGCTTACCCTTGCCGAGGTAACTAAAACCACCGGCGCGCCAGTCGGCGATGTAGAGGCGGGAGTTGCCGTCGACATCGATGTCGGTGGCGCGGGGCACCTTATGGAAGGTCTGTTGCTGGGCGACGAAGGTGGCCTCAAAGGGCTTGAGCGGGTGGTTGTGGATCGTGCCCGTGGTCCAGTCGCAGGTGAAGAGTGTGTCGCCCCAGCCCTTCGGGAAACCCGGCTCGGAGAGGTAGAGGCCACCGGTGCCGGAGCCGCCGCCGTAGTCGGCGAGCGGATGGGCAATCTCGTCGTCGAAATTCTTGTACAGGCGGGGGTAGCCGGGGTTGGCCAGCGAGGTGAAGTGGTGGAAGCGCGTGTTCCAGCCCTTGCCGTCGTTGGTGTTGTCGCGGGAGAAGAGGTCGAGGGTCGGCGAGATGGCGACGTCGCAGATGTTGCGGGTCATCTCGGTGTAGACCTCGAGCTCGGTGCCGTCGGGGCGGACGCGCATCACGCCGCCGCCGTAGAGGGTCACTCGCTTCTTGTCGCCGAGGCCGATGGCGCCGTCATTGTCGCGGATGAGGCCCGCGCCGAAGTCGCCCACGGCGATGTAGAGCCAACCGTCGATGCCCATGCGGCAACCGTTGGTGGTGTGGTCAGCGCCCCGAGGATGCTCGATGCCGCCGCCGAGACCATCGACCAAGAGCGTGCGCTCGGAGTCATAGTCGGCCTTGCCGTCGCCGTCCTTGTCCTGAAACTTGGAGAGGAAGGGCGGGTGGACGAGGTAGAGGACGCCGCCGACGAAGTGACCGCCGCGCGGGCTCTCGACCTTGGTGTACTCGATCATGACGTCGGCCTTGCCGGCGCCCTTGGTGTCGCGGGCCAGCAGGATGCGGCCCATGCCCTTGATGTGGCCGAGCGAGCCATTCTTGTCGGAGGAGATGTAGACATCGCCGTTGGCGGCGGCCGACACGGCGGTCGGGTAGATCTCGGGCTCCTGGGCGGTGCCCACGAACTCGCGGATAGTGAAGCCTTCCGGCACCGCATGAGCGGCGGCGGACAGAAACAGAAAGCCTAGGGTAGAGCGGACCATGGGTGTGTGCGGGGGGTGAAGAGGTAGATGTAGGGTTTTGACCTTAAGTTCCAAGCGGGAACACCGATAATCCCCCCCCCATAGCGGCTTGCCCCTCGTCGGCCCCAGCCTATCCCTTCATAAAGATGAGCGCCCCGGTGCCCCCACTCTTCCCCTCCCCAAGGGAAATCATCCTTGGGGAAGGCCGAACGGATGCCTCCAGACTGGGGCCCCTCCCGACCAAGATGGTCGAGGCCCAGGCGCTGCTACAAGCCGGTCAAGCCACCGGGTGGCGCGTTGATCACCGCCCGGAGCTAGGCGCGGAGTGCTTCCACCTCACGATCGGACCCGAGGTCGCGCGCCTTGCGGCCGGCGATGCCGCCGCCGTCCTCCACGCGGCGCGGGCCTTGCGTCAACTGCGGCAGCCCGACGACCCCGCCCTGCCCTGCCTGACCATCGTCGATGGCCCGGCCCTGCCGGTGCGCGGCTTCATGCTCGACGTGTCGCGCGGCAAGGTGCCGACGATGGCGGAGCTCCTTCGCCTCGTGTCGGCGCTCGCCGAGTTACGCGCCAACCAACTCCAACTCTATGTCGAACACACGTTCGCGTTCCCGGGCCACGAGGACACTTGGCGCGACGCCTCGCCCCTGACGGCGGCGCAAATTCGGGCCCTCGACGACGCCTGCGCCGAGGTGGGCATCGAACTCGTCCCGAATCTCAACACGTTCGGCCACCTGGAGCGCTGGCTCCGCCACCCGCGCTACCGCGCGCTGGCCGAATGCCCCGAAGGCTGGATTCACCCCTTGACCGGACAGTTCAAGCCCATCCCCGGCACGCTCAAGCCCGACGCCGCCTCGCTCACCTTCGTCGACGCCCTGCTGGCGGATTACCTCCCCTGCTTCCGTAGCCGCCAGGTGAACATCGGCGGCGACGAGCCTTGGGAACTGGGCCAAGGCTTCAGCAAGCAGGCGGTCGCCGAACGCGGGAAGCACCGCGTCTACCTCGAGCACCTCCGTAAACTTTGCGCCCTTGCTTCGGGCCGCGGGCATACCCCGCAATTCTGGGGCGACATCCTGCTCGAAGACCTCGCGCTCGCGCAGGAGGCCCCGGCCGAGGCGGTGCCGGTGGTCTGGGGCTACGATGCCGGGCACCCGTTCGACGCCCAAGGCGGGCGCTTGCGGGAACTGGGGCGCACCTACCTCGTGGCGCCGGGCACCAGCACTTGGCAAAGTTTCACCGGTCGCCTCGACAACGCGCTGACGAATCAGCGCGAGGCGATCTCCGCCGCGCTCGCGCACGGCGCGCGCGGCATCCTGCTGACGAGTTGGGGCGACAACGGCAACCACCAGCCGTGGCCGACGAACTGGCCAGCGATGGTCGCGGGCCTGACCCACGCTTGGACGGGCAAACCCACGGAGGCGCTGGCCCCCGGCTACGCCGTGCTGGGCTCGTTTTCGGCCGAAGCAGCCCCGGCGGTCGCGCAGGCGCTCACGCACCTCGGCCGACTCGACGGCCAGATCGCCAAGGCCCACCGCAACAAGAGCCTCACCTGGGATTTCCTCACCGCCAAGCCCGAGGCGCTCACCCAGTTCACCGAAGGCGTCACCGCGGAGGAACTCCGGCGCGCTTGGACTTACCTCGACGAGGCCGCCCCGCTCCTCGCGGCAATTACCGCCGACGACATCCGGGAAGAGCTGACCTTGGGAGCCGACCTCGCCCGCGCCGGCCTGCATCGTGCCGAGGGGAAGACCCTATCCCAGCGGAAACGCGGTGCATTGACCGAGCGCTACCAAGCCGCTTGGCTCAAACGAGCAAGGCCTGGCGGGCTCGATGAAAGCGTCGGGACGCTCTTCGGCGACCCAGCGCCTTGAACGCGGCTGGGAACATAAACACCCCCGCCGGGGTTCACCTCTTAACCCCATGCACCGCGTCTCGCCCAGCCTTGCCCTGATCCTTCTCGGCGGCGTCTTGCCGGCGGCGACCCCAACCCGCGGGGACGCCTTGTTCGCCGGGGAGGTACCGGTGATTGAGCTCACCATCCCCGACCTCGGCCTCAAACAACTCGCCCAGGAACCCCGGGCTTTGGTGGAATTCACGTTACGGGAGCCCGGCCAGCAGGCCTTGGAACATTGCTCGATCAAGTTGAAGGGTAGCTACGGCAGTTTCCGGCAGATCAATGATGCGCGCCCGGGCTTCTCCATCCGTACCGCCAAGTCGACGGAACAGGCTTTCCATGGGCTCACGAAATTCCAGCTGAACAACTGCGCCCAGGACGGCAGCATGATCCATGAGCAATTGGCCGGGGAGATCGCCCGGGCCGCCGGCGTCCCCGCCTCCCGCTGCGCCCACGCCTACGTGACGATGAACGGCAAGGTGCTCGGGGTTTATGTGATCAAGGAGGGGTTCGACGGCGAATTCCTTCGTCCCTTCTTCCAGGACACCCACGGGCATCTCTACGACGGCGGCCTGCACACGGACATCAACCCAGGCCTCGAACTGGATAAGGGCGACCCGAAGGACCAGACCAAGATCACCGAGTTCACCCAGGCCCTCCGGGAAGGCGACCCCGCCAAACGGCGCGATCGGCTCGCCCGCATCCTGGATATCGACGCCTACCTCCGGCACCTGGCGATCGAAAATATCCTGGTCCACGGCGACGGGTATTCGTATCGGGCGAATAACTACCGCGTCTACGAGGACCCTTCGGTCGGCAAGTTTACCTTCATCCTCCACGGCATGGACAATGTCTTCGGGGTCGACTCCTGGGGGCAGAGTTCCCCCCGGGCCTACGTCTTCGCATCGCCCGTGGTCGCCCCGCTCTACCCCGGTGCCAGCGTGACCGCGGTGGCGCAGGCCTTGTGGGGCGACAAGCAGGACCGGGCGCTGCGCGAGCGCTTCCGGCAGCAAGCGCGCGCGGTCTACGCCCAGGCGATCAAGGGGCGCGATTGGGCCAAGCGCACCGAGGAAGTGACCGCCAACCTGAAGGCGCGGCTGCTGGCGGTGGACCCCAAGGAAGCCGCCCGCGCCGAACGTCGCGGGCTGGAGGGCGCCGCCCAGGTGCGCCGGCGGATGGAAATCGTGCGCTCCCAGTTTGAGGATGCGGAGAAACTCGGGGCCCCGGGCGGGACCATCGGTCTCGGCCCCTACATCTGGAACGTCTCGACCGACCGCGGGGAGGTCCGGGAAAGTAAAGTCGAGTCGCGCGAATGCCTGTACCTCAAGAAGGCGGCGGCCGGAGGGCAGGTCGACGCACGCCTACCGCTGGCGTTGGAGCCGGGACGCTACCGCCTGTCGGCCGTGGTCCGGACCCGCGGCGTTGTCGGTGGAGGCTTTCGCCTCCGACTCGGCGGCGAAAGCGATCGCCGCGACCTCCCGATATTGGCCGGCGATCAGGACTGGCAGGCGGTGCGGATTGATTTCGCCGTCACCGACGGCGACCCGACCCTCGTGCTCGAGCTGCGCACCGATGCGGGCGAGGCATGGGTCGACCGCAATGACCTCAGGCTCACCCGACTGCCCTGATGACCTCGCGGACACCCGGGAGCGGCAGGGCGGACCCTGCCCAAGGGATTGACTCCATCCCGGCCGAAAATCATCTTCAGCCGAACCCCGTGCGCACCCCGACCAAGCCAGCCTTCCGGAAGTTGGCCGGCCTCTTGGCCGGCGGGCTTATCTGCTGGCAGACGGCCCTCACCGCGGTCCGCGCCCAGCCAGCCCCGACCCGCGCGCCGAGCTCCCCGCCGGCGGCCCCGGTAGCGCCGGTCACGCCGGTGATCCCGGTAGCCCCCAAGCCCAAGGTGCCCGACGTGTCCGATGATGCGCTTTTCGCCGGCATCGTCCCGAAGATCGAGCTGCTGATCTCACCCGAGAACATCGATAAATTAGCCAAGGATCCCCGCAACTTCGTCGAATGCTCCCTCAAGGAGTACGGCGGGATAACCTTGGAGAAATGTTCGGTGAAGCTCAAGGGCTCGGCCGGCAGTTTCCGGCAGATCAACGACCCGCGCCCCGGCTTTTCCGTGCGCACCGACAAGGTGAAGAAGGGCCAGGAGTTGCGCGGGGTCGGCAAGTTCCAGCTGAACAACTTCGCCCAGGACGGGACGATGCTGCACGAGCAGCTCGCCGGGGAGATGGCCCGCAAGGCCTTCGTGCCGGCCTCGCGCTGCACCCACGCCTACCTGCTGATGAACGGCAAGGTCCTCGGCACCTACCTCCTGAAGGAAGGCTTCAACGACGAGTTCCTGAAATACTTCTTCAAGGACACACGCGGTCATCTCTACGACGGCGGCTTCGTCAGCGAGGTCAACCCGAACACCGAGTGCGACCGCGGGAACCCGAACGACAAGACCAGGCTGCTCGAGCTCATCGGCGCGTGCAACGAACCCAAGCCGGAGCTGCGCCTCCCCCGCCTGGACAAGGTCCTCGATATCGACGCCTATTTCCGCTACGTCTTCGTCGAGTCGGTGCTGACCCACTGGGACGGTTATTCCTTCAACCGGAACAACTACCGTTTCTACGAGGACCCGACGACCGGGAAGTTCCACTTCATCCTGCACGGGATGGACCAGACCTGGGGCGACCCGCGCTGGTACGTCTTCCGCCAGCCCAATGCGATGGTGTCCAACGCCCTCTGGGGCGACCGGGCGATGCGCGAGCGGTTCCGGACGCAGTGCTTCCTCGTGTGGGAGAAGGCGATCCGCCCGGTCGACTGGCCGCGCCGGGCCGAGCAGGTGGCCGCCGACCTGAAGAGCAAGATCCGCTCCTTCGACAAGGCCGACGCCGCCGCGTTCGACAACCGCGGGCGCGACGCCGCCAACCAGATCCGCGCCCGCCTCGACTCCGTGAAAGCCCAGATGGAGGACGCGCTGAAGCTGCGCTCCCCGGGCGGCAAGATGTCCCTGGGGAAGTACGCCTGGGGTCCCTCCTCGGACAAGGGCGACACGGTCGAAGCCGCCTACGCCGGCCGCGACTGCCTCGTCCTCAAGGCGGGCCCGAACGGCGGCGGCGATTTCCGGCTGCAGCTTTCGGTCTCCCCCGGGCGCTACCGGCTCGAGGGGAAGATCCAGTACAAGGGCGTCAAGGCCGGCGAGGGCGACGCCAAGGGGGTGCGCCTGCGCAGTTCCGGCAGCGCCGCCGACCCCAAGAATCCCGCCGCCGTCGGCGACGGCACCTGGAAAAGCTTCGCGCACGAGTTCGCGGTGACCGACACCGATCCGGTCCTGATCACCGAGCTGCGAGGCGCCGCCGGCGAAGCGTGGGTCGACCGCGGCTCCCTCACCCTCATCCGCCTGCCCTGACCCATGGACACCGCGGATCGTTTCGAATACAAGTTCCTCCTGACCCTCGACCAGCGGGCGGCCTTGCTCGCCAGCCTCGATGGCGAACTGCTGCCCGACACCCAAGGCGGCTCCGAGGGTCGCTACCCCGTCGTCAGCCTCTATTACGACTCCCCGGACCGGCGCTGCTACTGGGACAACTGGCGAGGCCTGCCGTCCCGCCGCAAGCTGCGCGTCCGCGTCTACGGCTCCGAGGACGGCGCCATCCGGCCGACGAGCTTCATCGAGGTGAAGCACAAGGCCGACGGCCGCGGCGTGAAACGCCGGGTCCAGACCACCCTGGCCCGCGCGCTGGCCCTGGCGGCGGGGACCCCGGACCACGGCCCATGGACCCCCGGCGAAGCCCGCACCCTCGCGGAAGTCCAACGGTTGGTGCAGCTGGAGGATTTCCGCCCCGCCTGCGTGATGCGCTACGACCGCCATGCCTTTTTCCTGCATGAGCCGGACCGGGCGCCGGCCGAGGCCCTGCGCGTGACCTTCGACCACGATGTCGCGGTGCGGTTCGATAACCTGACACCGACCACCGCCGACCGCCGTTTTCAGCACCGCGTCCTACCGCCCACCGCCTGCATCATGGAGGTCAAGGGGGCGGGGGCCGTCCCCTACGCGTTCGCCGAAAAATTGACGCGACTCCGACTATCTCCTCGCAACTTCAGCAAGTACAGCGAAGGTGTCCGCCGGTTCGGACTTCCCGCCCTTACCCCCGCCTGACCAGCTTTCCCCTCCTCGACCATGCTTGCTTTCCTCGCCCAAACGGCCGCCGCCCCGGACCCTGCTTTATTCTCCTTTCTTTTCTCCTCGTCGGCCCCGCACCACTCACCGAATATCACCGAGATCCTCTTCGCGCTCCTGTTTAGCTTCGGGCTCAACAGCCTAATCGCCGCGGTCTATAAGCGCACCTACCGCGGCACGCGTTACTCGCAGGACTACGTGCACACCCTGCTCATCCTCGGCACGGTCGTCACGATGGTCATCATGGTCGTGCAGGGCAACTCGGCCACGGCCTTCGGGATGTTCGCGGCTTTCTCCATCATCCGCTTCCGGCGCTCGGTCTCGCAGTCCCGCGACATCGGCTTCATCTTCCTCGCGATGGCCACCGGCCTGGCGGTCGGCGCCCAGCAGTACCTCCTCGCCCTGATCACCGTCCCGCTCGTCTGCGCCATCATCTGGGCGATCTCCGTGCGCGACCTCTTCGTGGCCCAGCGCAGCTCGCACCTCCTGCGCATCCGGGTGAACAACGACTGCAATTACGACCAGGCCTTTGCCGAGGTCTTCGCCCGCTACCTGGCCGAGCACGAGCTCACCTCGGTCGAGACCATCCAAGCCGGCATGATGACCGAGGTCGCCTACGAGATCACCCTTCGCGACGTCCGCCAGCTCAACGGCTTCGTCACCTCCCTCCAGATGGTCAACGGCAACAACCGCGTCATCGTCACCCGGGCCACCGAGCAGGGCGAGACCGACTCCGACTGACCGGCGCTTCGCCAACCCAAAAACAAAGGGGCGCCGATTGGCGCCCCTTTGTTTTTGGGACGGACCAGGCCCTAGCCCTACCCCTGGCGGGCTTCGCCCGCCTCAGTCTCCGCCCTTGGAAGGCTTGCCGGTGGAGGAGAAGAACTCCTTCACGCGGGCCCGGAGGTAGTCGCGGTTGAGCTTGGCGATGACGTCGAGGGTGATGCTCTTCGGGCAATGGGCCTGGCACTCGCCGTAGTTGGTGCAGTTACCGAAACCGGCTTCGTCCATGGTCTTCACCATGGCGAGGGTGCGGCGGTCGCGCTCGGCCTGGCCCTGGGGCAGGATGTTGAGGTGGTTGATCTTGGCACCGACGAAGAGCATCGCGGAGCCGTTCTTGCAGGAGGCGACGCAGGCGCCGCAACCGATGCACTCCGCGGCGTCCATGGCCTCGTCGGCGACGGGCTTGGGCACCGGGATGTTATTGGCCTCGGGGGCGGAGCCGGTGCGGACGGTGATGAAGCCGCCGGACTGGATCACCTTGTCGAAGGCGGAGCGGTCGACCGCGAGGTCCTTGATCACCGGGAAGGCCCGGGCGCGCCACGGCTCGACGGTGATCGTCTCGCCGTCGCGGAAGTTACGCATGTGCAACTGGCAGGTCGTCACGCCCGGGAGCGGGCCGTGCGGCATGCCGTTGATGGTCATCGAGCACATGCCGCAGATGCCTTCGCGGCAATCGTGGTCGAAGGCGAAGGTGTCCTTGCCCTGCTTGATGAGCTGCTCGTTGAGCATGTCCATCATCTCGAGGAACGAGGCCGAGGTCGGCACCGCCGCGAGGGCGTGCTCCTCGAAGGCGCCGGGCTGGCCGCGGCGCTGGCGCCAGACGCGCAGCTTGAGCGCGAGGGTGGTTTCTTTTCCGTTTTCCTGGACCATGGCGGTTACTTGTAAGAGCGGGTGGAGAGTTGGGTCTCCTCGTAGACGAGGGGCTCGGTATGGCGGGCGGGGAGCTGGCCGTCGCCGGTCCATTGCCAGACGGCGGCGTGGGCGTACTGCGCGTCGTCGCGCTTGGCCTCGCCGGCGTCCTGGTGCTCGGTGCGGAAGTGGCCGCCGCAGGACTCCTCGCGGGTGAGGGCGTCGAGGCACATCATGATGCCGAAGTCGAGGAAGTCGGCCACGCGGCCGGCGCGTTCGAGCTCGGGGGCGAGGGCGTCGCCGGAGCCGACGACCTTGACGTTCTTCCAGAAATCGTCGCGAAGCGCCTGCAGGTCGCGGATCGCGCCTTCGAGGCTGGCCTTGTCGCGGGCCATGCCGCACTTCTCCCAGGTGATCTTGCCAAGGGCCTTGTGGTAGTGGCGGGGCGACTTCGTGCCGTTGATCGAGAGGAGCTTGGCGACGCGGTCGTTGACGTCCTTGAGCGCGGCCTGGAATTCCGGGGCGTCCTTCGACGGACGGCTGCCGGGCTTCTCGCCCGCGAGGTAATCGGTGACGGTGTAAGGCAGGACGAAGTAGCCGTCGGCGAGGCCCTGCATGAGGGCGGAGGCGCCGAGTCGGTTGGCGCCGTGGTCGGAGAAGTTGGCTTCGCCGCCGACGAAGAGACCCGGGATGTTGGACTGCAGGTTGTAGTCCACCCAGAGGCCGCCCATCGTGTAGTGCACGGCCGGGAAGATGCGCATCGGCTGCTTGTACGCGTTCTCCCCGGTGATGTTCTCGTACATGTCGAACAGGTTGCCGTAGCGCGCGCGAATCTCGGCCTCGCCGAGGCGCTTGATGGCGGCGGAGAAGTCGAGGTAGACGCCGAGACGCTTGCCGTCGACGAGCTGGCCGACGCCGCGGCCTTCGTCGCAGACTTCCTTGGCGGCGCGCGAGGCGATGTCGCGCGGGGCGAGGTTGCCGTAGCTCGGGTACTTGCGCTCGAGGAAGTAGTCGCGGGCCTCCTCCGGGATGTCGGCGGCGGGCTTGGCGCAGTCGGCGGCGTTCTTGGGCACCCAGACGCGGCCGTCGTTGCGGAGCGACTCGGACATCAGGGTGAGCTTGGACTGGTCCTCGCCGTGCACCGGGATGCAGGTCGGGTGGATCTGCGTGTAGCAGGGGTTGGCGAAACCGGCGCCGCGGCGGTGGGCGCGGAAGGTCGCGGTGACGTTGCAACCCTGGGCGTTAGTCGAGAGGTAGAAGACGTTGCCGTAGCCGCCCGTGCAGACCACGACGACGTCGGCCGACCAGGACTCGACGGCCCCGGTGACGAGGTCGCGGGTGACGATGCCCTTGGCCTTGCCGTCGACGAGGACGAGGTCGAGCATCTCGTGGCGGGTGTACATCTTCACGGCGCCGAGACCGATCTGGCGGGAGAGCGCGGAATAGGCCCCGAGCAGCAGCTGCTGGCCGGTCTGGCCGCGGGCGTAGAAGGTACGGGAGACCTGGGCGCCGCCGAAGGAACGGTTGGCGAGGAGGCCGCCGTACTCGCGGGCGAAGGGCACGCCCTGGGCGACGCACTGGTCGATGATGTTCGCGGACACCTGGGCGAGGCGGTAGACGTTGGCCTCGCGGGCACGGTAGTCGCCGCCCTTGATGGTGTCCTGGAAGAGGCGGCGGACGCTGTCGCCGTCGTTCTGGTAGTTCTTGGCGGCGTTGATGCCGCCCTGCGCGGCGATCGAGTGGGCGCGGCGCGGGCTGTCCTGGTAGCAGAAGCAGGAAACCTCGTAGCCCATCTCGGCGAAGGAAGCGGCGGAGGCGGAACCGGCGAGGCCCGAGCCGACCACGATGATGTGGTACTTGCGGCGGTTGGCCGGGTTCACGAGGCGGAGCTTCGCCTTGTGGTTGTTCCACTTGTCGGCCAGCGGGCCGGCGGGGGTCTTAGGGTCCAGTTTCATGGGACGGGGCGCTTACTTGATGAGGCCGGCGAGGACGGCCAGCGGGATGGAGATGAAGCCCAGTGCGATGAACCAAGCGTAGGCCTGAGCCAGGGCGTCGAGGCGACCGCGCCAGCGCTCGTTGCGCAGGCCGAGAGTCTGGAAGACGCTGCTCACCCCGTGGCCGAGGTGGAGGCAGAGCAGCAACATGCTGACGATGTAGAAGAGGGCGACGGCCGGCTGGGTGAAGCCGGCGACAACCATGGCGTAGACGCTGTCGCCCTGGTACGAGACGGCGACGGCCTTGAACGTGTAATGAAGGAGGTGGAAGACGATGAACCCGAGAATCACCACGCCCGAGTAAGGCATCGTGCGGGAGGCCAGGGTCGCCCGGCGGGTGGCATCGACGGCCGGACCACCCTCCCGGGAGGCCTTATTTTCAAGGGAAAGCTTGATTCCGACCCATATATGAGCGAAAACGCTAATTACAAGGACGGTCCGGGCGGTCCAGATGAGGCCGGCATGGTCGTGGAGCCATTGGGCGTACTCGTTGAGCGCCTTCTCCCCCTTGAACATCAGTAGGTTGCCAAGCAGGTGGCCGAGGACGAAGCCGATCAGGACAAGACCGGTCAGGGCCATGACGACCTTCTTCCCGATGGAGGAAGGCTGGCAGCAGCGAGAACAGGGACTGGCGGACATAAAGACGGAGGGTTACGGGGACGGCGGGAATCGCAAAAGGTATCAAATAGGCTGACCGACCCCCGACCACCACGGAGACAGGCCAGCGGGGAGGTATTAGGCCCGGCCTGCCCGGACGTGAAAAACCCTCATAAGGGAGGTCGCCGAAGCAGGCCGCGACCGACGATGGGTGGAATAACCGCTTGCCAGCGTTTCCCCTGCCCTTGAAATCCGAAAGTCCAGACCGGCCGGACTAGCCGGTCTTATTTTTTTAACGCACCCCCTCGCCGCGCCCGCCCCATGAAATACATTTTCGTCACCGGAGGAGTCATCTCCTCGCTCGGCAAAGGCCTCACCGCCGCCGCGATCGGCGCCTTGCTCGAATGCCGTGGCCTCAAGGTCCGGATCCAGAAGTTCGATCCCTACCTCAACGTGGACCCGGGCACCATGAGCCCTTACCAGCACGGCGAGGTCTACGTGCTCGATGACGGCGCCGAGACGGACCTCGACCTCGGTCACTACGAACGCTTCACCTCCGGGGTCCTCTCGCGCCTCAACAGCCTGAGCTCCGGCCAGGTCTACGAGACGGTCATCCAGAAGGAGCGCCGCGGCGACTACCTCGGCAAGACGGTCCAGGTCATCCCGCATATCACCAACGAAATCAAGGAACGCATCCTCAAGGGCGGCGAGGGCATCGACGTGCTCATCACGGAGATCGGCGGCACCACCGGCGACATCGAAGGCCTGCCGTTCCTCGAAGCCCTGCGCCAGTTCCAGCACGACGCCGGCCGCGAGGACGTGGCGTTCCTGCATTGCACGCTGGTCCCGTTCATCAAGGCCGCCGGTGAATTGAAGACCAAGCCGTCGCAGCAGTCCGTCGCCAAGCTCCGGGAAATCGGCATCCAACCGGACATCCTCGTGTGCCGCACTGACCGCCCGATCGGCGAGGATAACCGCCAGAAGCTTTCGCTTTATTGCAACGTCGGGGTCGACGCCGTCATCGAGTGCCGCGACGTGGCGCACTCCATCTACGAGTTGCCGCTGATGCTGGCCGAGCAGCGCATCGATGAGATCGTCGTCAAGCGTCTCGGCCTGCAGTGCGAGCCGATGGACATCGCCCCTTGGCGCGAGATTGTCCGCCGCCTGCTCGAGCCCAAGGTGCGCGTGCGCGTCGGGGTCGTCGGCAAATACATCGAGCTCCAGGATGCCTACAAGTCGGTCTACGAGTCCATCGTGCACGGCGGCATCGCCAACGAGGCGGCCGTCGAGATCGTGCGCGTCGACGCCGAGGACCTCGAGACCCAGGGCACCGCTCAACTCGAAGGCCTCGATGGCATCCTCGTGCCAGGGGGCTTCGGCAACCGCGGGATCGAGGGTAAGATCATCGCCGCCCGCTTCGCGCGCGAACGGAAGATCCCCTTCTACGGCCTTTGCCTCGGGATGCAGATCACCGTCATCGAGTTCGCCCGCCACGTGCTGGGCTTGAAGGCCGCCCATTCGACCGAATTCAATCCGGAGACGGCCGACCCGGTCATCCACCTAATGGAGTCGCAGAAGAGCGTCGTGACCAAGGGCGGGACGATGCGCCTCGGTAGCTACGACTGCGCCCTCGCCCCGGGCAGCAAGTCCCGCGCCGCCTACGGCCGCGATATCATCCAGGAACGCCACCGCCATCGCTTCGAATACAACGACGTCTACCGGGCGCGCCTCGAGGCCGCGGGGTTGCTTGTCGGCGGGACTAACCCTCAGTCCGGCCTGGTCGAGATCGTCGAGGTCAAGGACCACCCCTTTATGGTCGGCGTCCAGTACCACCCCGAGTTCAAGTCCAAGCCGAACCGCCCCCACCCGCTTTTCGCGGCTTTTGTGAAAGCAGCGGTTGAGAAGTCCCTGCGCTCCTGTTAACAGGTAGACGAAACCGGCTCCGCCGGTAGCTCTTTCAGCATCGGCGGAGAACCGCCACCTGAGGCCCCGCCTCACCCCACCTTCCCCTACCCCCATGTCCAACACCATCAACGCCGCCGGCACCTGGGTGCCGCGACTCCGTGAGCAGGTCGCCCGCGTCGTCGTCGGTCAGCAATACCTGGTCGACCGCCTCCTCATCGGCCTGCTGGGCAACGGCCACGTCTTGCTCGAGGGCGTCCCCGGCCTGGCGAAGACCTTGTCGGTGCGCACGCTGGCGCAGACCGTCCAAGCCAACTTCGCACGCATCCAGTTCACGCCGGACCTGCTGCCCGCCGACATCGTGGGCACGCTCATCTACGACCCGAAGTCCGGCGAATACAGCGTCAAGAAAGGCCCAATCTTCGCCAACTTCGTGCTGGCCGACGAAATCAACCGCGCCCCCGCCAAGGTCCAGTCGGCCTTGCTCGAGGCGATGCAGGAACGCCAGGTGACCCTCGGCGGCGAGACCCACAAGCTCCCGACGCCCTTCCTCGTCTTGGCCACGCAGAACCCGATTGACCAGGAAGGGACCTACCCCCTGCCCGAAGCCCAAGTCGACCGTTTCATGCTGAAGCTGAATATCGGCTACCCGACCCGCGACGAGGAACGCAAGATCCTCGACGCGATGGCCACCACGGCCCCGAAGCTCGACGTCACCCCGGTCATCACG
The DNA here is from genome assembly GCA_014193315.1 of Verrucomicrobiota bacterium. Taxonomy (GTDB): domain Bacteria; phylum Verrucomicrobiota; class Verrucomicrobiia; order Opitutales; family UBA953; genus UBA953. Next base: position 98,918 of record BJHS01000002.1, read on the forward strand.
CAGGCGGAGATCCTCGCGGCCCGTCAGGCGGTCGACGCCATCCACGTGGCCGACCCTGTCCGCGACTACATCGTCTCGCTGGTGCTCGCCACCCGCGGCCACCATGAAGGCGGTCCCGACCTCAAGAAACTCGTGCAGTTCGGTGCCTCGCCGCGCGCGACCATCAACCTGACCCTCGCCGCCAAGGCCTGGGCCTTCCTGCAGGGCCGCGACCACGTCACGCCTCAGGACATCAAGGACATCGCCCCCGACGTGCTCCGCCACCGCCTGATCCTCACCTACGAGGCCGACGCCGAAGGCGTCGACGCCGACGCCATCGTCCGTCGCGTCCTCGACGCGGTGCGCGTGCCCTGAGCCGACCAGCGACCGTGGACCCCGTCGTCCCGACCAGCCCGCAGGATACCCTCCGCCGCGCCCAGCGCGTCGAGGTGGTGGCCATGCGCGCGGTCAACGACGCGATGGTCGGCGCCTACCTGTCGCGCTTCAAGGGCCGCGGCACCGACTTCGAGGAACTGCGGGAATACACGCCGGGCGACGACGTCCGGATGATGGACTGGAACGTGACGGCCCGCACGGGTAAACCGTTCATCCGCCTGCACCGGGAGGAGCGCGAGCTGACCATGGTCCTCGCGCTCGATATCTCCGGCTCCTCGGCCTTCGGCTCCGGCAACCTCACCTTGCGCGAGCGCGCCGCCGAGGCCGCCGCCTGCCTCGCCGTGTCCGCGCTTAAGGCCGGCGATAAGGTCGGCCTCCTGCTTTTCACCGACCGGGAGGAGCTTTGGGTCCGTCCGAAGAAAGGCCGCCGCCAAGTGCTCCGCATCATCCGCGAGGCCCTCGAGTTCCGGCCGGCCTCGCGCCGCACCTCCTTCGCCCAGCCGATGCGCCGCCTGGCCCGCGCCCTGAAGCGTCGCTCGATGGTCTTCGTGCTGTCCGACTTCCTGGCCGGCCCCGAAGGCGAGGACGCGATGGCCGCTGCCCTCGGCGAACTCAACGCCCGCCACGACACCGCCTGCCTCCAGTTGGTCGACGCGCGGGAGCGCGCACTCCCTGACGTGGGCCTCGTCGCCCTCGAGGACGCCGAGACCGGCGAGATCCGCGAAATCGACACTGCCTCCGCCGCCACCCGCGCCCGCTTCGCCGCCGCCGCCGAGGCCCGCCTCACCGGCGTCGCCGCCACGCTCGGCCGGGCCGGAGTCGACGTGGCCCGCCTCGATGCCGAAGCGGCCATCGCCCCCACCCTCTCGCGCTTCTTCGAGCGCCGGCGCCACCGATGATCCTCGCCGTCGACGACAAACCGTTCGGCCTGCTAGGCCCGCGACCCGCGCTGCCGCCCGGCTGGTGGGAATCTTATTGGGCGGTCGTGGTCGTGGCCCTCGCCGCGACGACGTTGCTGGCCCTGGTCATCGCGACCTGGTTGCGGCGGAAGCGCCCGGTCACCCCGCCGCTGGCGATCCTCGAGGCCGCCCTGGCGGGCGCCGCCGACCAACCCACCGCGCTCGCCACGCTCCACGTGACCGCCGCCTTCCGTGGCTACCTCGCCGCGGCCCACCCCGCGGCCAGCGCCGCCCTATCCACCGAGGAGCTCGGGGCACGCCTGGCGGACCTGCCGCTGTTCCTACCCGCGCGCCAACCCCTCCTTGCCGCCCTCCGGGCCGCCGACGCCGCAAAGTTCGCGGCGGCGCCATTGGAGCCCGCCATCCTGATCGCGGCCATCCGCGAGGCCGCCCACCGGATCGAAGACGCGCACCGCGCCATGGGAGGAAAACGCTAAGATGGAACTCGGGTTCGAATTCGAGCACCCGTGGGTGCTGCTCCTCCTCGCGGCGCTCCCGCTCTACGCCTGGCTACGCGGGCGCCTCGGCCGCGCGGCGGCCCTGCTCTTCCCCGACGCCTCGTTGCTCGCCGGCTTCTCGCGCAAGGTCCACGAAGGCGCGGGTGGCCTCCGGCTCTTCCTCCGCCTCGCCACCGCCGGCCTGCTCATCGTGGCCATCGCCGGCCCGCGCACGGCGAGCAAGGAAATCGAGCGGGAGACCGAAGGCGTGGACATCATGCTGGTGGTCGACCTTTCGTGGTCGATGATGGCCTTGGACATGAGCCCACCCGGCAAGGAGCTCACGCGCTGGGAAGCCAGCCAACGCGTCATCCGCGAATTCCTGTCCCGCCGCCCCGATGACCGCGTCGGGGCCGTCGTCTTCTCGGGCAAGCCCTACCTGCTGAGCCCGTTGACCATCAACAAAGGCTGGATCGAGAAGGGCGTCGACCGCATGCACATCGGCATCGTCCAGGAAACCGGCACCGCCATCGGCGAAGCCGTCGCGATGGGCGTCGATCGCATGAAGAATGCCCGCGGGAAGAACTCGAAGGTGCTGATCCTGCTGACGGACGGCGACGACAACCAGAGCAAGGCGATTCTCCCGGTGCCCGCCGCCGAACTGGCCGCCGCGATGGGCATCAAGGTCTACGCCATCGGTCTGGGCAAGGACGAGCCGACGGTCCTGCCGCAGTTCGACCGCCGCACCGGCAAACTGAACCGCGACGTCTTCGGCAAGATCATCCCGATGATGACGATGAACCCGGCCAACTACGAGATGCTGGATAAGATGGCCAAGATCGGCCACGGCCGCTTCTACCGTGCCCTCGACCACGAGCAACTCCAGCGGGTTTATGAGGAAATCGACCGTCTGGAACGCACCGAGGTGAAGATCCGCGAGACCGTCACCTACGAGAGCCACCGCCAAGCTTGGATGCTGGCCGCGTTGGTCTTCCTCCTCGCCGAACTCCTCTTGGCGCTGGCCCGCCCCCGCGCCCCCTAAGCCATGGACTTCGCCGATTTCCACTTCGAGACCCCTTGGCTGGCCCCCGGCGCGTTGGTCGCGGCCGGCGCCTTGCTGGCGGGGCTCCGCTGGACGGAGGCACGGCGGCGCCGCGGGCTCGCCGCCTTCGCCGCGGAACGGCTGCTCGCTCGCCTGACCGCCGGCTACTCGGCGACCCGCCGCCTGACCAAGGACATCGCGCTCGCGCTCGGCGCGGCGTTGCTGCTCGCCGCCTTGGCCGGTCCCCGCTGGGGGCGCGAGTTCACGGAGGCGCGGACCGCCGCCGAGGACGTCGTGTTCGTTCTTGATGTCTCGAAGTCGATGCTCGTCGCGGACATGCGACCCAACCGGCTGGCGCGCGCCAAGGCCTCCATCGCCAACTTCATCCGGCGGAAAGGGACCGGCAGCGTGGGTCTGGTCGCCTTCGCTGGCTCCGGCTTCCTGCAGTGCCCCCTGACCCGCGACTACGACGCCTTCTTCCGGACCTTGGAGGAGACCGACACGACCAGCATCCAAGTCCCGGGTACCGATATCGGGCGCGCCCTGACCGAGGCCGAGGCGGCCTTTGCGCCGAACCGTAACCGCAAGCTCGTGATCATCCTCACCGACGGCGAGGACCTCGAGGCCGGCGGGGTCGAAGAGGCCAAGAAACTCGCGCGCCAAGGGCTCGTCGTCCACACCGTCGGCGTCGGCACCTCGGCCGGCGGCACCATCACCGTCGTCAACAACGACGGCGCCGCCGACACCCTCAAGAGCGGCGGCGAGGAAGTGCTCAGCCGGCTCGACGAGGATACCTTGGCCAAGGTCGCCGAGTCGACCAACGGCCGCTACGTCCGCCTCGGTCAAGCCGGCGAAGGGATGGAGGCGCTCCGGCTCGCCATCCAGGCCGGCACCGACGCCAGCGGCTCGACGCGCCGCGGCATCCCCCGCGAGGAATGGTTCCTGACTCTCGCCTTGTTGCTGCTTGTCGCCGAATCGCTCCTCTCCACCCGCCGCCTTCCTACCCCATGAAGTCCCTGCTACCCCTGCTCCTTGCGGCTTCCCTCCTGGCCGCCGAACCGCCGGCCGATGACCTTGGCCGGCTCGACGCGCGCGAGTTGCACAACCGCGGCACGCGCCGCCTCGCCGACGGCGATCTCGCCGGGGCGGAGGAAGCCCTCCGGGCCTCCTTGGGGCGCGACCTCGACGACCTGCGGACGCCGGCGCTGCACAACCTCGGTCACGTCCGCTTCGGCAAAGGGCGGGCCACGCTCGGCGGCAAGACCAACGGCGACGTGACCGAACTCTCCATCGCCCGGTCCTACCTCGAGGCGGCCGACGCCGACATCGCGGACATGCAGGATCAGATCACCTTGCTGGACCGCGCCAAAGCCGCCGGCAAAGAGCCGGACTACGTCCCCGCCGTCGCGGCCCTGGGCCAAGGGATCGACACCTACCGCACCGTGAAGAAACTCCTCCCCAAGGAGGAAGCGATGCTCGCCAAACGCACGGGCGTCCTCGCCGCCTGGACCCGTTCGGTCGGTGATTTCCGCGGTGCCCATGAACTCGACCCGCGCGACCAGGAATCAAAGGCCAACGCCGATGCGATCGACGAGCTCCTCCGGTCCCTGGAGCGCGAGACCCGCCAGTTGGCCGACGCCGTCGTGGCCCAGCGCCTGAAGCAGGAGGAACTGCGCGAGGTCATCCGGGAGCTGATCAAGCGGATCCCCGACGACAAGCTCCCCCAGAACGCCGAAGGCGACGGGGAAGACGACGAGAATTTCCTACCCGAGGATCGCCAGAAGCCGGGGGCCGGTTCCGGTAAGCGCGAGCCGCGCTCCGGCGAGGAACAGAAGATGACCGAACAGGAGGCCCGGGGTGCGCTCGAAGGCCTCAAGAACGAATTTGGCCGGAAGATGCCGGCCGGGGAGAAGCCCGGGGCCGATGGCGAAGGTAAGCCCGGCAAACCCAACGCCAAGAAAGGCAAGGATTACTGAGATGCCGCGCGCCTGCCTCCACCTGCTCGCCTGCCTCCTCGCGCTCACGTTCGCGCGCGCCGAGGACAGCGTGAGCTGGGAGATGACCCCGCCGGTCGCCGGCCCAGGGCAGCCCTTCCGCCTGCAGGTCCGCATCGAGTCCGACGTCATCCTCGGGCCCGCCGATCGCGTCGGCCGCGAACTCAAACCGCCGCGCGGCATGGCGCTGCGCTTCTCTGGCCAGCTGTTCCGAGCCAACACGACCGAAGCGACGCTGAACTTCTCGGGGGTGGCTCCGGAGGAGGAGGGCGCGCACGTCATCCCCTCCTTCAATATCCGCTTCCCGGCCCGGCTGATCAAGATCCCCGCGATCACGGTGAACGTCAGTGCCGCGACGGGCTTCCGCCGCGACGGCCAGGCGCGCGCCGAGTTGGTCATGCCGACCCGCACCTACTATGTCGGTGAGCGTATCCCGGGGGCGATCCTCCTCAAGGGAAGCGAACAAGAGATGGTCAACGGCTCCTTCGGGGTCGAGTGCGAGGCCGAGGGCTTCACCTTCCAGCAAACCGGGGCCCGCAACGAGGATTTACCGAATGGCCAAGGCCTCCAGACCGGCTTCGAGCTGACCCCAATCCGCACGGGTTCCAGCGAGATCACCATCAACGGCATCATGCTGGTCAACACCGGCGGGCTTGGCGGCTTCGCCACCCAAGGCCGCGACCGCCCGTTCACCTTCCGCCGCCGCGTCACCGTCGAACACGTGCCGGAAACCGGCCGACCCGCGGAGTGGACCGGCGCCATCGGGCGGTTCCTGGCCGAGTCCGTCAGCGTCTCGAATACCAAGCCGGAAGTCGGCGAGCCGATCCGGCTCCGCGCCATCCTCGCCGGCGAAGGCAACCTCGACCGCATCCTCCCGCCCGAGCTCGCCAGCAACGAGACGTGGGATGTGGTGCCAGGGAATGACCGCCGCTTCCGCCGCACCGAAGACCAGCGATCCTTCACCTACACACTCGTACCGCGCCTCCCGGGCAAGCACCTCACGCCGGCGATCCGCTTCGCCGTCTTCGACCCAGAGACGCGTACCTTTCAGCGTTTGGAATTCGCCGCCCAAGAGGTGACCGTGACCGGCAACGCCCCGGCCAAGGTCGAGCTCGTCTCGCTCGACCCGGGTGCGGCGGTAGGCACCGGCAAGCCGGCCGCAGGTCTGGCGACCCCCGACCCCACGCACCACGGCCTACTCGATCGCGGGGTGCAAGCCGTGGCCCCGCTGGCCGCCTCGCGGCCCTTCTGGGCGACCAACGCCGTCCTGGCTTCGCTCGGGCTCACGCTCTTCGCGGCCGCCGCGTGGACCGCGTACCTCTTAGCCCACCCCGAAATCCTGCTCCGCGCCCGGGCCCGTCGCACCCTGCAAGCCTGCCGCCGCGAGGCGACCGCCGCCCGGGATGAGATCGGCTTCGCCAACGCTTGCGTCCGCGGGATGCGAGCCGGCTGCGCCCCTTGGCTCGACGCCGAACCGGCGGCCCTGACCCAAAGCGATATCCGTCGCGTGCTCCCACAAGCCGATGCCGGCCTACTCGACCGGGTCTTCCGCCGTGCTGATGGGGATAAATTCGGCTCGCCCGCGACGAGCGCCTTGCGCGCCGAAGCCCCCGCCCTCCTCGGCCTGCTGGCCGAACTGGAGGCCCGCCTATGAGAACCTGGTGGCTCCTCCTCGCCGGCCTGCTGGCCGCCCCGCTACCGGCCGCTGAGCCCAACGCGGACGCGGGCCAAATGGCTTACGCCGCCGGCGACTTCGTGGGTGCCGTGGAAAAATGGCAGGCCGCGATTCTTGCCCAAGGGGCGACGGCTGGTCGACTGGCCGCGCTCGGCAACGCCGAATGGAAGCTGGGCCGGAAAGGCCGGGCGATGCTTTGCTGGGAGCGAGCGCTCTTGCTCGACCCGCGCGACCCCGTGGCCACCGCCGGCATCCGCCATGCGCAATCCGCCGGCGGCATCGATCGGCCCGCCCTGACTTGGGCCGAGAACTACGCCTCCTTCCTCGGTGCCGATACCTGGTTGGTGCTGGCGACGGCCTCCTTCTGGCTGGTCGTGCTCTGCCTGCTCCTGCCGCGACTCCGCCGGCGCGCCCCGACGGAATGGCAGGAGAAAGCGGTCGTCGCGGGGGCGACAATCTTCCTGCTTTCGCTCCCGGGCCTCTGGGGTGCGCATGTCTACGCCCGGCGCGCGGTGGTCCGGCAAGCCGATATCTTCCTGCGACTGACGCCCACGGCGCGCGGCGAACCCGTCAGCGGTGTGGCCGAGGGCGATATCGTCCGCACCGAGCGTCCGTTCAACGGCTACGTGCGGGTGACCACGGCGGACGGTAAGAGCGGCTGGCTGCAGGCGCGCGAAGTCGAGCCGCTCTGGGGCGGAGGGCTCCCCGCCAACTTGGACCAGAAGCCGGCGCCCTGAGCCCTTTCGCTTGGACAAAGCGAGGCGGGCGGCTTGGATGGTGTGGTGCGCATCCTTGACCGCCACGTCCTTACCGAGACCGCCCTCGCCGGCGGGACCGCGACGGGCGCATTCGTCTTCGTCATGGTCGCCGGCAACTTCCTCCAACAGGTCGCCGGGGCGATCGCCACGGGGCGCGTCGGCGGCGCCGAGGGTCTGGAACTGGTGCTCCTGCTCTTTCCCGGCGTCATCCCGTACGCCCTCCCGATGGGTATGCTGACCGGGGTCCTCATGGCCTTCGGACGGATGGGTTCGCAGCATGAGATCACCACGATGAAGGCGAGCGGGCGCAGCCTGACGCGCATCGCCCTCCCCGCCCTCGCCTTGGCCGCCGGTCTGGCAATCTTCTCCGCTTGGTTGAACCTGGAAGTGGCGCCCGCCTCCAACGACCGGTACCACCGGATCCTCGCCGGCTCGGCCCAAGAAAATCCCGCCGCAATCGTGACCCCGGGGCAGTTGAACCGCCGCATCCCCGGCGTGATCCTCCGGGCGACGGAGCGCGAGGGCGACGTCCTGCGCGACTTCTGGCTCTGGCGGGTCGACGCCAATGGTCGCCTCGTGCAATCGATCCACGCCAAAGAAGCCCGGCTGACCGCGCTCGAAGGCGCCGATGGCAAGGCCTTGCTCCGCGTCACCTTGACGGAGGCCCGCATGGAATCCCGCGCGCTCACCGAGCAGAACCGGACCGCGCCGGCGGCCTTCGCGATGGCCCAGTCGACGACGCTGGAATTTCCCGCCGGCTCGGTTTTTCAGGAAAACATCGCCGGCCGGAAGCTCCGGTGGTTGACGCTGGCCGAACTCCTGGAAGCCATCGAGCACGGCTGGCAGGTCACGCCCACCTCGACGCCGGTGGAGATCGCCCGCGGGAAGATGATGGCCCGGACGCAGTTGATGACGCACCTGGCTTCCGCGCTCTCCATCTTCACGCTCTCGCTCTTGGCCGTGCCCCTGGCCGTGCGGGTCGGCCGCTCCGAGACGTTCGTCAACGCGGTCGTCGCCCTGATCGTGGCGCTGAGCTACTTCCTCCTCACCGAGATGGCGAAATCCGTGAAGAACCCCTCGTTCCGGCCCGACCTCCTGGTCTGGCTCCCAAACTTGATCGTGATCGGCGGCGCGGTCCTGCTGCTCCGCCGCGCCTCGCGCCACTGACCGCTCAACGGTCGCGCCGGTACCAGGCGAAGAACGCGAACCCCATGTTCACCAACGAGAAGACCTCGTTGAAGCCCTTCATGATGGAAGCCCCCAGGATCATGTCATCGGCGGCGGTGAGCCAGCAGATGCGCGGGGCCAGCCGGTAGGTTTCATAGACCGGGTGGTTGCCGAAGATCAGGGCGAGCCAGAGCGGCAGGTCGGCGATCATCAGGGCGAAGGCGTAGAGGATCGCGGCCCCATACCCGATTCGCGGCAAGACTTCCGACCGAGAGAGCAACGGCCAGACCATGAACATGGCCGGGATGAACATGGACCAATGCTCGAGGATGTGGAGCGGGCGACTTCGCAGGGCGGCCTCGTAGAACTCCGGAAAATGCCAGAAGATGAAGATGGCCGTGAACCCGAGGCCGGCGGTCACGGGGTGCACCAGCCGCCGCAAGACCGCCGTCAGTCGGGGATGAGCGCGGAGGAAGGTATCCAGCATCGCCGGCGGCAACCCGAGCACGATCAAGGGGGCCGCGACATAGATCAGCAGCATGTGCTGCAACATGTGGGATGACAGGAGGAACGCCTCGCCGATCTGGTCCAGCGGCGAACCCACCGCGAGGTAGGCGACCGCCACCCCGGCGTGAAAGCAGACGGCCGAACCGACCGGGTAGGCCATCCCCGCGGGCGCCCAGCGAGCCCGGCCCGGCCCGACGGCAAGGGAATACAACCACGCGGCACCCACGACCACGAGCAGCAGGAGCGGCTCGGTATGCCAGTGGAGCGGGATGTTCATCGACCCTTTTGAATCCAGTCCGGGTCCGGCTCGCAAGCCAAGGCCGTGAACCAATGCGTCCGACGGGCCGCGGCGCCGAGCTCGGTACCCTTGAAGCGGGTGGCCAGCAGGCGGTAATAAGGCTGTGCGGCGGGCGGCTCCATGTATTTGAGGAGGCTGCCGGCGTAATGGAGGATGCGCGAACCAGCGACATCGTCGTCCGGCAGGAGCTCGGCCGCCTTCAAGGCGAGGCGGGCCACCGCGTAGCGCGACGAGCGATGGGCGCGGTCGGGGCGAGCGAGGTTGGCCGCGATCCAGACGTTGACGCGGGCCAGTTCATCCGGGCCCGGCGCGGCGAGGAGCGAATCCGGCTCTTCCCCGATGGGCTGGACCCGCACCCGCGGCAAGCCGGCGACATCGTGCCAATGCAAGGGCCGCTTATCCTCTTGGTCGGTGGAGTCATCAAACCCGCTCGTCCAATCTTGGCCAAAGTCGCAGAACTGCGTCGTGTCGCCGAGCTCCTGGAGCACGAGCGCTGCGCGCCAGTAGGCATCGGCCCGGACGCGCTTCGCCTTCGTCTTGTCTTCGGCTTGCGTGAACAACGCCAGGTAATGGGCGACCGCCGGACGAACTTCCGCCGGGTAATAAGGCAAGGCCTCGGCGACGCGACCCGTCCGGAAGAGGCGACGGGCGAGCAGGTGGCGGATCGCCTGGGCCGGCGGCAAGGGCGTGCACTCCTCCGGCTCATCATCGATCCGATACTTGAGGCGCTTGACCGTGGGCTTGGCGGTCGGGGCATCCTCCGGCCAGTTGCGATCGACGAGCGCCTTGAGCTCCGCGAGGTTCAGGACGCATTCGGCGACGTAGGCGTAATCCTTGATCTGGCCTGTCCGATAAAAGTGGTCGAGCGCCTCCGCGTAACGCCCCTGCGCGAGCAGCAAAGTCGCCAGCTCCGAACGCGCCTTGGCGAGTTGGCCCGCCTGGGCTTCGGACAGTTCAAAGCGGTAAGCCGGGAGTTCCGCCGGGTTCGCGCCGTGCTCCCGGTCGGCGAAATCGTAGAAGTAGACCCCGAGGCTGAAGCGACGGGCTTGCGGCTGCAGCAAAGCACCCAAGGTCTTGGCGGCCGCGACCGAACGGCCGGCTCGTAGGTCAAGCCGAGCGCGGAGCAGCGCCGCCAAGGGGTCCGCCGCCGGCGCATCGCGCAAGGTCCGCGCGCACGTGTCCCAATCACCGACCCGATACGCCAACGCCGAGAGACGGACGGCATCGGCGGCGAAATCGACCTTGGCCTCGCGCAACGCCATCAACCAAGCGCGGGCATGGCGCACCACGCCGTCGAGGTCAAAGGTGGCCGGCCCTTGGGCAGGCTGGCCGCCCCCGGACAAGAAGGCCGTCATCAACCGCCGCGCCTCGGGATCCCGGGCGCACTCGGCGAAATCATCGCACCGCGCCGCCGCGCGCAAGAGGTGGAAGATCGAGTCATCCGCAGATGGCTCTCCTCCTTGACGCTGTTCGAGGTAGGCCCGCAGGGCCAGCGTGAGGTCGGCCTCGCCGAGCGCGCGCAGGCGCGGCAAAGGCAGGACGGCGCACCGCAGGTGGGCGAGCCAACCCTGGGCGGCGAAAACAACCCCGCCGACGTCGGGACTCCCGGCCTTCACCGCCAGCCCCACGGCTTCGAAGTCGGCCCGGATCGCCGCCAAGGCGCGGCGCATGGCCGCATCGTCCTTCTCTGCGTGGTCCAACAGCTGCATCCGTAGTCGCGCCCGTCGATAGTGGGCGACCGCCGTCAGGTGGGCTCGTTGCACGGCCGGCAAGGCGAGCAATTCGTCGCAAAGCAAAGCCCCGTCATCGCCTTCGTAGTCAAGGGAACGAAAATAGAACCGAAACTCCGCGGGTAAGTGTTTGATCGCCTCGGCGTAACCGGCCTCCTGCGCCTGGGCATCTTTCTCGGAGTAACGGAGCGTCTGGCTCGCGCGGGGCGGGAATACCACCTCCGGCCGGTCGACGACGAGTTTCCAGGGGCCATCCGGAGACAGCTGATAGACGCCCCCTTGGTTGGCGACTCGGGACGCCAAATGCAAGGCGACCGGCCTGAGCAACTTCTCCCGACGTGCCGACGTCCAGGAATCGGTCGCGCGCCTCAACTCGACCAGTAACGCTTCACTGGCCGCGAGGCGGCGCCGCTCGACCTCCTTCTCTTCGTCGAAACGACCGTGCGTCCCCTTCGCCGGTCCATGGTAGGCGACGAGGTCCGCTTGAAAATTCGTCTCGAACGGGCGGCTCAAGGCGGTGTCGCCGGCGACGAGACCCTCGTCGGGGGACCAGCCGTCACACGCCCAGACCACGGCAATCCCGGCGAACAGGCCGAGCCATCCCAAAGTGCGCATCTTCATCGGCGTAATCAGAACTAAAATGACAAAACGCGGGGCGGATGGAAATCGAAATCTGACCTGGGTTATTCGCCGACGACCCGGACCTGTACCGGGCGCGCCTCGGTCAACCGGACCCAGCCGACGACGCGACGTTCCCCCGGGGCCAGAAAGCCCGCGAGCGGGTGCGGCCGGAAAGCCACCCCCGCTGACGCGGCCACCGCCGTCCAATCCATCGTCGCATCGGTGCCGAGGACCCGCGCACCCGTCCACGCGACCTCAAGCGTAGGCATCGGCAAGGGCTGGCCCGTGGGGTTGACCACCGCGACATCCACCAAGGGACCGTCGGCCTTCACCTCCAGCAAACAGGCGCTTGGCATGCCCTGCCGGGCGATCACCTGCGCCCAACCAGCCATCGTCCAGTTCTGGCGGTCGCCGGGGAACGGTAGACGGAACCAATCGACGCCGAGGACCAAGGCATGACGGCGGTCCTCTAGCTGAGCCAGCAGGCGGACCACTTGGGCCGGGTCGGCAGGCAGGCCTTGGGTGCGGGCCGTGCCCTTGGGAAGTTCGGCCGATTCCGCGCGCACCCCGAGGTACGCGCCCGACGCGGAATAGCAGGCCAGGTAAGCATAAGTCGGGAGCGCGATGCGGAACGGTTGCCCGAACGACTCGGCCTGCTCAATCCAGCCCAAGGCCGGTACCTCCGCGAAAAGTGGCGCGGGTTTCGCAAGGTTGGGGCGTTGCGTCCCGTGCAACTGCAAGGTCCAACCATCGGCGGCGGCGATCAAGCGGGTGAACCCGGGCTCCTGCAACCAAGTCGGCAACGCCGTCACCGTCAGGCGGACCTCCGGCCAGGCCCGCTTGGCGGAGGCGATCCGGTCGGCATAGGCGCCAAGCAAGCGGGAGGGGCAATCGAAGTCGACCTGCACGGCGGCGACGGTCACGCCGGCGACCTGAGCCTCTGCCCACCCTTGGCGCAGGAGCGCCAAGCCCTCGGCGAGATCGGGCTCGTCCGCCCCGCCTAAGGCATGACGGGTGCCAATTCGGACCGAGAGCGACAGCGTCTTGCCGGTCGCACGCAGCGCCGCCCACGGGGGATAGACCCGGCGGCCAAGCGGCGCCAGACCGCATTCGCCGACGAGGACGTTGAGCTCCGTGAGTCCGGCCGGCCAGTTCCGCCCCGCCAAGGAATCCCGAGCAGACGCGTCCCACCCCTGCCGCCACACATAGGCGGCGTGGGTCAGGGGCGTCGGACGGGGCACCGGCCGTTCCCGGCAACCCGCCACCCCGCAAGCGAGTCCGAGCAACAGGGCGGGCCAGCGGCTCATGGCCGCGACCTTACGCAAACCACTTCGTATCGATGCGATCGACCGAGAAGAGGATGATCATTGCGGCGAAGGTCGCGAAGGCGAGCGCCAGTCCGGCGAAGAAAAGCCAAAACAGGAGGCGAGCGTCGTAGATCAGGTGCATGAACCACAGGATGACCGCGAAGAACTTGATCGCGGAAAGCAGGGAAAGCACGGTGAGGATGACGACCGGGGCGACCGGCAGGAAAATCAGCACGATCTCGACCCCGGTGATGGCGGCGAGCCACAACGCCAAGGTGATGAAGTGATGGTACCGCTCGGTTTCAACGGCGAGGGTCTTCGGATCAAGGACAGCTTCGGACATGGTCGGGGAGGAGGGTTACTTGGTGACGGCCGGGAGCCCGTCGCCCCAGATGCCGGAAGGCCCGAGGTATTCGACGAGGTAGACGGCGGTGAAGATGATGATCCAGACGATGTCGACGAAGTGCCAGTAAAGGCCCGCGACCTCGACGTCGAGGGCGCCCACGTGACCGCCGAGCTTGCCGGTGAAGCTGTAGAAGTACATCAGCACCAGCCAGAGGATCCCGATGGCGACGTGCGTGCCGTGCGTGCCGGTGAGCACATAGAAGGTCGAACCGAGCACGCTATTCTGGATGGTGAGCCCCTCGTGGAAGAAGTGGGTGAACTCGTAGACCTGACAGCCCAGGAAGATGAGGCCGAAGAAAATGACGCCCAGGACATTGCGGCGGAAGGACTTCAGCTCGCCCTTATGCATCGCCGAGACCGCCAGCGCCATGAGGAAGGACGACATCAGCAGGATGAAGGTCGAGAACGAGGTGAGCTCGATGTTGAACAGGTGCTGGATGAACTGCTGATGCCCAGCGGCGTCGGTGAAGCCCGTGGGGTAAAGCTTACGGTAAAGCAGGTGCGTCGAGATCAGGGTCCCGAAGAACATGCAGTCGGAAGCCAGGAAGAGCCACATGATGAGCTTCTTGTGGTCGATTCCCGTGGAAGTCGGGGCGTGAGGGGCGGCGTCTTGCGACATGGTATTTGTTAAAGGCTACGCGGGGGGTGATCAGTGGGCCGAGGGCGCGACGGACGGGGTCGCGACGGGGGCGGAGGCGACGGACGGGGTCTTGAGCATGTAGCCGCCCGGGCCTTCCACGGCCCAGAGCCAAATCCCGGCGATGAGCACCAGGAGGCCGGTGATCACGAGCCAGCCGGCATGGGGCACGCCCATGGACATCATCGGCATGCCGAAGCCGATGAAAAGGAACCCGGCCGCGGCGAGCATCGGCATCCAGGACTGGCTGGGCATGTGAATGCCCGCTTCGCCGCCATCGGCCTCATAACTGATGCGCTTGGCGCCGTGCTTGTGCTCGGTGAAGGCGTCACGGGTGGCGACGACGGGGCTCTGCGCAAAATTATATTCCGGCACCGGCGAGGGGAGCGACCATTCGAGGGTACGACCATCCCACGGGTCGGAGGAGCACGGCTTGCCCTTGAAGGCGGTCCAGACGAGGTTGGCGAAAGCGGTGAAGACGCCGATGCCCAGGATGAAGGCGCCGATAGTGGCGATCAGATTCCAATCCTCCCAGCCGTTGCCAGCGTGGTAAGTGTGGGTGCGGCGGGGCTGACCAGCGAGACCGAGGTAGTGCATCGGGCCGAAAGCGAGGTTGAAGCCGAGAATAACCAAGCCGGAAGCCACGTAGGCCACGGTCGCGTTGGGCATGCGACCGAAGATCTTCGGGAACCAGAAATAGAGGCCGCCCATCAAGCCGAGGAGAACGCCGCCGAGGAGGACGTAGTGGAAGTGGGCGATGACGAAGTAGCTATCCTGCTGCTGGGAGTCGGCCGGGGCCGAGGAGTGCATGACGCCGGAGAAACCGCCGCACATGAACATCCAGATAAAGCCGAGGGCCAGGACCATCGGGGGGGTGAAGCGGACGCGCCCACCCCAGATGGTGCCCATCCAGTTGAAGATTTTCACGCCGGTCGGAACGGCGATGGCCATGGTGAGCAAGGCGAAGGCGGCGGTCGGGACCGGGCCGAGGCCAGTGGTGAACATGTGGTGACTCCAGACGGCGAAGCCGAGGAAGCCGATGACGGCACCGGAGAAGACGATGATGGGGTAGCCGAAGAGAGCCTTGCCGGAGAAGGTAGGCAGGATCTCGGAGACGATACCCATGGCCGGCAGCACGAGGATGTACACCTCGGGGTGGCCGAAGATCCAGAAGAGGTGCTGCCAGAGCACGGGCTGGCCACCCGCGGACGGGTTGAAGAAGTTGGCGCCGAACTGGCGGTCGAACATGAGTTCGATGAGGGCGACGGTGATGGCGGGGAAGGCCAGGATGATGAGGAAGGACGTGAAGAGGGTCATCCACGTGAACACCGGCAGGCGCATCATGGTCATGCCCTTGGCGCGCATGTTGATGATGGTGCAGATGAAGTTGAAGGAGGCCGCGAGCGAGGCGATGCCGAGGATCTGGATGCCGATGATCCAGAAGTCGGTGCCGACGCCGGTGAAGCGGGGCGACTGGAGGGCGGCGTTGGCCTGGCCGAAGGTGCCGGAGAGCGGCGCGTAGCTGAACCAGCCGTTGGCCGGGGCGAAGTCGGTGTAGACCAGCGCCTGGTACCAGGCGAAGCCGTCGAACCAACCGGCGAGGTGGGCGAACTCGAAGAGCCAGCTGGCGTTGAGGACAAAGGCGCCGAAAACGAAGGCCCAGAGGGAGAAGGCGTTGAGGCGCGGGAAGGCGACGTCGCGGGCGCCGATCTGCAGCGGCACGAGGAAGTTGAAGAACGCGGCCGAAAGCGGCATGACCCCAAGGAAGATCATCGTCGTGCCGTGCATCGTGAACAACTGGTTGTACATCCGCGCGGTCACGATGGTTTGGTCAGGCCGGGCCAGCTGGGTCCGGATCGCCAGCGCCTCGACGCCACCGATGAGGAAGTAAAGCATCGCGAAGGCGCCGTAGAGCACGCCGATCTTCTTGTGGTCGACGGTCGTCAGCCAATCGAACAGGCCGGTCGTCCGGTCGGGGCGGTAGAAGCCGAGGTCGCTGCGCTCAGGCGCGAGGTCCAGTTTGGAGGCGACTGGGGCGTGGTGGGTGTCGTGGGACATTGCGGTTAAGGAAGGGGGGCTTACTTGAGGGTGAGCAGGTATTCGGCGAGACAGTCGAGTTCCTCGGCGGTGAATTCCTGTTTGGTTTCCCGGAGGCCGGCGACGTTGAACATCTTGTAGTAGTGCATGCGGTTGCCGGGTTTAACGTCCTTGGTCGGCTTGCCGTTGGCGTCATGGGAGACGCCGGATGAACCAATCCACTTGATGAGGTTGGCCTTGAGCGTGGCGCGATCGACCTCGACGGAGGACTCGGTGCCGAGCGGGCTCGTCTGCTCGAGCGCGCGCTGGGCCTTGAGGTCGCGGTTATCGAGCCAAGCGCCGGCGAGGGATTTGCGGGAGGCGAGGTGCGTGAGGTCGGGGCCGAAGGCGCCGGCGCCGAAGTGGCCGCCGACATTGTGGCACATCACGCAGCTCTTCACGGCGAAGAGGTTCTTGCCCTGCTCGGCCTTGGAACCGGCGGCGACGGGGGCGGCGTCCTGCTTCTGGGCGGCGACCCACTTCGCGAACTCAGCGGGCTCGAGGACTTCGCAGCGGAAGAGCATGTAGGCATGCGAATCGCCGCAGAACTCGGCGCACTGGCCGTAGTAATGACCGACCTGGTCGGCCTGGATCCACAGGTGGTTCTTGCGGCCGGGCATGAGGTCGACCTTGCCGGCGATTTTCGGGATCCAGAAGGAGTGGATGACGTCCTCGGAGCGCAGGTTGATGCGGACGGCGACGCCCTTCGGGATCACCAGTTCGTTCGGGACGGAATGCTTCGCGTCATTCGTGAGACCCAGCTGGGGGTATTCGAAACGGAACCACCACTGCTTGCCGATGACGTCGATCTCCAGGACTTGCTCGGCGACGGCGTTGTCGAGGGCGGGCGCTCCGGCGGCGGGCGCATACCAAGCGGCGAGCTTGGACTTCGGCACGGCTTCGACCGGGACGTCATCGGTGTACCAGATCGCGCTCAGGGTCGGGATCGCGATGAACACCAGGGAACCGATGGAGGCGGTGATTAAACCGACCTCGACCAAGGGGTTGCCGTGGCCTTCCTCGACGATCGGGGTCGTGTCGTCACCGGGGCGGGCGCGGAAACGGATCACCGCATACACGAGCAAGCCGCCGACGAGGAAGAACAGCACCAGCACCAACCAGACGGTGTCCATGAAAACATCATACTGCACCTGAGCGACCGGGCCCTTCGGGTCCAAGGTCGATTGGCGGACCGTGAGGGCGGCCTTGGAGCAACCGGCCAAGACCAGGGCGAGAAGCGGAACGGCAAACAGGCCGACCCGGCTGATGATACGTGAAAACATAAAGGGAGGATTTTCGGACGCTGGAAACTTCGTAAAAAGAATGTCATTTGCAAGCCCCCGCCACCTGAGACAAGGCAAAGTCTGCTTTTCGCAACACACGCTCGCCATTATGATTATTAAGTTATTGATTGTTAATAGTTTATGTAATTTAATTCCCATCAATCCCCCTAATAAGCGGCCCCCTCCCCCCTTCTACCCCTAAATCGCAGCCTCGAGCGGCTTGGGGTTGCGCCGCCGGCGGGGGCGACATAACCCCTCCCTGAGATGTCTTGGCAAAGCCCGCATCAACGCCCTCTCCCCGACTGGCAGGCCCGCCCCCTCATCATGGGGATCCTGAACGTGACCCCGGACTCCTTCTCGGATGGCGGCCAGCTGCCCACGGCTGAGTCCGTGGCCGAGCGAGCCGAGCAACTCATCGCTGAAGGGGCGGACATCTTGGACCTCGGGGCGGAGTCGACCCGACCTGGCGCGACCCCGGTCGGGGCCGACACCGAGCTCGCGCGTCTCTTGCCGGCCATCGCCGCGATCCGCCGCCGCTTACCCATGGCCCCGCTCTCCGTCGACACCTACAAGGCGGCGGTGGCGAGCGCCTGCGTGGCCGCGGGCGTCGACGTCGTCAATGACGTCGAGGGGGGCGGGTTTGAGGCCTATCAACAGGCGTCGCCGATGGCTAAAGCCTGCGCCCAGCTCGGGTGCCCGCTGATCCTCATGCATCGCCGGAAAGAGGCCATCGCCGTGGACTTCTGGCCGGAAATCCTCGGCGAAGTCCGCGGCCTGCTCCACCGCGCCCTCGCCAACGGCATGAAGGCCGAACAGGTCTGGATCGACCCTGGTTTCGGCTTTGGCAAAACCCCCGCCCAGAATCTCATGATGGTGCGCAACCTCGAGAGGTTCGCCGGGCTCGGCTTCCCCGTACTCCTGGGAACCAGCCGAAAGTCGACCCTCGGCCTGGTACTTAATCAACCCGATCCCCTCGGCCGCCATGACGGCACCGCGACCACGGCGGTCTGGGGCATCGCCCAAGGGGCGGCGATGGTCCGGGTCCACGAGGTGGCGCGGATCAAACCCTTTGTCACCATGGCAGGGGCGCTCCGACAGGCCCCGAAGGGGCCTTAATAATCGGGTCTGGGCGGGAAATGGAGCCAGCAGTCGGGATTGAACCGACGACCTGCCGCTTACAAGGCGGCTGCTCTACCAACTGAGCTATGCTGGCCGATTTTCCGTACCGCGAAGCCTTGCCGAGCCGGTGGGCGTGTCAACCTTGGGTGGCCTGACTTTAGGGGTTGAACCCAGAGGGATTTTGCACGGAATGAGCCCCCTAGACCCCGTACTCATGCGCATCTCCGTCTCCCTCCTCGTCCTCTGTGCCGCCATCACCGGTTGCACCCCCTCGATCGACCCGGCCCTCGTCGAGGTCGTGTCCATCAACTCCAACCCTCAGGGAGCGGCGATTCGCCTCAACGGCGTCGCTTCTGGCCGCACGCCGGCCGACGTCTCGCTCGACCGCAGCGCCGACTACAAGCTGGAAGTGGGCAAGGGCGGCTACGAAGGCGAAGTGCGTTACCTGAAGCCTTCGCTCCAGAACACGAAGGACGGCCTAGACTATGGTTTCATCGATAAGATCGTCGTCACCCTGACCAAGTTGCCGGGCGCCGATGACACCGCGGTGCCGGAAGGCGATGCCGCCGAGTTCAAGAATCTCAAGAACGCCACCAACGGCGAAGACCCGGGCTCGCCGAGCTCCGTGAAGGCCAGCATCGCCGCCGTCCAGGACGCCGTCGCCAAGGTCAAGCAGGCCGCGGCCGCGCAGGAAGCCAAGTCGACCCAGAAGGTCGCAGGCCTCCAGAAATTACTCGACCAGGCCAAGGCCGCCGCGGGTTCGGAGAACGCCGACGCCAAGGCCTCCGCTCAGGTCACCGAGGCCGAGGTCGCCCTCGCGGGGGCCGTCGCCGAAGCCGCCGAAGTCAAGGCCAAGGGCCAGGCGACCCTCGAAGCCCTCGAAGCCCGTCGCCAATCCCTTTTGAACAAGGTCGAAGCCGGCGCCGCCCAGTCTGCCGCCGCCCAGGTCGAAGCCGCCAAGGGCGAGATCGCCATGGCGCTCGCCGCCTCCGACGCCAAGCTCGCCGCCGCCCAAGCCAACCTCGACAAGGCCAACGCCGCCAACAAGCCCGCCACCGGCGGCAAGCCTGCCACGGAGCGCGTCGCGGAAATCGAAGCCTCCATCGCCACTGAACTGAAGAGCCTGCAGGAGGCCCAGAGCGGCTCCGCCAACGTGCTCAAGGCGCTCGCCGCCCGCGCCGAAGAGATTGCCCGCATCGCCAACACCGGCGTGGCCGACGCCAAGGCCGAAGCCGCTAAGTCGCTCGCCGAGATCCAGAAGTCCCTCGAGGAACAAAAGCAGGCCGTGGGCAAGGCCCAGGAAGAGCGTGACGCCGCCAAGGCCAACCTCGACAAGGCCGTCGCCAAGGCCAAGGAAGAAGCCAATGACGCCAACGCCGACGCCGCCAAGGCCGCCCAGAAGAACATCGACGCCCTGACCCGCCAGCTCGAGGACGCCAAGTCCGACGGCGTCAAGGCCGTCGCCAAGGCCAAGGAAGAAGCCAATGACGCCAACGCCGACGCCGCCAAGGCCGCCCAGAAGAACATCGACGCCCTGACCCGCCAGCTCGAGGACGCCAAGTCCGACGCCGCGAAGGAACTCGCCAAGGCCAAGGAAGTTTCCGCCGACCAAGCCGCCGACGCCGCCAAGGCCTCGGAGAAAGCCCTCGCCGCCCTCAACAAGCAGTTTGAAGAAGCCAAGGCCGAGAACTCCAAGGCCGCCGCCGAGGCCGCCGAGAAGGCCCTCGCCGAAGCCAACGGCAAGCTCAAGGAAGCCGCCGAGAAATATTCCTCCATCGAGAAGTCGGCCGCCGACGCCGCCCTCAACGCCGAGAAGGCGCTGAAGGAAGCCAAGGAAAGCGCCGCCAAGGCCGCCGAGGAAGCCAAAGCCTCCTCCGACAAGGCCCTCGCCGAGGTCAAGGCCGAGGCCGAGACCAAGCTCGCCGAAGCCACCAAGGCCGCCGCCAAGGCGCTGGAAGACGCCAAGTCCGAAGCCGCCACCAAGGCCGAGTCCGCCGAGAAGACCCTCGCTGAAGCCCGCCTGGATGCCGCTGCCGCCAAGGCCGAAGCCAAGAAGCGAGCCTACGCCGAGCTCAACACCCGCGTCGCCCTCCTCGAGAACCGCAAGCGCACCAAGGCGATCACCAACGAGGAGTTCAAGGAACAGCTCGCCAAGTTCCGTCAGGAACTCGGCCAGTAATCCTCCGGTCCCTCGGAAGCAAAGCCCGGCGGCGACGCCGGGCTTTTTTGTTGGAAGGCTGGGCCGGCTCGGACACCGTGGGGGCATGTCGGAAACGCCCGCCCGCACGCCTCTCCACGCGCTCCACGTCGAACTCGGCGCGCGCCTCGTCCCCTTCGCCGGCTGGGAGATGCCCGTGCAGTACACGGGCATCATCGAGGAGCACCAAGCCGTCCGCAAGGCCGCCGGCCTCTTCGACGTCTCGCACATGGGCGAGGCCCGCGTGCGCGGTCGCGACGCCGCGGCCTTCCTCGACCGCATCATGACGAACGACATGGCGTCGATCCGCCCCGGCATGGCCCGCTACACCGTCATGTGCCAGCCCGACGGTGGCTGCGTCGACGACTTGATCGTCTACCGTTTTTCCGAGACCGAGTTCCTGATCTGCCTCAACGCCTCGAACGCCGCCAAGGACATCGCCTGGATGCGCTCGCTGATCGGGCCGTTCAAGGTCGAGGTGCTCGACGAGTGCGCCGCGTGGGCGCAGCTCGCGCTCCAAGGGCCGCTCGCCGAACGCATCCTCGGCCTGGCGACCTCCCTGCCGCTCGGGACGATCAAGCGCTTCGGCTTCGCCGTCGGCGAAGTCGCGGGCGCCTCCGGGTGCGTGGTCTCCCGCACGGGCTACACGGGCTCGGCCGGCTTCGAGATCTACCTTCCCGCGGCCTCCGCCACCCAAGTCGCGCGCACGTTGCTCGAGTTGGGCAAGCCGCACGGGCTCGTGCCCGCCGGGCTGGGCGCGCGCGACTCGCTCCGCCTCGAGGCCAACTACCCGCTCTACGGGCACGAGATCTCCGAGCGGATCTCCCCTATCCAGGCCGGCCTGGGTTGGACGGTCAAATTTGGCAAGGATGAGTTCGTCGGGCGCGAAGCGCTCCGCCGCCAAGCGGAAGGCGGCCCAGCCTCGTCGGTCATCCTTTTCTCGCTCGATGACCGCCGCATCGCCCGCCCAGGCGCCCCCGTCTACGTGGGCGATATCCTCGTCGGGGAAGTGCTCTCGGGGACCCATTCCCCGACCTTGAACAAGCCGATCGGCACCGCCCTGATCGCGGCCGGCTTCGCCGGCTCCGGCGAATTGACCGTGGACATCCGCGGGAACCGCCTCCCGCTGCGGATCGCTGTCGAGCCCTTCGTGAAGTGAAGGGTTGAAAACACCCGCGCGCCTCCCTACCCCATCGCCATGAGCAACGTCCCCGCCGACCTCCGCTACACCAAGGACCACGAGTGGATCCGCGTCGCCGCGGACGGCACCGCCACCATCGGCATCACCGACCATGCGCAGGCCGCCCTCGGCGACGTGACGTTCATCGACCTGCCGAAAACCGGCAAGACCTTCGCGACCGGCGCCGTGTTCGGCGCGGTCGAGTCCGTCAAGGCGGCCTCCGACCTCTACAGCCCCGTGGCCTGCGAAATCCTCGAGGCCAACGGCGCCTTGAACGACACCCCGGACCTCGTGAACCGCGAACCGTATGGTGGCGCCTGGATGATCAAGGTGAAGGTGACGAACCCGGCGGAACTGGCCGGCCTCCTCGACGCCGCCGGCTACGCCGCGACGCTCTGAGTCGGCGCGAACCCTTGCCCTACGGAGGTTTTGGCCCACAGTACCGGCCGATGTCCTTTGAGTCCGTGCATGCCGCCCACCCGTGGGACGAGGTCCTCGCCGCGATCCAGGCGAAAACCGAGGCGGACGTGCTCCAGGCGCTCGCGCGCGCCGAGACGGACCAAGTCGACCTCGCGGGCTTCCAGGCCCTGATCTCCCCCGCGGCGGCCCCGCACCTCGAACGGCTGGCCCGCCTGAGCCATGAGCGGACGGTGCGCCGCTTCGGCCGCACGATGCAGCTCTTCGCGCCCGCGTACCTTTCCAACGAGTGCCAGAACATCTGCACCTACTGCGGCTTCTCGGCCGGCAACAAGGTCCCGCGGCGCACGCTCAACCCAGCGGAGATCCTCCGCGAGGCCGGCGCGCTCAAGCAGCTGGGCTTCGACCACCTCCTACTGCTGACCGGTGAGTCGAACAAGGTCGAGCTCCCCTACTTCGTCCAAGCACTCGACCTGCTGCGCCCCCATTTCTCCTCGCTGTCGCTGGAGGTCCAGCCGATGGAGACCGCGGAGTACGCCGAGCTCCGCCGACATGGCCTCAACGCCGTCCTCGTCTACCAGGAGACGTATCACCGGGAGACCTATCACGTCCACCATCCCAAGGGACGGAAGTCCGACTTCGCCTACCGCCTCGACGCGCCCGACCGCGTCGGCGCCGCGGGCGTCCACAAGATCGGGCTCGGCGCGCTCTTCGGCCTCGAGGACTGGCGCGCGGAGTGTTTCTTCACCGCCCTCCACCTCCGCTGGCTCGAGCGCCAGCATTGGCAAAGCCGTTTCAGCGTGTCGTTCCCGCGCATCCGCCCGCACGAAGGCGAGCTGCAACCGAAGGTCGAGATGACCGACCGCGACCTCGTCCAGGCGATCTGCGCCTTCCGCCTGCTGAGCGGGGAGGTCGAGCTCACGCTGAGCACGCGCGAGAGCCGGAAATTCCGCGACCATGCCTGCCGCGTCGGCGTGACGGCGATGAGCGCTGGCTCGCACACGAACCCGGGCGGCTACGCCGAAGGCCGCGAAGCCTCGCTCGAACAGTTCGCGATCGAGGACGACCGCTCGCCGGCGGAGGTCGCCGCGATGCTGCGCGCCCACGGTTATGAAACGGTCTGGAAAGACTGGGACCCCTCGTACGACCGCCCGGTCGCCCTCGCCCCATGAGCCCGCTGCGCGTCTGGATCGAGGCCGCCCCCGCCGAAGGCGTCCGCCAGGTCGTCCTCTCCAAGGAGGAAAGTTCACACCTCGTGCGCAGCCTCCGTGCCCGGCGGGGCGACGCGCTCGTGCTCCTTGACGGTCACGGCCTGCTCGCCGAGGCGAAGCTGCTGAGCGCCGACCCCGCGGGCGCCGCGGTGGAGATTCTGCGCGTGCGCCAGGCGGACCCGGTCCGACCGACAATCACCGTCGCCCAAGGCATGCCCAAGGGAGGCACGATGGATGACCTAGTCCGGACGGCCTGCGAGGCGGGGGCGGCAATGATTGTCCCGCTCGAAACGGCCCGCTGCGAGGTGAAGCTCGACGCGGAACGCGCGGCGGCAAAGCGCGTGCGCTGGACCCAGCAGGCGGCCGAGGCCTGCAAGCAATCGGGCAATCCCTGGCAGGCCACGATCGCCGCGCCGGTGCGTTTCGCCGAATGGCTCGCGACGCTGCCTCCGTGTGCGGCGGACGAACTGCGGCTCGCTGGCTCCCTGGAATACGATGCGGAACCCGTCGGTAAAGTCGACCTCCGCGGGGTTCGCGCGGTGACCTGGTTGATCGGGCCCGAAGGCGACCTGACGCCGGACGAACTGGCGGCGGCTCGTCGCGCGGGCTTCCGCCCCGTCGTGCTGGGCCCCACGGTGCTACGCGCCGAGAACGCCGCCTTGGCCTGCTTGGCGGCGACGTTTGCGCTCGCGGGCCGCGCCTAAGCGCCGGCGACCTCGGCCGCCGCCCCGCGGAACCTCCCAGGGGATCGACCCCACGGGTGCGCGCTTGTCCGCGCCAGTTCGCCGGCCGGAATCGGCCGCATGGAAAAACCCCTGCTCCCCACTTTCGTCACCTGGCAGAAAGGCGTCCTGCTCGCGGCACAGCTCTTCCGGCAACCGTGGCCGGCCGATCACCGCCGGCAAGGCGAGGACCTGCAACGCGAAGGCCTCCACCTCGCCTGCGCGCTCGCCGCGGCCCACGAGGCCGTCCCGTCCGAGCCGGAAGACTGGGACCTGGCGCTCAGCGGTTGCGCCGAGCTGTACACGCGGGTCAAGGTCGCCGAACTTTCGGGCGCCCTCGGTGAACGCGAGGCGCGGGGCTTGCTGGCCCAATGCGAGGAACTGGACCGCCACCTCCAAGGCGTCCGCCGTGCCGCCCAACGACCACCGCCGCGCGACCACGGGCGGGCGCCGGGCGCCAGTCATGTCCCGCGCAGCGGTAACCGCGGCTGAAGGTTTAAAGCAATCGACGGAGGCAAAATACCGCGAGGGTGATCAAGACCCAGCCATCGATCGAGGCGCGGCGATACTCCGGGTCTACCCCGGACGAAGCCGGCTCCCAGCAGAGGCTGAGGATACCGACCAGACAAGCGCCACCCAGCCAGCGCGCGTCGGCGGATCCGAGCAACAGACAAGCTAGGCAACCCGCGGCGGCTAACCAAGGCACGAAACGGTCGAGGGAGGTTTCCGACCCCAGCTCGATCCGGCGATGGGCGAGGAGGTTGGTGGCCGCGAGCAGGAAGACGGAGAGGAAGGCGGCGACGGACGGGGTCGGCATCGCGCTGACCACGAAGGACGCCAGCAACAGCGCGACCAAACCGATTCGGAGGGCCCAGACTTCGGCTAGCCAACGCGCGCAGAAGATGACGACCAGACCGCTGGCCGCGCCCCGGAGGCCGAGCCCCTCGAAGAAGCGACCTCCCCCGGGGACTTCGCCGTCCGGACCCGCCCAGATCAGGGCGATGAAAAGCGCGGCGGCGGTCAAGGCGCCGACCGCGAGGAACGTCCAGCCATGCCGGGCGTGGAAACGATGCCGCCACGTGTGGGTGGACGCGGGGAACCAGCGGGCGTCGAGCCAACGCTCCAGCCCGCAACCACACCAGAGCAGCCAGGCGGTCGCAAGGGTCCCTAGGGTCCAGCACGACCCCGGGGCCGCGAGTTCGCGGGCGAGCAAGACGAAGGCGACACCATCCAACGAAACCATCGCGGGCCAAGCCCACCAGGGAGCGCGGGCGGCGGGAAGCATCAGGAACGTCGACCGGGTGCGCGCGCCACGACTGCTTTCATGCGGCGGAGGATCTCGCGCAGCCGCTCGCGCGGGCAACCAAAGTTCAGGCGCACGTGGCCCGGGCCACCGAAGTCGGCGCCATTGCTGAAGCCGATGCCGCCCTGCTCGAACTCCGCGTGCGGGTCCTCGAACCCGAGTGCGGTGACGTCGAACCAGGCGAGGAAACTCGACTGCGGGCGCTGGCGCAGGACGACGCCCGGCATGCCCTTTAATTCCGCCTCAATAAGGTCGACGTTGCCGCGCAGGTAATCGACGCACTCGAGACGCCAAGCTTCCCCGTGATCGAAGGCCGCCTGCGTGGCTACCAACCCGAACATGTTCTGGTCGAGCGAAAGGCCCTGCAGGACCCGGCGAAAGCGGGTGCGCAAGCCAGCGTCGGGAATGATGGCAAAGCCACAGGTTAATCCCGCGATATTAAAGGTCTTGCTCGCCGCCATCAGCGTCACGGTACGGGCAGCGATATCCTCGCCCAACGCGGCGAAGACGAGATGCTTCGCAGCGGGGTCGAGCACAAGGTCACAGTGAATCTCGTCGGAGCACACCGTGAGGTCGTGCTTCCGGACGAGCGCGGCAAGGCGATCGAGCTCCGTGCGGTCGAAGACCCGAGCGAGCGGGTTGTATGGGTTGCAGAGCAGGAGTACCTTGGTGTGCGGCTGCGCGCAGGCAGCCTCAAGCGCCGCCCAGTCGAAGGTCCAGCGACCATCGACGAAGACCATCTCCAATTTGATGGGGTGGCGCTCCGAGATGACCGGGGCGCTGAGGAAAGGCGGGTAGACCGGGGCGGTGGTGACGACGGACTCGCCAGGCTTGGAGGCGGCCCGGATGGTCGCATGGATGCCGGGGACGAGCGAGCACATGAACGTGACCCACTCGGGGTTAATTTCCCAGCCATGGCGGCGGCGCACATGGTTGACGACCGAGGCGAACACGCCGTCACGCTGCGCCGGGTAACCGAAGACGCCGTGGGCGGCGCGAGCTTGAACGGCGTCAATCACCGCGGGCGGCGACATGAAATCCATGTCGGCGATCCAGCAAGGGATGATGTCCTTGTTGGGGTACTTGTTGGGGTACTTGTGCCACTTGGTGCTGTCCGTGCCGGCGCGTTCAGGGCAGCTGTCGAAATTGAAAGCCATGGTCTGAAGGAAACCTTGGGTTGAACCCTCCGACGGGCAAACGCATTTTGTGCTCATGCCTCCGGCCTGGTCTCTCTCCTCCGCCCGCACCCTCGGCCCCGTCCGGGTCGGCGTCCGCGCCGGGATGACGGAAGCCGTGACCCCCGATGGTGAGCTCGTCTACCGGACGCCCCTCCCCGTCGCCGCGGCCCGTCGATGGTGGCAGGACCTCGGCGGAGATGTGGTCACCGGGCCCCTGCCCACCATCGTCCGCATGCGCGCTTATGGCACCGCCTTTCAGCTCAGCGTCTGGCAGGCCTGTCGCCGTATCCCCGCAGGCCAAAGGCGGACTTACGGTCAATTGGCCCAAGCCGTCGGGTGCCGCTCGGCGCAGGCGATCGGCACCGCCCTCGGCGCCAACCCACTGGCCGGAATCATCCCCTGCCACCGGGTCGTCGCGGCGGATGGTCTCGGAGGTTTCGCTTGGGGCGCGGGGCGGAAACAGGCTTGGCTGGAGGCCGAGGTCGATGGCACTGCTCGATGACCTCGACCGTGGGCTGGTCGATCTGATTTTCCCCCGCGACTGCGTGGTCACCCAGCGGCCGATGGAAGCTGGCCCGCGCCGGCATCTCTCGGAGGCGGGAGCCTTGGAGTTAGCCCGGATCGCCGATCCCCGCTGCCTGCGTTGCGGCCATCCTTTCGACGGGACGCTGGAAGACGACCGGACCTGCCCGCACTGTCTCGGCTTGCATCCCGCCTTCGGCCGGGCGGTCTGTCCCTTCCGGGCACGCGGACCCGTCCGGGAAATCATCCACCTGATCAAATACGGTGGGCGGCCGTGGCTCGTCGACGATTTAGCCGAGGTGGCGCTGACGGATACGCTCTTTCGGCGTCACCTCATGGGTGCGGTCCTTGTGCCGGTGCCGCTGCATGCCGGGCGACAAAGGGAACGGGGATATAATCAAGCCGAGCGAGTCGCCGCCTGGCTCGCGCCGCGCCTGCCAGGCTGCACCTTCGCCCCGCTTCTGGTCAAACCCGACGCAACCATCTCGCAGACCCGCCTCGATCGTCAGGAACGTCGGGCCAATGTCCGGCGGGCCTTCCGACTGGCGCCAGGCAGGGCCATCGACCCGGAGCGGCGCTACGTCATCCTGGACGATGTCCTGACGACCGGCGCGACCTTGCACGCATGCGCGGCGACCCTGCGCGCCGCGGGCGCGCACCACGTCGACGCCGCCGCTCTGGCCCACGGGTGAGGGCAGCCGAGGCCCAACGCCTCCCCGCCGACTCGCCTGGCCAACGGGCCGACCGATCAACAGGTCAACGCCGCAGCCAACTGCGCCTCGGTGCAGCCCATCGGGCCGAGCACAAAGGCGCGCATGTCGGCGGCCAGGGGCGCCGCGAAGACCCGCGTCAGCTTCGGTGAGCGGAAATCGAGCCGCGCGGCATGCAGCGCCTGACGGCCCATCTCGAGGTGCTTGGCGAGCCGCGGCGTCCAACCATGCGCGATGAACTCGAGGAAGAGCGTGTCGTCGCCACCGTACATCTTATCACCCACGACCGGGCAGCCGAGCCAAAGCGCGTGGGCCCGGATCTGATGCTTGCGGCCCGTGTGCGGCTGGACGCGGGCGAGCACATAACCGGCGTTCGCGAGGACCGGCTCGAAGAAGGTGGCCGAGGGTAAGCTGCCGGGCCCCTCGCGCACGGCGGTCTTCACCACGACCTCGCTCGTCTCATCGGGCCCGAGCGGCTGGTCGACCATGATCGGTTCCGGCAGGACCCCCTTGAGCAAGGCATAGTAAGTCTTGGTGACCCAGCGACGCTCCATCGCGGTCTGCGCGGCGGAGGCCGCCTCATAATGTTTGGCGATCAGGATGATACCGCTCGTCTCGCGGTCCAGCCGGCTCACGAGGTGCAGGACCTCCAGCCCGCGCCACTCCTTCACGGCGCCGACGAGCGAGGACCACGGGCCATTCTTGGACGGGTGGCAGACGAGCCAACCTGGCTTGTCGAATACCAGGTAGTCGGCGTCCTCCTCGAGCAACCAGTGGGGCAAATCGGCCGGGTCAACCTTGGGAGGCGTGCTGCCAGGCGGGACAAAACTAAAATCGCTCATGAGGTGGGCGGCAGCCGATCTTGGAGGTCCGTCGCCGGTAAAGGCCCGCCGTGGAAGCGAGCGAGGACCTCGCCCACCAGGTACAGTGAGCCGAGGACGACGACCGGGTCGCCCGGGGCGACGCAGACGCCGGGCGCAGGGAAAAGTTCGGCGACCGTCGACGGGGCCACCTCCGCCCGGATCCCGGACGGGACGAGGGCGGCGAGTTGTTCCGGCCGACAGGCGCGCTCGTTGTCCGGGGCGACGAGGAGCAAACGCGCGGCGAGCGGCGCGACTTGGGCGAGCAGGTCGCGGGCGCGGTCGACGCCAAGCGCCCCGACGACCACGGTCGGGGACGGGCAGGCGGCGAGCAGCGGGGCGATGGCGCGGACCCCCTCCTCGTTGTGGGAGCCATCGACGATCAAGGTGCGGCCATCGGCGAGCGTCAACCGTTGCCAGCGCCCGGCCCAATCGACCTGACGCAACGCCGCCCGGGCGGTCGCGGCTTCCATCGGCAACTCGGTCGCCAACTCACAGGCGAGCAGGGCGAGCCCGGCGTTGGCCCGCTGATGCTCGCCGACCAAGTTGGTCTCAGGCAGGCCGTCCGGGAAATAATCCTTGAGCCAGCGCAACGGAGCGCCGACCTCCTGGGCGCGCGCGGCGATGACGAGCTCCGCCTCCGCCGGGACATACCCGATGACCGCGGGGACGCCGGGCTTGAGGATGCCCGCCTTCTCCCCGGCGATGGCCGCCAAGGTCGGACCGAGGTATTCCTGGTGGTCGAGCCCGATCGAGGTGATGACGCAGACCTCGGGCTGGCAGGTATTCGTGGCGTCCAAGCGCCCGCCGAGCCCGGTCTCCAGGATCGTCACGTCGACGCGTCGCAACGCGAACTCGATCCAGGCCGCGGCGGTGATGAGCTCGAAGAACGTCGGGGCGAGGTCGGGCGCCGTCGCGGCGATGGCGGCGTGGTGCGGCCGGAGGATTTCGGCCAGCTCGACCACGCGGGCATCGGACAACGGGCGCCGGTCGACCTGGATGCGTTCGCCGATGGCGATGAGGTGCGGGCTGGTGTATAGGCCGGTACGCCGGCCATGGGCGCGCTGGATCGCCTCGATCATGGCGCAGGTGGAACCTTTGCCATTGGTGCCCGCCACATGGAAGCACGGCGCGGCGCGCTCCGGGTGGGCGAGGCGCTCGGCCAAGACGGCCATGCGCTCGGTGCCGAGGCGGGAGCCGAGGTTGCGCAAGCCCGTCAACCAACGGAGGGTGGCGGCGGAAGCCATAGCCGCTTCGCCGAGGCTCAGGCCGCCCGGCGCTTGGTCGCCTTGACCTTCACCTTGCGGTGGGCGAGGGCGCGCAGAAGGCTGGCGAGCTTGGCCTTCATCTCCTTGCGGTGGACGATCATGTCGATCAAGCCGCGCTTGAGGAGGAACTCGGAAGTCTGGAAGCCGTCGGGAAGGTCCTGGTTCGTGGTCTCCTTGATCACGCGGGCGCCGGCAAAGCCGATGAGCGCGGCGGGCTCCGCGACGATCACGTCGCCCAAGGTGGCGTAGCTCGCCATCACGCCCGCCATGGTCGGGTTCGTCAGCACTGCGATGTACGGCAGGCCAGCCGTCCGCAACTTGGCGAGGGCGGCGCTGGTCTTGGCCATCTGCATCAAGGAAAGGATGCCTTCCTGCATGCGGGCGCCACCGGAGGCGCAGACCACCACGCAGGGGCACTTCATCTTGATCGCGCGCTCGATGGCCCGGGTGACTTTCTCGCCGGCGACGGAGCCCATCGAGGCGCCCATGAACGAGAAGTCCATGATCGCGAGGGAGACCGGCAGGCCGTCCATCAAGCCATGCCCGCAGACGACCGAGTCGCGGAGACCCGACTTCTTCTGGTGCTGCACGAGCCTTTCCGGGTACGAGCCGCCGGCGGTGAACTTCAAGGGGTCCTTGGAGGTGAGCTTGGCGTCGGTCTCCTTCCAGGAGCCGTCGTCGATGAGCAGGGCGATCCGGCGCTTGGTCGAAAGTCGCTCATGGTAGCCGCTGCCCGGGAAGACGTTCCAGTTGGCCTCGAGGTCCTTGGTGTAGACCATCTCGCCGGACTGCGGGCACTTGGTCCAGAGACCCGCCGGGATGTCCTTCTTCTTCGGGGTCGGGGTGTGGGTACGTTTGCGGAAGACAGCCATGGTGGAGGCTCCAAGGTTTAGGACTTATCGGGCTTGGCGAAAGGGAAAACCTCCCGAGAACGAGCCGTCGACGTCGAAAACCGCCATTTAATCGCGGTTATCCGTTCAGCCGACGCGCACCCTGGCCCACCAGCTCCAGAGACGTTCACGCCGCCGCTCGCTCACCCGCTGCTTGAGCGAACGAAAGAGGAAACCCCAGCGGAAGGACCAGAACAATGGCTGGGCGGCGGCGATCCATTCGGACCAAGCGGCGATGTCTAATGTGCAACGATAGACGGCCCAGCGGGCGCATTCCCGGCGGGACATCGCCAGGACTCGGCGGCCCTGCCAACGCGACACCCAGCCGCGTTCCACCGCGAGGCGGGTATCGCGCTCCCACTGCGGGCCCATCGTCTCGTGAGCCTGCAACCAGCGGAGGTGGCGGGCCCGGGATTCCGGGGTCACGAAGCCCTCCGCCGCGCTATTGGAGAGGTTGGCCCCATGCTGTCGCCACCGAAGCAAAGGTCGGTCGTCGTAATGGATGACGCCCCGCAGCAAAGCGCGGATCCAGTAACAGTTGTCTTCGCCATGGGTACCCATCTGCATCGGCCCGAAATCACGGAACAGGGAGGCACGGTAAGCGGCCGTAGCCCCGCAAACCGGGGCCCCCCCGTAGAAGCGGGGGTGGGTGCGATGCGAAAAACGGCCACCGGCGGGCTTGGGCGGCGGCGTCCCGAACGGACGGCCCCAAACGTCGACCTTCTGGTAATTGGTGCAGACGAGTTGGACGGTCGGGTCGAGGAACGCTTCCTCGATCACCCGCAGTCGCGTCGGCTCCGAAATATCGTCCCCGGCCGCAGCCACGATGACCTCGCCGGTGCAGGCCGCCATCGCGCCGTTGACGTTATTCAGGACGCCGCCGTTGGCCGGACGGTAGGCGCGGACCACGCGGATATGCGGGTGCGGGTAGGCGGCCAGGGTGGCTTCGATGACTTCCCGGGTGCGGTCGGTCGACGCATCATCGGCGAGGACCAGCTCGAATCCCGGGTGGTCTTGGGTCAACAACGAGTGGAGCGCCTCCGCGACGAAAGCCTCCTGGTTATAGGTGATCAGGGCGACGCTGAGCGTGGGCATGGGGCGACAGGGCAAGGCGTGGACCCCTCAGCGCCGCGGCGTCCCCGCGAGTCGCTCAAGCAGCAACTCGTAGGCCGTCACCGCTCGTTCCGCCATGCGGATCTCGAAATTCTCGTCGGGCGCGTGCAAGTTGGAGTCGGGGGTGAAGAGCCCGATCATGACGGAATCGAGCCCCGTCTCGCGCCGGATGTCGCCGATGATCGGCACGCTGCCGCCCTCGCGCAGGTAGAGCGGGGGCTTGCCGAAAGCCTCCCCGATGGCCTTGTCCGCCTCCCGGAACGCCCGCGCCAGCACCGGGTTCTGATCTTTCGGCGTGTTCGGCCGGTCGGGCGGGCAAACGTAGTAGGCGCCGTTGCCCTGCATCTCCTGGATATCGACGCGCACGCCTTTCGGGGCACGGGCGCGGACCGCCTCGGCCACCTTGCGATGCACGAAGACCGGGTCTTGGCCGGGGACGAGGCGACAGGTGATCTTGGCGAAGACCTTGGAGGGGATGACGGTCTTGGACCCCTTGCCTTGGTAGCCGCCGCCGATGCCATTGAACTCGAGCGTCGGGGCGAACCGGACGGCCTCGAGCCCGTTGAGCCCGGGCGCGGCATGGAGCTCATCGACGCCAAGGAAGCGACGGTACTCGTCCTCGTTCATCGGCAGCTTGGCCAGCTGTTCCCGTTCCCAGCGCTCGGGCTGCTGGACTCCATCGTAAAACCCGTCGATCGTGACGGCGTTGTCCGCATCGTGCAGCGAGGCGCAGAGCTCGGCCAGCGCCTGGATCGGGTTGTAGACCGCGCCGCCGTGCAGGCCGGAATGCAGGTCGGAACGCGGGCCGGTCAGGCCGACCTCCAGACCGATGATGCCGCGCAGGCCGGTGGTGATGACGATCTGATCGGAAGTCGGCGAAGCCGTGTCGGACAGCACCACGCAGTCGGCCTCGGTGAGTTCAGCCTTATGGTTATGTAGGAATTCCGGAAAACTCGGGGAGCCGATCTCCTCCTCGCCCTCGATGAGGAAGGTGATGCGCAGCGGAAGGTCGGGCCGGCGCCGGAGAAGGCGCGTCAAGGCGACCACGGAGACGAGGTGCGGCCCCTTGTTGTCGGCGGTACCGCGGCCCCAGACCTTGCCATCGCGGACGACGGGCTCGAAGGCCGGCGTGGTCCAAAGGTTCAGCGGGTCGGCCGGCTGGACGTCGTAGTGACCGTAGAGGACGACGTGCGGCCATTCGGCCGGACCGCGGCGACGGGCGAGCACGATGGGATGCAAGGGGGTCGGGACGACCTCGACCTCCAGCCCGGCTTGTTTAAGGAGACCACAGATATGCAGACGGGCGCCATCCATGCCGGCCTTGAAAGCCGGGTCGGTGGAGACGCTGGGGTGCTTGACGTACTCGATGAGTTCGCGGACGAGATCCATCCCCTCATTAGGAGGGTTCGGCGACCAAGGGCAAGAGAGGGTGACGGACGACCGGCTCAGGTTGATCCGTTGATCGGTTGGCCAGACCAGGAAAGCGCCTACAAGCTGCCAGGGCCTTCACCCTAACTAACCCTAGCCCAGACCCTGTCCCTCGCCCTAGCCCTTTGTTACCCCCGCTTTTTTCCTTCCCCCCACCCTCGCTTCGGGGAGAGTGGAGGCATGTCCCCCGCGGAACAGTTGAAGGTGATGAAATCCCGCACCGAGAAATTCATCGGTGAGGCCGAGATCCTCAAGCGCCTCGAGGCCGGCAAGACCCTGCGCGTGAAGCTCGGTGTGGACCCGACCCGCCCGGACCTGACCTTTGGGCACATGGTGGTCTTCCAGAAGCTCCGCCAGTTCCAGGAGCTCGGCCACCAAGCGGTGCTCATCATCGGAGACTACACCACCCGCATCGGTGACCCGACCGGTAAATCCGAGACCCGACCGGTACTCTCCGAGGCCGAGATCGAGGAGAACGCCAAGACGTACCTGGAACAGGCCTACCAGATTCTCGACCCGAAGAAGACCGAGGTCCGCCGCAACAGCGAGTGGTTCGGCCAGATGTCCTTCCTCGACGCCCTCCAGCTGAGCCGCCGCATGACCGTCGCCCAGATGCTGGCCCGCGACGACTTCGCCAAGCGCCACGCCTCCAACACGCCCATCTCGATCGTCGAGTTCCTCTACCCTCTCCTCCAGGGCTACGACTCGGTCAGGCTGAAGTGCGACATCGAAATCGGCGGGAGCGACCAGCTGTTCAACATGCTCGTCGGCCGGGATCTCCAGGAACAAGAAGGCCAGCCGCCCCAGGCCGTGCTCGGCATGCCCCTGCTCGTCGGCCTCGACGGCGAGAAGAAAATGTCCAAGTCGCTCGGCAACTACATCGCCTTCAACCACGGCACGAAGGACATGTTCGGGCGCATCATGTCGGTGCCCGACGCCACCATGTGGGTCTACTACGACCTCCTGCTGCTCACGCCGGCCGACGAGCTCACCGCGCTCAAGGCGCTCCACCCGATGGAGGCCAAGAAGCAGCTCGCGACCCGCCTGACCGACAAATTCCACGGCCCCGGGGCCGGGGCCAAAGAGCGCGCCGAGTTCGAGAACGTCTTTTCGAAGGGGGGCGTGCGCACCGACATGCCGGAGTTCACTTGGGAAGCCCTCTCCGGCGGCACCCCCGAGGTTGGCCTCGTCGACCTGCTGGCCGCGACCGGCCTCTTCCCGTCCAAGAAGGAAATCCGCCGGCTCATCGAAGGCGGCGCGGTCAAGGTCGGTGACGACAAGGTCGCGGACCCCGCACACAAGGTCTCCCGTCCCACCGGTGAGCTCGTGCTGCAGGCCGGCAAGCGCACCTTCGTGAAGGTCAAGTGAAGGCGCCTCAGGGCACTTCCTTGACCAACGGCCGCCAAGCGTAGCCCGAGAGCACGTTCAACAGCAAACGAGACCAAGCGGGCCAAGGGCACGGCAGAACCGGCCCGACGGAGGGCGGGGAGGCGAGCAAGACCCGGAGCCGCTGGTCGAGTCCGGCGATGCCGTGGCGAGACTCAGCCTGGGCCCGGCCCCGCTGCGCGATCTCCTGGCGGAAAGCGGCGTCCTGCACCAAGCGCGCCAGGTAGTCGGCGACAGGATGCTGGCCTTGGCCCGGCACTTTCTCGCCAAAGCCCAGGACCGCCGGGTCGCCATAGTAACCAGGCGACAGCGCCCGGGGCTCGCTCTCGAGCGCGAACACGACGGGAGCCCCGTGCAAGGCGGCCTCGATCGAAGCGGTGCCCATGCCGACAAACGCCGTGCACCCCGCGTAGAGCGACGCGAGCGCGACATTGTCGAGCGTGCCGAGAAAAGTCACCGCCCCAGGCGCGAGACGGCGCGCCAAGGCCTCCAACCGGGCACGGTCGGGACCGTCGCCGACGATGGTCAAGGTCAGGTCAGGGACCTGGGTGCGCAAGGCGGGCAAAGCCTGGATGAGCCCGTCAACGTAGGCCTTCATGGTTCCATCCAAGCGGCTGACACTGAGAAGAAAACGGCCGGACGTCGGCGGGGGCGGCGAGGCGGACGCCAACACCACCACGGGGTGAAGGCCGACGGGGAAACCCGGCCGACCCAACTGCCGGGCGACATCCTCGGCGCAGGGCTCGTTGACGGAGAAAAAGCGCCCGCGGTCCGCGAGTTCCGCGACCTCCTCGTAATAATCCCGGCCGCGCAGGGCACGCCACCACCGCCCGGGGCGGGTGATGAGATCCGCAAGGCGGGGCGGGCGGTGACGCGGGGCCGCCTGCGGCCCGATCACGAAGAAGGCGTAATCCGAGCCCGGCAACCGTTCGGCCAACAATGAGGCTAGATGCAAACCCGGCATGGCGGTGGCCTCAAACGACCACGGGCCAGGCCCGAGCTGGGCGGCCAGTTGACCCACGAGGCGGGCGTTGAGCCCCGGCCAAGCGCCGGCCTTCGCCAGCAACGGGCGCGGGGCATGCAGCACGCGCGCGACCGCGCGGTATTTCGCATCCATCGCGCCAGGCGGGGTGATGATGACCGGCTCCAACCCGAGCCGGCGGGCGGCTTCCGACCGACGAAGGAACATATACTCCGCGCCACCGACGACATTGTTGCCGTAGATGAAGACCGGCCGGCGGAGCAACGGGGCGGTCGGCATGGTCAGCGCCCCGAACGCTCGCGGCGGGCCAGCTCCAGCAACATGGCCTCGGTGAGGAACATGGAGAAGGCGTCTTGCATCGCGCGGACCCAGCCCCGCGGGCCGGAGAAAAGCATGCGGCGGAAGAACAGGTGTTTCACCAAGCCGAGGGGGAAGGCGCCCACCAAGCGCAGGAAAGAATAGCCGCGCGCGTCGCGATGCCGCATCCGCGCCTTGAGCACGGAGTATTTGTTCAGCTTGTCCATGTAGCCAGCCACCGTGTCGTAGCCGAAATGGGCCAACCCGACCCCGGGCAGCAACTCGTGCCGTCCCGGTACGGCCACGTGCTCGTGCACGAGTTTGCGCTCATCCCAGCGAGCCCCGGCTCGCCGGTAGAGGCGGAGGAACGGCCGACAATGCGACGCGCTCATCGATTCGCCCATGAATCGGTCGTCGCGACGGAGGTAGAAACCGTCGGCCCGGCCGCTGGCGATGGCCGCCTTCATGAGGGCGAGCGCGCCCGGCGAAAGGACCTCGTCGCCGTCGAGGTGCAAGACCCACTCATGCCGGCACTGCGTGAGCGCGAAGTTTTTCTGCGCCGCGAAGCCCAGCCAATCTTGGTGCACGACGCGGGCGCCCGCCGCCCGGGCGATCTCCAAGGTGCGGTCGGTCGACCCGCTATCGACGATCAGGATCTCCTCGGCGCCGACGCACGCCGCCAGCACCTCGGCCAGGTGGCGTTCCTCGTTCTTGGTGATCAGGTAGACGGTCAGCGACGCCATGCGGCATTCAACCGCACCCGGGGGGATGGTCAACCCGGCGTTCCTAGCCGCGGGGACCGTAGCGACGCTGCGCCGGCTGGCTGGGCGGCCCCGCCTCGACCTGCGTCCCAGCGCAGGCGGGATCCCGGGCGAACGTGCCATAAGTCGCGGGGTCGAACCGCGTGGTCATCCCGCGGGCGGCTTCGGCCACGAGCACGCGCCCATCCGGCTGGAGGAAGCCGACCTGAACCAAGGTCGGCCCATCGACCTTCCGCGTGTGCGCGACGAGCCGTTCCATGAAGGGGCCGGCATCCGGGCCGGGCTTGAGCGCGAAGAGGACTTTCTTGACCAGACTGGGGGCGCCGCGGAGGGGCTGCAACGCGTGGGCGCTGATGCTCCACTCGCCGCGTTCCTCGCGGTAGCTCAGGCGGGCGTCGACCATCACGTGGGCCCCGTCGGCCAGGAGCGGCTGGTCGCCGTCGCGCAGCGCCAACGCCGCGTCAAAGGCCTCGGAGAACATGCTGACGGGGACCGTGACGTTGCGGGAGGAGACCGTGAAGAGGCACCACGGGCGGTTGTCCTTCTTCGAGATCTTCTTCTCGAGGTTGCCGAGGATGCCGCAGATACGGACCGTGTGGCGTTCCTTGCGGTCCAGCTCGATCCGGTCCGGAGTCGTCGCGAAGGTCGCGACCGCCTCATCGAGGCCATGATAATCAGCGAGGGGGTGGCCGCTGAGGTAGAAGCCGAGCAGCTGCTTCTCGTTGTTCAGCATCTCCAGCTTCGGCATCGGCTCCGACTTGCGCAGGATCAGGTCAGATGGTCGCGCCGCGCCGGCGTCCTCGGCCCCGAGGAGGTCGAAGAGGTTGCCCTGCCCCCGTTCGCGCTCCTTACGTTCGGACGAGAAGTGGCGGCGGACCGACTCGATGGAGTCGACCAAGTGGCGGCGATTCTCGCCGGTGAAGTCGAAGGCGCCGGCGCGGGCCAGGCAGTCCAGCGTGCGCGCATTGAGGTCGGCCTCGCTCATGCGGCCGACGAAGTCGCCGAAATCCTTGAACGGTCCGGCCTGCTCGCGCTCGGCCACGATGGCGCGGGCCGCCATCTCGCCCACGCCCTTGATGGCGCCGAGGCCGAAACGGATCGCATTGTCCTTGGCCACGGGCGTGAAGTCGGTGTCGGACTGGTTCACGTCCGGGCCGAGCATCTTCATGCCCAGCGCCTCCACCTCGGCCACGAACTCGGCCAGTTTGTCCGCGTTGCCCTGCTCGGACGTCAGGATTGCCGACATGAACTCCACCGGGTAATTGGCCTTCAGGTAGGCGGTGCGGTAGGAGAGGATCGCGTAGGCCGCCGAGTGGGACTTATTGAAACCGTACTCGGCGAACTTCTCCAGGGTGGCGAAGATTTCCTCCGCCTTCTTCTTCTCGATGCCGTTGGTCGCCTTAGCGCCGGCCACGAAGATGTCGCGCTGCTTCTCCATATCCTCGCGGATCTTCTTGCCCATCGCGCGGCGGAGCATGTCGGCGCCGCCGAGGGTGTAGCCGGCAATGACGCGAGCCGCCTCCATCACCTGTTCCTGGTAGACTAAAATGCCGTAGGTCTCCTTGGCCACCTTCTCCAGCAGCGGGTGGGCGTACTTGACGTAGGTCGGGTCCTTCTTCCCCTTGATGTAGTCCGGGATGAACTGCATCGGGCCCGGACGGTAGAGCGCGATCAACGCCACGATCTCGTCGATGAAAGAGATGCCGAACTGGCGACAGAGGGACTGCATCCCGCCGGATTCAAGCTGGAACACGCCGATGGTCTTGGCCTCGTTGAGCAGGGCGAAGGTCGCCGGGTCGTCGATGCCCAGCTTCTCGATGTTGAAGTCCGGCCGCTGGCGGTGCTTGCGCACGAGCTTCTGGGCGTCGTCGATTACCGTGAGGGTCTTCAGCCCCAGGAAGTCCATCTTGAGCAGGCCCAGCTTCTCGACCGGGTCCTTGGCGTACTGCGTCGTCAGGTCGCCGTCCTGCATCGTCACCGGGATGATGTCGGTCAGGGGGCGGTCGGCGATGATCATGCCGCACGCGTGCTTGCCGCTGTTGCGCACCATCCCCTCGATCACCCGGCCCGTCTCGATGATGCTGGCGGCCTGAGGGTTGACGTTCACCTCCTCGCGGAGTTCGTTGGACTTCTTAAGCGCGTCGTCGAGCGAGATGTTGATGTCGTCCGGGACCAGCTTGGCCAGGCGGTTGGTCTCGATGAACGGGAGGTCGCGGATGCGGGCGAGGTCGCGCACCACCATCTTGGCGCCGAAGGTGCCGAAGGTGATGATGTTGGCCACGCGGTCGGCGCCGTACTTCTTGCGCACGTAGTCGACGACCTCGTCGCGGCGGCGCATGCAGAAGTCGATGTCGAAGTCGGGCGCGGAGACGCGCTCGGGGTTGAGGAAGCGCTCGAAGAGCAGGCCGAACCGGATCGGGTCGATGTCAGTGATCTTCAGGCAATAAGCCACGATTGAGCCGGCGCCGGAACCACGCCCCGGTCCCACCGGGATGTCCTGGCGGCGCGACCAGTCGATGAAGTCCCAGACGATGAGGAAGTAGTCGACGAAACCGGTACCCGCGATGACGCCCATCTCGTAATCCACGCGGCGGCAGAGTTCGGCCGGGCTTGTCCGGCCCGGGCCGAGCACCGTCTCATCCGCCCAAGCCTTCGGGTCATCGTAGTCGACGCCGTAGCGCTCCTTGAGGCCGGTCTTTACCTGCTCGAGCAGGTACGTGCCATTGGGCCGCATCGGCGCGCGCTTGTCCTCGGCGATGGTGAAGTCGCCCTGCTTGCCGGCGGCCACCGTCAGGCCGTTCTTCAGCTGTTCATAGCCGTCCAGAATGGCGTCGATCTTCTTCCCCGCCTTGGGCTTCACGCCTTCGCTGAAGACGTAGACCGGGTAGTTGTTCTGCCCGACCGGCAACTGCACGTCGCACATCTCGGCGATGGCGACCGTGTTGGTGATCGACGCGGGCACCTCCCCGAAGACGCGGAGCATCTCGGCCTGGCTCTTCAGGTAGAATTCCTTGGCGTCGTAGCGCATGCGGCGCTCGTCGGCCAGCCGGGCGCCCGTCTGGATGCAAAGCATCGCGTCGTGCGCGACGTTGTCGCCGGCGTCGACGTAGTGGACATCGTTGGTCGCGACCACGCGCAGCTGGAACTCCCCGGCCAGCTTCAGGAGGTCGGGGATGATGCGCTTCTGCTCCTCGAGCCCGTGGTCCATCAGCTCGATCACGAAGTTCTCGCGGCCAAAAATCTCGGTGAACCGACCGCAGGCCTTGCGGGCGGCCTCGTAGTCGCTGCGCAGCAGCGCCTGGGGGATGACGCCCTGGAGGCAGCCGGAGAAGCCGATCAGACCCTCCGCGTGCTTGGCCAGCTGCTCGAGATCGGTCCGCGGCTTGTAGTGGAGCCCGCGGACATGCGCGTCGGAGACGAGCTTCGTGAGGTTCTGGTACCCCTTGAAGCTCCGGGCCAGCACGCCCATGTGGTAGTACTTGTGCTCGCGGCGGTCCGGCTTATCCGTCAGCGCGTGGTCCCAGA
This sequence comes from Verrucomicrobiota bacterium, assembly GCA_014193315.1. Taxonomy (GTDB): domain Bacteria; phylum Verrucomicrobiota; class Verrucomicrobiia; order Opitutales; family UBA953; genus UBA953. The sequence goes on from BJHS01000002.1 coordinate 139,258, forward strand.
CCAGGTAGAGCTCGCAGCCCAGCAGCGGCTTGAGCTTCACCTCGCCCTTCGAGCGGGACTTCGCCTCGCTCCAGAAGTCGAACAAGCCGAAAAGGTTGCCATGGTCGGTAATCGCCACCGCCCGCATCGTCATGTCGCACGCGCGCTGCATCAGGCGGTCGATGCGGCTGCAGCCGTCGAGCATGCTGTAGTCGGTGTGCACGTGCAGGTGCACGAAGTCGCGACTGATGGATTCCGGGTCGGCCATGCTGGGAGTGCGATACTAGGGAGGTGGCGGAGGGCAGGGAAAGGGCATAATCCGGCGGGTTATCCGCGGATTTATGCACAGCGGGGGCTTGCCTGTCGGCACGGCCGGGCCAGACTCGCCCGCATGAGCTCCCCCCGCCTCTCGCTCCCCAGGCAGGCGCACCTCGGACTGGCGGTGGGCGTCGTCTACGGGCTGGTCTGCCGGCTCCTGTTCAATACGAAGGGCTATCCTTCGGAGGGTTTGAACAAGGAGCTCTGGGCCATCATGAGCCTGAGTTTCACCTTCCTGGTGCCGATGGCGCTCGGCTTCTTGGTGATCTGGTTCGGAGAGTCCGAAAAGAGCTGGGTGCGCCGCGTCTTCCAACCTTGGCTCGCCGGCATCGCCTTCATGGTGGCGGCGATCGCTTTCCACCTCGAGGGGGCCATCTGCGTGTATGTCTGGCTACCGCTGGTCTGGTTCATGTCCTCGCTCGGCGGGTTGCTCGCGGGCGCTCTCCGCGATGCGCGCGCGTCGGACGGGTCCAAGCGCCTCTGCGTCGCGGCCGTCGCGCTGCTGCCCTTCGCCGCCGGGCCGCTGGAATCCCTCCGCGAACGCGAGACCGAGATCCGCACGGCCCATACGTCGATCGAGATTGCGGCCTCGCCGGCGCAGGTCTGGCGGCAGATCCGCTCGGTGCCCCGCATCACCGAAGCCGAACATGGCCCGTCGTGGAGCCATCGGCTGGGCTTCCCGCGTCCGACCGAGGCCGTGCTCGAAGGCACCGGCGTCGGCTCCGTCCGCTACGCCCGTTTCGAAGGCGACGTGCTCTTCGTCGAGAAGGTGACCGAATGGGAGGAGAACAAGCGCCTGTCGTTCTCGATCGCGGCCGACACGAAGAACATCCCGCCCACGACGTTCGACGAACACGTGACCATCGGCGGACCCTATTTCGACGTCCTCCACGGCACCTACTGGATCGAAGCGCTCGGCCCGGACCGCGTCGTCCTGCACCTCTCGAGCGACCAGCGCCTCTCGACGGGCTTCAATTTCTATTCCCAGTGGTGGACCGTGTGGCTCATGAACGACCTGCAGTCCTACATCCTGCGGATCATCAAGGCCCGCGCCGAACGGGACCGCTGAGTCAGCGAGCGCTCGGCCGGCGCGGCTTAGCCGGCGTTCACCGCCGCGATCACCGCGGCCACCTGCTCGTCGGACATCACCGGACTGACGGGCAAAGAGACGACTTCCCGATGCATGGCTTCGGTCAAAGGCAGGCGGAGGTGGCTGAGTTCCTTGGCGTAGGCCTGCTGATGGTGCGGGGCGATCGGGTAATGGATGGCCGTGTGCACGCCGCGGTCGAGCAGGCGCTGCTGGAAGGCGGCGCGATCCGGCACGCGGACGACGAAGAGGTGCCAGACGTGGGACTCCTCCCCGGCGCGGACGGACGGCAGGCGCACGGCGGGGTGCTTGATCTCGCGCCGGTAACGCGCGGCGATCTCCCGGCGGCGGGCGTTGTCGGCGTCGATGTGCCTGAGCTTCACGCGGAGCAAGGCCGCCTGCAGTTCGTCGAGCCGGTCGTTGGGACCCTGGACCAGGTTCTTATATTTCTCGTGCGAGCCGTAGTTGCGGAGCGCGCGGGCCATGTCGGCGAGTTTTGCGTCCTTACAGGTGAGCGCGCCAGCGTCGCCGAGGGCGCCGAGGTTCTTGCCGGGGTAGAAGCTGAACGCCGCGGCGTCGCCCCAGGCCCCGGCCTTGACGCCGCCGATATGGGCGCCATGGGCCTGGGCGGCGTCTTCGAGCAGGAGCAGGCCGCGGTCGCGGCAAAGCTGCGCGATCGCCGGCATGTCGGCCAGCTGGCCGTAGAGATGGACCGCCAGGACCGCCTTCACGTCCGGCGTGAGCGCGGCCGCAAGCTTGGCCGCGCCAAGGTTGAACGTATCCTCATCGGGCTCGACGAGCACCGGACGCAGGCGGTTTTCCGTGATGGCGAGGATCGATGCGATGTAGGTGTTGGCCGGGACCGCGACACCGTCGCCGTCCTTGAGCAGGCCGAGCTCCTTCCAGCCGCGCAGGGCGAGGATGAGGGCCGAAAGTCCGTCGGAAGTCCCGACGCAGTGCGGCGAGCCGACCCAGGCGGCGTACTCGGCCTCGAAGGCCTTCACTTCTTCGCCAAGGATGTACCAACCGGAGTCGATGACCCGGGCGGCGGCGGCCTTCAGCTCGGCGGCGTGCCGGGCGTTGATGGCCTGGAGGTCGAGGAAGGGGACTTTCATTTAAGGGATAAAGATTTCGGCATCTCCAAGAATAACCTCTTTGTCATTTACGCTGCAAACCGTAGAGAAAAGGACCCTCTTCTTTGTCACATCGACCGAAACAACGGTCACGGTGGCGACGACCATGTCGCCGATATAGACAGGCCGTCGAAACTTGAGATTCTGGGCGGCGTAGACGCACCCTCGGCCGGGTAGTTTAGTCCCGAAAAGACCGGAGAAAAAACTGGCGCTGAATAGTCCGTGCGCGATGCGACGGCCATATCGAGATTGCTTAGCGTATTCTTCGTCCAGGTGAACTGGATTATGATCGCCGGATATGTCGGCAAATTTCCTAACGTCTTCCTCGGTGATAAGATGCGACATCGAGGCCGACATCCCGGGGGTTATTTCTTCAATTTTATAGGGCTCCTTCATTGATCATCTTCTCCCATTTTTCGATTACCTCGACTGGATAACCTCTGCGAAAGTGCTTGATCCAGGGATAGGCAGGGCGGCGCGTGCCATCCTTGAGCCTCACGGCGCTCACGTCGCCTCGCTCTTCGGCCGCCTTGCCAGCGTAAATCTTCCCGGGCTGGGCATCGGAGCCCAGCAGGCTATGCGCGCCGATAAGGGCGTTCTTGCCAACCTTCACTCCGGGGAGGACCGTCGTCATGGTCGCGATGACCGCATAGTCTTCGACCGTTACGCCACGCATCACTTCGCTGGGCGGATGAGGATCGTTGGTCAATACGACGTAAGGAAAGATCCATACATAATCCCCGATTGTCGAAAGCTGGCCGACATGCACGTTGCTGTGCATCCGCACATAATCGCCTATCCGGCAGGAACCTTGGATATCGGTCAAGGTGCCGATCTGAAGGTTGACGCCGGCAGCCGTCTTTTCACGGACCGTAACCCGGTGTCCTGTGATTAGCTGCTCACCGAATACCGAGGCCTCGTAGAATATGCTGTGTGAACGTATCAAGGCCCGGCCACCTATCACCAAGGGTTCGCCCGCTGAGTGTTGATTGGCTACGCCCAACTCACAATAGCCGCCGACCTCACTGTCATCGCCGATGACTACATTGTCATATATCGTTGTGAACTGTCCTATCTTCACGTTTTTCCCCAGTTTGGCTTTCCGAGAAATGATAGCCGTGGGATGTATGAGGTCGGGCATTTGGATATGTTAGGTTTCGCCGATTATTTTGCCACCCTAACCAAGGACATGGCGGATGAATTGGTCGCGGTCGCGGATGTAATCGGCTTCGTCGTATTCGGCGTCGGCGAAGACCATCAGCACGCAATCGGGGGAGAAGTCATGCATCTCATGCCAGAGTCCGGGAGGCAAGGCGAGGCCGCCCATCCCGGGGCGAAGCACCGACGATTCTTCGCGCCGACCGTCAAAGAGCACGAGCCGGACGCTGCCAGCCAGGCAAAAGCAGATTTGCTGCAAACGGCGATGGGCATGGAAGCCGCGCGCGATGCCAGGCTGGGTGCCGTGGATCCAATAGACGCGCTTCACCTCCAACGGCATCGTCGGTCCCCGCTCGACCACCGATAACCTTCCACGATCATCCGCCCGCGTGAAAACGGGTGAAAAGACGGCGAGTGGGGTCTCAGGCATGGGGGAAGGCTTGGAGGAATTCGGCGTAGTCCCTGATGTAATCGGCCTCATTGTACTCACGGTCGGTAAGCACGACAAGGATGCAATCCGGGCTGAAATTTCTCAGGACTCGCCAGACCCCGGAGCCGAGGACGACCCCTTGGGAAAACGCATCGAGCCTCAAGGTTTCCTTCGACTTTCCGTCCGTTAACTCCAGCTCCACGGAGCCGGCGACGCAGACCAAGAGTTGCCGAAGCTGGCGATGGGCATGGTAGCCTCGCTCGGACTGCGGAGTTGCATCATGAATCCAATAGACGCGGCGAACCGGAAACGGCAACGTCTGCCCTAGCTCCACAATGGCAAGCTGCCCCCGGGCATCGCCGCGCTGGGGGATGACGACGGATTGAGCGAGGGCGGGAGGGCTCATCGGCCGGAAAAGTTTTGGGCAAGAAGCCAGGCCCGCACAGGCTTCTCTACGAGAAGGTGGACCGCGCTCGCAAGTAAAAGAGTCAAAGCAAAGCACCCATAAGCCCCTCCGAGCCAATCGGGCCCATGGCCAGGCAAGCGGTAAAGGTTGATGGTGAGAATCTGCATGAGGTAGACCCCGAAGCTGATTTACCCGAGAAAGACCATGGGGCGAGTTGCGAGGACGCGGTATGCCCAGCCTTTCTCCTCGCGAAGGGAAAAGGCAAAGAGGACGAGTAGCGCAGGAATCAGGATGAAGTCGTTTCCGGCGTAGGGAAGCGCATGCGAAAGCGTACAGACATACAGAACGAGCACGGCCAACCAGAGGCTTACCTTCCGCCCCGAAGGTAGGCGGGTCGGATTGCGCATGGCCCAAACCGCATAGAAAGTTCCGGCCGTGAATTCCGGAAGGCGAAAGATCGGCAGGGAATAATAGACGGTCTCGGGGATGGCTCCTTGAGGAGGCAGGTACTTACCCAACACTGGCCCGAGTACAGCCAGCGCGACCGACCAACGGAGAGCCCTCATGAGCGAGCGGTCGCTCAACTGCCGAGCGTGCAGCAGGACGAGCGGGAAAAGCGCGTAGAAGAAGACCTCGGCAGAAAGAGACCAGGAGCCATCACGACCGAAACCGCCCAAGAAAGCCTGCGGGAACCAGGCGCTGGATAACGTGAGGTCGGTCAACCCGAGCAAAGCGGCAGCACGGGCGGGCTTTGCTCCGAGGTCACCAGCGAACCCGATGACAGCCCAGAACAGGAGCAAATAGGCGAGGTAGATAGGGTAGATTCGGGCGAATCGACGCCAAGCATAGGAAGACAGGTCTGTCCACGGCTCCTTCCCTTGGCTGGCGACGACCAAGATGAAGCCAGATAACACGAAGAAGAAGGTCATCGCCAGTGGCCCCGCCTGGAGGCAACTCTCAAGCACTAATGGCTGAGGCTGCCCTAGGTGTATCCGAAGGTGAAAGAGCAGGACCCAAAGTGCGGCGAAGAACCGTAACGAGGTCAGGGGCGCGACCGGGGCCATCAACGGGCGGTGCCGATCAGGGCCTTTAGGTATTCGCCGTAGCCGGACTTGGCGATGGGCTCGGCCAGTTTGAGCAGCTGGGCGTCGTCGATGTAGCCGCGGCGCCAGGCGATCTCCTCGATGCAGCCGATCTTGAAACCCTGACGCGCCTCGACGATCTGCACGAATTGGGAGGCCTGCAGGAGCGAGTCGAAGGTGCCGGTGTCGAGCCACGCGGTGCCGCGCGGGAGAACCTTCACGCCGAGCTTGCCCTGGCGGAGGTACTCGCGGTTGACGTCGGTGATCTCGTACTCGCCCCGCGCCGAGGGCTTGAGGGCCTTGGCGATACCGACCACGGAGTTGTCATAGAAATAGAGGCCGGGCACCGCGAAACTGGACTTGGGGGCTTGGGGCTTCTCCTCGATGGAGATGGCCTTGCCCGCCGGGTCGAACTCGACCACGCCGAAACGTTCGGGGTCCTTGACGTGGTAGGCGAAGACAATGCCTCCCTGCGGTGCGCGACAAGACTTGAGCAGGTCGCCGAAGCCCGCGGAGTAGAAGATGTTATCGCCCAGCACGAGACACACGTCATCGGCGCCGATGAACGTCTCGCCGAGCACGAAGGCCTGGGCGAGCCCGTTCGGGACCGCCTGCTCGACGTAGTCGAAGCGGCAGCCGATCCGGGAGCCGTCGCCGAGGACTTCCCGGAAGCGCGGCAGGTCCTGCGGGGTGGAGATGATGAGGATCTCGCGGATGCCCGCGAGCATGAGCACGGACAGCGGGTAGTAGATCATCGGCTTGTCGTAAACCGGCAGGAGCTGCTTGCTCATGACCTGGGTCAGGGGGTGCAGCCGGGTGCCGGAACCGCCGGCGAGGATGATGCCTTTCATAAGAATCAGAGTTTGCCGAGCCGCTCCAGGCGGTACGAACCGTCGAGGATGCCTTGGATCCAGGCGGGGTTATCAAGGTACCAACGCACGGTCTTGCGGAAGCCGCTCTGGAAATCCTCCTGCGGGGCCCAGCCAAGCTCGGCACGGGCACGGCGCGCGTCGATGGCATAGCGGAGGTCGTGCCCAGGCCGGTCGGTGACGTAGGTGATCGCGGAATCGTGCGGCTGGCCGTCGGCGCGCGGGCGAAACTCGTCGAGCAGCGAACAGAGCAGCTTCACGAGGTCGATGTTCCGACGCTCGTTATCGCCGCCGATGCAGTAAGTACGACCCGGGCGGCCCTTCTCCACCGCGGCGAGAAGCGCACGGGCGTGGTCGTCGACGTAGAGCCAGTCGCGGATGTTCTCGCCCTTGCCATAGACCGGGATGGCCTCGCCACGCAGGCACTTAAGGATGACGACGGGGATGAGTTTCTCGGGGAACTGGTAAGGCCCGTAGTTGTTGGAACAATTAGTCACCAACACCGGTAGGCCGTAAGTGTCCATCCACGCACGCGCGAGGTGGTCGCTCGAGGCCTTGCTGGCGCTGTAGGGCGAATGCGGGTCGTAAGGGGTCGACTCGTTGAAGGCGGGATCCGTCGGGCCAAGGGAGCCGAACACCTCGTCGGTCGAGACGTGCAGGAAGCGGAACTTGTCCTTGGCAGCGCCTGAAAGGGAACGCCAGTATCCAAGGGCGGCCTGCAGGAGCTGGAAGGTCCCGGTGACATTGGTCGCGATGAACTCGCCCGGACCATCGATCGAACGGTCGACGTGGGACTCCGCGGCCAGATGCATGACCGCCTCCGGCCGAAAAGCCGCCAAAGCCTGGCGCATGGCTTCGGCATCGCAAATATCCGCCGAGATGAAGCGAAATCCTGCGCTGTCCTGAAGATCCGCCAGCGAAGCGAGGTTCCCCGCGTAGGTCAGTTTATCGACGACCGCGACCTCGTGCTCGCCAGCGAGCAGGAAGCGCGTCAGGTTCGAGCCGATGAAGCCCGCGCCGCCTGTGACCAGAATTCTCATAAGCAGTTAAGACGAAAATCGCCGAAGGTAGCGGTTTTTGCCAGAAAAAACCTGTTCTTTAAGGGATTATCTCCATCTCTCCGCGATGAAAATTCCGATTTCACTTCCGACCCCGACCTTGAATCCGTAGGTTGGGGCCATGGCCCAACGCCCGCTCGGTTTCGGCATCTGGGGAACCGGCATGATCGCCGAGTTCCACGCGAAAGCTTTGGCTGAAATCCCCGGCGTCCGCCTCGTCGCGGCGTATAATCGCACGGCAGCGAAGGCCGCGGCTTTCGCCGCGACCCATGGGTGCGCCGTCGCGGCGACGCCGGAAGCGCTCTTGGCCGACCCCGCGGTCGATGTCGTCTGCCTGTGCACCCCGAGTGGCGACCACCTCGCCCCCGCCCTCGCCTGCATCCGCGCGGGCAAGCACGTCGTCGTCGAGAAGCCGCTGGAAGTCACCTTGGCGAAGTGCGACGAACTCATCGCCGCCGCGCGTTCCGCGGGGGTGACCGTCGCCGGTATCCTCCCCCGCCGCTACGTGCGGGGCTCAATCGCGCTGAAGGCCGCGCTCGACGTGGGCCGCTTCGGTCCCGTGACGCTGGCCTCGGCGCTCATCCCTTGGTGGCGCACCCAGGCCTATTACGACTCCGCCGCTTGGCGCGGGACCTACACCCTCGACGGGGGCGGGGCCTTGATGAACCAAGGTATCCACACCATCGACTTGCTCCTCTGGTTCCTCGGTCCGGTGAAGCGCGTCTCGGCCACCCTCGGGCTCGTCGCGCACGCCGGCATCGAGGTCGAGGACATCGCCGTCGGCTGGATCGAGTTCGCCAACGGCGCCCGCGCCACGCTGGCCGGCGCCACCGCCTGCTGGTCGGCCACCGGCTTCCCCGCCGAGATCCGCATCCATGGCACGAAGGGCGCGGCGGTGCTGCGCGACGACAAACTGACTTCCTTCGAGTTTGACCCTCCTCTGCCCGCCGACGCCGGATTCATCGCCTCCGCCCCGGAGACCGGTGGCGCCGGCGCAGCCGACCCCAAGGCGATCAGCCACGGCTGGCATCGCCTCAACCTCGTCGACGCGATCGAAGCGATCCGCGCCGGCCGCCAACCCGCGGTCGACGGCGCCGAAGGCCGCAAGGCCGTGGAGCTCATCCTCGCGCTTTATCAGTCCGCGCAGTCGGGCGGGACGCCTGTCGATTTACCCCTGAAGCAGGACCCTGTCCTGAAGGCGTTCGGTAAGAAAAAGTTGATCAGTTGATCGGTTGGCCAGAGCAACCCAACATTGGTTGGCCGGTTGAATCGTTGGCCGGTCAACGAGTGTCTTCTAGTGCTTCTCCGCTCCACGAAACTCCTCCACTGCGCCGCCGGTGGCGGCGTCGATGCCGGAGCGCGCGAAGACCTTGAAGAAGGTCAGGACGACGATCTTGAGGTCGAGCCAGAGGTTGCGGTGGTCGACGTACCAGACGTCGTAGGCGAACTTCTGCTCCCAGCTGAGGGTGTTACGGCCGTTGACCTGGGCCCAGCCGGTGACGCCGGGCTTCACTTCCATGCGCCGCGCCTGGAAAGCGTCGTAGCGTGGAAGGTAGCGCATGAGGAGCGGACGCGGGCCGACGACGCTCATGTCGCCGACGAGCACGTTCCACATCTCGGGGAACTCATCGAGGGTGGTAGAGCGAAGGAACTTCCCGAAGGCGGTGAGCCGCACCTCGTCGGGCAGGAGTTGCCCGTCCGGACCGCGCTCGTCGGTCATGGTGCGGAATTTCACCATACGGAATGGGCGTCCGCGCAGCCCGGGGCGTTCCTGGATGAAGAGCACTGGGGAACCGAGTTTCAGGCGGACGAGTCCGGCGACCACGAGCATGAGCGGGGCGAAGAGCACGAGCCAGCCGAAGGCGAAGAAGATGTCAAAGAGGCGCTTGATCATGGCTCAGCGGCGAGGGCTCCACAGCACAAGGTCGATTTCCTTGACCGCAACCTCCTTCTCAAAGGTCAGTTCATACCGAAGGGAGTAAGGAATCTCCCCACGCCAAGCCTCGGGTTGACCAGCGACACCCCAGTCGAAGCCAGCGGGAACTTCCACCACCAGGCGACCGCCGGTCGGGCGGCACTCCTGGGCGATCGTCCGGGTCTTTTTGCCGTCGGTAAAAGTCAGCACTAGCCGGGCCTTGGCTTCGGGGTCGCGGGTCTTCGCCGCATCCAGCTCCACTTGGAAATCCAAGATGAACCCCGGGACGAGGCGGTCGGACCAGCCGCCACCAACGTCCCCGCGACTGGTGTAGGCAACCCCTTTGACCTTTCCTGCCGGGGCGAGGATGTGGGCGTTGTAACGGGCTGACTCTTCCTCGGGACGCCCATTCACCTGATTCCGCCGATTCGGACTGACTTCGCCGATGAAGTAAGTGCCGCTGTGGTTGCCCGCCTTCGTGTACCCGCTGCGCGCCTGGCGACGCTCGCGGTCTTCCGGCATTTGGGCCAGCCTCCAGAGCGCCGCCCCGTTGCCGACCGTATCACCGGCGGCCCAGGAGGCGAGCGCCCGGCAGGTGGGCGAGCCCACGCGCGCGAAGCCGTAGGGCATAGTGGCGTCCAGCCACTCGGGGCGCGGGTTGGTGGCGGCGAAACGACTCCAGGCGACCGGCAGTCCATAGGCCCCCCACGCAGTGTTGAAGGCGGTCTCCGCCCGACGGTAGGCGGACTCGACGGCGGACAAGGCGGTGAGCTGGGCGACGGCTTCGGCGGCGTTGACCGGGTCGGCGGCACGACGGGCCTCGACGACGACGCGGAAGGCTCCCGATAAGACCCAGGCCTCGGCGAACTGATCGAAACGCCAGCGTTGATTGACGAGCCGATACGTGGGCTTATCCTGAGCCGCAAGCAAGCGGCGCGCGGCCTCCACCCGCGCGGAGACCGCGGCGACCTCCGCCGAGGTGAGCACGAAGGTCGACCCTTCGGTGCGGAAATGGCGGATCCACTGGTCGACGCCGCCGGCGCGCGCGTCGCGTTCCCACGCGCCCTCGAGGACGCGGTAAGCCGCCCGCATCTCGTCGGCCGCGGGACCGTAGGCCGAGGCGAACCAGGTCGCGAGCAAGGCCTCCGCCTCCTGGCTGGGATCCTGCAAGAGCTTCGCGCCCAACCAAGCCTTCGGGGCGTCGAAGGCCCAGAGCGGGGCCAGCTCGGCGTACCAGCCCACCACCCCGGCGGCGTGCACCGAGCGGATGGCGTCGGCCTGCGCCCGGAAGGACACGCGCGGGACGGTGTAGTCGACCCCGTACCAATAATCGTAGGCGCCCACCCGGCGCGCGCCTGAGCGCACCCAAGCGGCTAGGTTAACCGACTCCATCGCGGCGAAGTCGGCGTTGGCGTAGGCGCTACGGTCGGCGCAGACCCAGGGGAAGATCGCCGGGTGCAGGCGGATCGTTGGGGCGCGCAACGTCTGCAGGTAGCCCAACGTCCCGATGGCGTGACGCAGGCCCGAGAGATCGCCCGAAGGCTCCCAGAAAGACTGCGCAACCTCGTTGAGGTAGCCCATCACGTAGTCGGTCCGTACCGGGCGGTCTCGGTACCAGCCCTCGGACGGCGGTGAACCGAGGAAGTGCAAGGTGTCGTTGACGCCGAACGGCACGCTGAAGGCACCGGGGTGCTGGTGGAACCACTCACGGGTGTAACGCGCGCCGACCTCCACCGCCCCCGGGACCTTGAGGCGCGGCATCGGGTCGTAGCCATCGAAGTTGGGCGAACGACGCGGCCAATCAACCCACCACTCCTCATCGTAAAACGGAGAAGCCTCGTAGAAGGGGGCCTTCGGCGTGCGGTCCTTTACGAGAGGGTCGAAATGCGGGCGACGCGGGTCGATTTGCGCCTTGCGCTCGCCCGCGCGCGGCGGCGACGGCCGAGGGGTGGCGTTGGTGGTCTGCTTGTTGGCATCCTCCTGTCGGCGATAATTCTCAAAGTCTTCCACTAACTCGGCGTAGACCTCCCGGTTGAAAGCTCGGAAGAAGCCGTGGGAAAAGTCCGGGGCTTTCCCATAGCCGACGGCGTAGGCCCATTCCTGGGAGAGCTCGTTGGACAGGCCGGAGATCTCGCGCCACGCGAAGGCGGGGCGGAAACGTTCGGGGGATGGCACGCCCACCGACGAACGCTCGACCCAATCAGCGCCCCGCGGGCCGGGTAAGGCGAAGCAGACGCCGAGGGCTTGCTCACAGAAGCGACCGACCGTGGCGCGCGTCGCAATGGGATTCGTCCCGAGCAGGAAGACCGCCTCACCCTCGACGTCGCGCACCAGCACGTCGCCATCCACATCGGGCAGCGGGCGACTCAAGGCCAGCCAGGCGGCGGTGCGCCCGACAAAGAGGCCGCGGGCGGCGGGTAAGGCGACCCCGGGCTGCTCGGAGATCAGCTCGGGGCGAACGCCGGTGACCCGCTCGCACCAATCGAGCAAAGTCTGCGCGGCGTACCACTCATCGGTCTCTGGCTCCGCCGGTAGCACGACCGGCACCCGCCAGCGCCCATACTCGAAGAGCTCCGCCGCGGCCGCGGTGACGCCGGCCAAGCAGAGCGCGGCAAGGATGGCGACGGGACGGGGCATGGACCGAAGGCAATCCTAGGGAACCGAGCAGGGGGGTAAACAGGGAAAACGCTGTGGGATTGCAGGGCGTGCCAGCCGACGCCAACCTTCACCGCCATGGCCACGCTCGACGAAGTCCGTGCATTCTGGAATCGGGCCAGCTGCGGGGAAGTTTACGCCGGGACGGGCGACGACCGGGCTAAGTACGCCGAGGTCAGCCGGGCCCGTTATGCCTTCGAGCCCTACCTTCAACCGTTCGCTTGTTTTGAGGAAGCCGCCGGGAAGGACACGCTCGAAATCGGGGTCGGCATGGGTTCGGACCACCAGATGCTCGCCCTGGCCGGGCCGCGGTCACTCCATGGGGTCGACCTGACGGAACGGGCGCTTGATCATGTGAAGGCCCGTTTTGCAGCCTTCGGGCTGGTTAGCCAGCTCACCCTTGCGAACGCGGAGAAACTTCCGTTCCCGGACGCTTCTTTTGATTTCGTCTACAGCTGGGGCGTGATCCACCACTCGCCCGACACCGCGCAAGCCGCCCGGGAAATCCTCCGCGTCCTCCGGCCGGGCGGGGTGGCGCGCGTGATGATCTATCATCGGAACGCTCCCGTCGGCTGGATGCTTTGGACGCGTTACGCGCTCCTGCGGGGGCGGCCTTGGCTCAGCCTTACGGAGGTCTATGCCCGACACCTGGAATCGCCCGGCACCAAGGCTTATCGCGTCCGCGAAGCGGAGGCGCTTTTTGCCGGCGCGGCCAAGGTCACCAGCCAAGTTGAACTATCGATGGGGGACTTGCTGGAAGGGGAAGTCGGCCAAAATCATCACGGCTGGCTACTCGCCCTAGCTAAAGCGCTTTGGCCAAGAAAAGCGCTTCGGCTTCTGGCGCGACGGTGGCCTATCGGTTTAGGTTTATTACTGAAAATCAAACGATGAACCGGTCGCCGGTCTCACTGAGCCAAGATCGCTAAACAAAAAAGCCGCACAGCGTGCGGCCTCCGAAAATTTTAGGCGGTTCAGCGGGTTCGCCTCACCAAATCAGCGGCGACGGCGATAACCGAAAAGGCGCTTTCAGTGGCGGCTCGGGCTTTTCGCCCCAAGGTCGCCAGTTCCGCGTCACTCCACCCTAGGGCCACCCCCAGCGCTTCGGTGGGGTCGGCCGGATCAGCGATGGCGATCCCCAACCCGCTGGCGCCGATGAGTTCGGCGACATTACCCGCGCGCGCGGAAAGAACCAAGGGCAAGCCGCAAGCCCCAGCCTCGATGGGCGAAAGCGGGTTGGGATCCAGGAAAGTATTGAGCACGAAGGTGTCGGCCGCGTGCAGGATCTCCCGGACACCCGCCGGATCGCGGTGACCGAACAAGCGGACGGCTCCCGCCGAGACCGCGCTCAACGCGTTCAACTCGGCCTCCAAGGGGCCCGTGCCCACCAAGGCCAAGGTGGCCTCGCCGCGGGTACCTGACGGGAGACCCAGAAACGCGCGGACCAAAGGGAGCGGGCCCTTGCGTTCCGACAACGCCCCGACCTGAACGAGCACCCGGCCACTCGCCGGCAAACCCAGAGCCCGCCGGGCCGCGGCCTTGGCCGCCAACTCGGCTGGACGATAAAAGTCGGTATCGATCGCATTGGGCAATGCCCAGGTCGGCTTGGGTTCGCCGGCCTGCAACTCAGCCCAGGCCGCGCTGCGCCCGTTGGGGACCGCGAACGCATCGTAGGAACGGTAGGCGTGTCGGCGCGCCCAAGCGATGAGGCCGCTCGGGTTCAGCACGGCGTCGGCATAGCCCTCGCTCCAGAAGACCCGCCGACAAGGAATCCCCGCACCGCCGGCCAGCAGCATCGTCGGCGTGTTCCAAGCGCCCGCCACAAGCAGGGTCGTGGGTTGAAGCTGGCGCAAAGCGGCGAAGACGCCGGGATTCACGTGCGCGGAGATGCCATGCAGCCGCGGGTGGATGCCGCGCAGCAAGGTATGCGGGTGGCGCATCGCCTCCGGGCGGTAAGGCCAATGTCGGCCAGGCTCGGAAGCGGCGCAATAAAGCACGTGGAACCCTTGGCCCTCCCGCGCGGACGCCGCCGCGACCGCGTCAAAGAAAGCGGTCCGGTAGGGGGTCGGGATATTGGTCAGGATGACGAGCATCGTCAGGGGGAAGCAAGCAAGCCGGCGAGGTGGCGCTCCGGTCCGAATTCCGTCGCTCGCCCCAAGGCGGCTTGGGACATCGCTGCGTAGAGATCAGGCTCGCGGCGGAGCCGGCGCAACGCCTCGACGAGGGACTCGACGTCGCCGGGGGGAACGACGAAGCCATCCCGGCCGTTCCGCACGACTTCGCCGCAGGCGGAGGTCGCGATCACCGGGAGGCCTTGGGCCATGGCCTCGAGCTGCACGAGGCCGAAGCCATCCGATAAGGTAGGGAAGACCAAGACGTCGGCTTGAGCCATCCGGCGCGCGACCTCGGCTTGCGCGACGTGGCCGATGAACTCGACGTCGGGCGCGATGGCGCGGAGGTAGGCTGGCTCCATCTGCAGACCGCCGACCACGGTCACCGCGATGTCCGCGCCCAGCGTCCGGCTCGCCGCCGCCAAGACATGGAATCCCTTGGCGAGGTTCACGTACCCGACGTATAAAACGCGCAAGGGTCGACCGGGCTGTAAGCGGCGCGCGACCCCCTGCCCGACTGGACTGAACGCCGGGGGCACGACCACCCCGCGGGAAATATCGAGGCCAGCGGAGGCCAAGGAGCGAAGCGAGTGCGCGGAGTGGACCACCAACCGGTCCGCCAAGGAGATTTCCTCGCGGACACGCTGCAGGAAAGCGCGCGAAGGCCCGGCGGGCATCGTCCCCGCCCGCGGGTTGGCCGCATGCGCCGCCGCCCGAGTGTCATACCACGCGGGGCCGGGATCGACTTGGACGTGGATGGTCCGGGCGCCCACTTCCCGGGCCAAGGTGAATTGCTCCAGGTTACCGCACGTGTAGCCCAAGGCGGTGTCGCCGACCCCGAGGCCGCGCTGGCGATAGACCTCCGCCGCGAACCGCCCGAAGCGTTCGCCTTGGGCGACCCAACAGTCGAACGGGCTTCGCCGATCGGTCCAGGTCCGCCAGACGTTCAGCCAAGGTTCCGCGCAGATCGGCGCGTCGGCCAGGTCCACCCGGTAACGCTGGGCGAGACCGCACGGGCGGAGTAACGCCGGCAGGCGAGCGGTCCAGGCGGCCCAGATGTCGGTGCACAGCACGGCCAGTCCCCGCTGACGGTGCAACGCGACGGCGAGGCTGTAATGCTCGCGACGGCCAAGCTGGCTCAGGTACCACTTCATGGTGCCAAGGGGAAGCGTCGCTTCAGGGCGACGCGGATGGCCTCGGTCCTACCCTCGAACGCCCACCACAGCGGACAAGCGAGGAGGACGAGGGCGGCGGTCACGCCCAGCACGACGAGCCACCGACCGGGGCCGGCCACCAACAAGCCGGGGCCCGCGACGGCGGAGGTGAGGAGGACGGCTATCGGCATGTGCACGGCGTATAAGGTGTAGGAGATCTTACCCAACCAGGCGACCGGTGGTCCGGCGAGCTCGGGACGCCCCGATTCGCCCCAGACTGTCCAGGCGGTCGCCACCGTCACCAACGGTAGCGCAAGAAATTTACCGCCAGCGGGCAGGAAAGGAATCAGCAGCAGGACAGCGGCCAGGCCACCCCAGGGAAGCCCGCGCGGCCCAGGGCGCACCTGTCCGGGTCGGTGGATGGTATAACGGGCCAAGGCCGCGCCACTCAACCAAGGGATCGCCAGCCCCCAACCCCGGGGCCCGACGAGCCAGAGAATCCCGCCAGCGACAAGTACCGCCGCCACCCGCCGCCACCAGCCTTGGTCGGCCATCACGACCAGCGCCGCGGGGAATAGGAGGTAGAACCAGAATTCGTATGCTAGGCTCCAAAGCGGAGTGTTCGAGCCATAGGGCGCGACGACCACGTCCTGCAGGAAGAACAGGTTGCCGAGCAACGTGCGGGCGTCGTGCGGAGAATCGACGCCCGCCACCATCGCGCCCGCCGAGTCCGCGGGCACGTTACCCCGCGAGGCATCGCAAAGCCACGTCACGGCGAGTGCCGGGACCAACACGACCCACAGGCGGGTTCCCCGCCGCAGCAGGTAATCCGACCAAGACCAGTTTCCGGCCGCTCGACGATGCAGGACGGAACCGCCCACGAGGTAACCGCTCAAGACGAGGAAAATCCAGACCGCGAATTCACCTTGCGCGCTGAAAAAAAACAGGGGGGTCTCCCACCCCGCGTAGCCACCCGAACGGAACGGGGGCAGCAGGAAGGCCCGGACGTGGCCGAGACAAACGGCGAGCGCGGCGAGGCCACGAAGCAACTCTAGGCCGGGTCGATGCCCATCGCGTGAAGGTCCCATGATCAATAACGCCGCCCGAAGAGGTTTTCCTTAGCCCAATCGAGCAGGCGCCCGAACCAACCTGGCCGCGCGGCCCCGCTGGCTTGAAAATCGCCGACCGTATAACTCCCGGCGGCCAGCACAGCGTGTAACTTGCCCGCCACGACCAAGGGGGTGTGCTGCGCCTGCCAATGCGCATGCCCCGCGACCCCTAAGGCGACCGGGTCGGCACGAAACTCCCGCAGGCACGCGGGCAAGGGTCGCCCATGCAAGCGGGCGACCGCCGAGATCTTACCGACATACCCTGGCGGGCAGAGCTGCAACCACTCACCTCGGAACGCATCCGCCACCACTGGCTGATAAGTGCCATCCACAACCAAAGCGGGAACCCCGAGGCGAGCCGCCTCCACGATGGAGAGCCCATGGCCGGCGACGAGACTGGCCTGATCCACAAGCTCGGCCGTGAGTTCGGCCATCGGCAGGTGGCTACGGAACGAAACGGGGAGACCCGAGCAACGGTCCCGGACCCGCCCGAGGTCTTCGCCGTCGCCGATGACCACGACCTCATCAAACCACGGGTGCTCGGGGCGGACAAAGACCGTCCGCACGAAGCCGAGCAAGGCCTCGGTCTTGAAATCCTCGACCCGCCCAACCCAGTAGGCCTTGCGGCCGGACGGGGCCATGGTTCGCGGGGCTTGCTCCGCCGCCGCCGTGCAGACGGGCACGATGGCCGGCACCGGGCCCTCGCCAAAGACTTCGACGGCGGCCGCATGGTTAGGGCCGTCCATGAAGATGACCCCGCCCCGGCGGGATCCGTCGGTCAGGAAAGCGTGGATGCGACGGGCCTGCGCGCGATGAAGCCAGTGAGCGACTAGACGTTTCGCACCCCAACTTGAGCGGTTGAAAAGAAAACCGGTCGGGAGGTACTTGAAGGCATCCTGCGGGGCCGTCGACCAAGCGACCAGCCGGGTCGAGGCGGGAATCTCAAAGCGGCGCTCGAGTAACCGCCCGAGCAATAGGCTGAACAACACGGTCCCCGTCGGGGCGAGGGCCTGACGCTGGCCGGGCAGGTATTCCTGAAAGTCGAAAGGGATACCCTCGGCCAACCACTGGCGGCGGATCGCCCCATCCGCGAAGTCCACCAAGCCAAGGCGAACCCCCTGCGCCCGTCGCAGCTCGGCCGCCGCCCGCGCGAGAAGGAGGTTGACCCCTCCAGCGGCGCGGCCCGGGCAGATGACAGTGAGGTGCGGCATGGTCGTTCAGACTTCGTTGACCGACGTGCGCTCCCGCGCGAGGACGCGCACATAGATTCCCCCACAAACGAAGGCGATGGCCCCGACCGGAATCAGCCCGTACCAGCCGCCGCCGAGGCCAGCCGCGGCGAGCTTGGCTAGCCATAAGGCGCCAGCTCCGGCCAAAGAAATCAATAGGGTGAAACGATCCAGCAACACACCCGCTCGGCGCCGGGAGATGCCGAGCATCAGCACCAAGTAGGCGAGGTAACCGGCAAAGAAAGCCATCCCCGCCCCAGCTAAGCCGTAATGGGGGACGAAGAACCAGGGCAGGATCCCCATAGTCAACGCAGCGATGCCCTCCACGAGGACGACCGCGAAGGAGGACCCTCGGGCCAGCAACCAGAAACCCATCGGCCAGGAGACGACGCGAAGAAAGACCCCCCAGATCATCCACCCGAGAACCTCGATGGCGCCATCGAACTGCGGGTCATCCTTATAAAGGAGGTGGATGCACTCCCGGCCCATCACCAGCAACAAGGCCAGCAAGGGCAAGGCGAGCAGCAAGCCGGCTTGGATCTGCTTCTCGACGAGGCTCTTGGCCTCGGCTTCGTTCCGCGCCGCCGCGACGCGCGGGAAAAAATCGGTGCCCATGGCGGCGAACACGAAACCGGGCAGGCTGCCGGCAATGGACAAGGCGGCCTGGTAATTACCCGCGGCCGCCAAGCCCTGCTCACGGATGAGCAGCAGTCGGACCGCGTAGGCGGCCACTTGCGAAAGGAGGCCGACGAGCATGAGCGCTCCACCCAGCCGGACGAGGAGCGCCACTTCGGCGCGTTCCGCCGGAATCGTAGACGGCGGGACCAAGGCCCGAGCCTGTCGCCAGGTGAAGAAAGCCGGAATGGCCGCGGCCACCAGCAAACTGGGGGCGATCCCGTGCAGCCCGAGCCCGGCGATCAGCGGCAACCCGACCGCCAAGGCACCGACGGCCGTGGCCACCTGCGTGAAGGCCAGCTGCTTGAGCCGCCCGTGAGCCTGCAGGATCGCCGTCCACATCGCCGTGGCGATGACCAAGGGCGCGGCCAACCCGCCGATGAGCAGGTCGAGCATGTAGTCCGTAGACGCGAAGGTCAGCCAGCCGACTGGCCAGAAAAGTAGCAGCGTGAGCGCGGCGCCCAACCAAGCGAGCAAGCGACCCAAAGCCCGCACCGCCGCGATCTTGCCCGGGCGCGCCGACTCCTCGGCGCCCGCGATCACCCGCACGCCGGAAGTACCCAGCCCCCAGCCGGCGAAGGTAGAGACGTTGCCGCTGAAGCCGGTGCAGATGCCCATCAGGCCGACACCGGCCGGCCCGGCAACCCAAGCGATCACCTTACTCCGCACGAATCCCGCCACCAAGGTCGCGACCGAGGCTCCGCCCATGAGGGCACTGGAACGGAGGATACGGGCTAACGCCATCGGTTATTTGACCGCCTCGAAGCCCAGGGCGTGCTCCCAGCGGTGCGGCTCCTCCACGTCGCGGAAAGCGGCATGGACGGAATCCTGGTAGCGGGCCGGCCGGATCGTCCGGAACCCCGCGGCCCGAAGCTCCAATTCCATGGCCGGGTAATCCCACATCCAGTGGTGGAAGGAGCGAGAGAAGAGGCTACGAAGCTTGGCGAGGCCACGGGGAGTCTCGGCCAGACCCATGTGCGTCTCGCGGATGAACGTCACCGCCGCGGCGGGGTCGGTGGCGGCTTGGCGGAGGTATTCTTCGCAGAGGTAACGGATGTCGGGTAAGACCGCGCGAAAAGTGCCGCCGGCCTTCAGCATCCGGTGCGTCTCCCGCAAGGCCGTCCGGCAATCGGCCAGCGCGAGGTGCTCCAAGGTGTGCGAGCAATAGATCAGGTCGGCCGTCCCGGACTTGACCGGCAAGCCGCGGACGACATCCCCGAAGCGCACCGTCTTCGGGTAGGGCGCACCCCGGCGCGCGAGGGGCAGGAGGTTCAGCCCCGGCGTGCGTTGCAAGAGGATCATCGGGCTGGCGTCGTAGTTCAACCATCCGGGCGGGCCGCAAAGCCCCGCGCCATACTGCACATGCAAAGGAGCGTCCATGATCTCAGGCGCCGAAGGCGGACCGGAAGGCGGTGATCACGCGCTGGCGTTGCTCCTCGGTCATCCCGGAGCCGGACGGCAGGCATAAGCCGTCGGCGAAGAGCCGCTCCCCCACCCCGGTGCCGTGGTATTCGGCGGCGGTGAAGACCGGCTGGAGATGCAACGGCTTCCAGAGCGGGCGCGACTCGATGTCGGCGGCCGCGAGTGCGAGCCGGACATCCTCCCGCGTCCGACCGGCGCGGGCTGGGTCGATCGTCAGGCAAGTCAACCAACGGGTCGATTGCCCCCACGGCGCCTCGGGCTGGAAGACCACGCCCGGCAAATCGCCGAGCGCCTGGTGGTAGGCGCGGAAGTGCGC
Organism: Verrucomicrobiota bacterium; assembly: GCA_014193315.1. Classification (GTDB taxonomy): domain Bacteria; phylum Verrucomicrobiota; class Verrucomicrobiia; order Opitutales; family UBA953; genus UBA953. The sequence continues at coordinate 159,361 of BJHS01000002.1, forward strand.
GCGGCGGCGGGTGACCTTGGTCGCCAAGCGGAGGAGCTGGCCGCGGCCGATGCCCGCGCAGATATTGGAGAGCCGATAATTGTAGCCGATGGTGGAGTGCTGGTAGTGCGGGGCGGCGTCGCGGGCCTGGGTCGCCAAAAAGCGCGCCTCGGTCGCGACCGTGGCCTCGGCGGTGACGAGCATCCCGCCGCCGGAAGTGGTGATGATCTTATTGCCATTGAAGGAGTGGATGCCGGCCCAGCCGAGCGAGCCCGGGGAAAGCTCGCCGTAGGTCGCGCCCAAGGCTTCGGCCGCATCCTCGATCAGTTTCACGCCATGCCGGTCACAGCAGGCTTTGATCGGGGCGAGGTCGGCCGACTGGCCGTAAAGGTGGACGAGGACCAGGGCCTTGGGCGGGCGGCCGGCCCGGGCCTTCTCCTCGAGCACCGCGCAAGCCACCGCAGGGTCCATGTTCCAGCTCTGTTCCTCGGCATCGATGAAAACCGGGCGGGCGCCGAGATAAGTGATCGGGGCGGCCGAGGCGATGAAGGTGAGGTCCGAGCAAAGCACCTCGTCCCCGGGACCGACGCCCGCGAGGCGCAAGGCCAGGTGCAACGCGGCGGTACCGGACGAAAGCGCGACCGCGTGGGCGGCCCCGACCATCCCGGCGAATTCCTGCTCGAAGGCATTCAGGTGTGGCCCGACCGGGGCGACCCAGTTGGCCTCGAAGGCCTCGAGGACGAACTCGACCTCGGCGGTGCCGACGTCGGGCGGGGAAAGGTAGATGCGGGACATGGCGGTAAAGGGTCACTTCCAGGGACGGTCGGCGAAAAGGCCGAGGGCTTCGCACTCGCGCAGCAAGGCCTGGACGTCCGGGCGAGAGAACAATTCGGACCAAGGCGTGGGCGAGGAAAAGCGGATGAACATCTGTTCGCTCTTCTGGTTGAACCCATGCGCGCGGATATCCTTGAGGAGGAGGGGGAGCCGCTCGAGCCGGCCGACGAGGCCGTCGCGCCAACCTTCCTGCTGATCTTCGTAGCGGTTCGGCTCACCGTTCACCAGGTGCCAGAAGGCGACGTGCTGGAGGCCGCCGCGCGGCACGAGGTAGGAGCCGGCCTCATAAGGCAGCAGGGCGCGGCCCGCGACCTGGACGGAGACGGCATGCCGACGGTCCGTGCGGGCGCAGCCGTTGTTCACCCAGCAGGAATCCGGGTTGTGCGAGCCGGCATCGACCACCGAGACCTTGCCGGGCTCCCAGTAGGCGACATAGACCAGCAGCTGCAGGCCATCCTTGGCGTAGACGGCCTGCCCGACTTGGGAATAGTTAAGGATGCCCTGCACGTTGGCCGCCGCGGCCGAACCGACGGCGACGGGGACATCGCGCCGGACCCAGCCGGCGATCGAGGGCGGCAAGGTCCGGCTGAGGTCCCCGGTGAAGCGACGGCGATGGTCGGCGAAGACCTCGACGACCAGCAGCAGCACCCCGAGGAGCACCACGACCGTCAGTCCGGCGATGAGCAGGGCGCGGCGCATCCTCAGAGAACCTTGGCGGGGTTGCCGACCATCGTGACGCCAGGCGCGACGTTGGCGATGACCACGGCGCCGGCGCCCAGGATCGCGCGACTGCCGACCTGCTTGCCGGGAATGATGGTGACGCGGCTGCCGAGGAAGACCCGCTCCGCCACCTGCACCCGGCCGGTGACATCGCAATGCGCGCTGAGCGTGCTCCAAGCGCCGACCCGGGCGTCATGACCGATGGTCGAGTGGAGGTTGACCATGACAAAGTCGCCTAGTTCGACATCGGCCGAGACAATCGCGCCCGGACAGAGGATGACGCCCTGGCCGAGGCGTACCCGTTCGCCGACCAGTGCGCGCGGGTGCACGAAGGTCAGGAAGCAAGCCCCGGCAGCCACCAAGGGCGCGACCAGCTTTTCCTTGGTCGGCGGCAAGCCGAGACCGCAGAGGAAGACCTCGTCCGCGGCGGGCCGGTGGCCGGTCAACGGCGCCACGGGCGCGAAAGCACCGAAGGGCGCGAGCGCCGCCGCATCGTCATCCAGGAAGCCGGCGAAGGACCAGGCCCGGCCGTGATCGGGGTGCTGCAAGGCCCAGGCATGCATCTCGCGGCCAAAGCCGCCGGCGCCGACGATCAGGAGTTTCTTCATGGTCAGGAAAGGAGGGCGACGAGGTCGCGGGCGGTGCGGCAAGCCCGGACCTGTGCGCCGGTGAGCGGGCGGTGGTACGCCTGCTCGGCGTGGGTCAGCACGAGCAGGATTGCCAGCGAATCCCACTGCGGCAAGGAAGCCAGGACGGTGTCCAACCCGGCGGGGGCCAGGGCGTCGACCTCGGCTTGCAGCGCAAGCCAGCGTTGTTCTTCGGTGGGGTTCATGCGAGGGAAGCCAGCGGAAGGGTCGGCGCGATGGTCATCGGCCCGAGCGTGAGCGCGGTCGCGCCCCAGGAGAGACCGACCCCGAAGCCGCAGGCGACGACCTGGAGCGATTCGGTGCTTAGCCGCGGGCCGAGGCTCTCGACGAGCGCGCAGGGGATCGAGGCCGAGCTCTGGTTGCCGAAGCGCTCGACTAAATCCATCGGTGCCTTGGCCGGGGGGAAGCCGCACTTGCGGGCCACGCTGGAAATCACGAAACGGTTGGCCTGATGCAGGACGAGGGCGGCGACCGTCGGCTCGGTCCATCCCGCCAGGGTCATGACTTCGGCGACCGCCGCCGGCACCTCGCGGAGCGTGAAGTTGAAGACCTCGGCCCCGTCCATGTGGAGGTTGCCCGGGTGCCGCGCATTCCCTTCGGCATCCGTACGCTCCTCCCACGGGCTAGAGCCGCGGGGGGCACGGGCCCCGCCCGCGGGCACCTCGATCACGCGGGCCCGGGCCCCATCGGCACCCAACACGAAATGCCAAGGAGCGCCACCCTCGACGCGCACGAGCAAGGTCGCCGTCCCTGCATCGCCGAAGAGCGGGTCGGTCGCGCGGTCGCGCGGGTTGGTCGTCCGGCTTAAAGTATCGCCGGCGCAGAGGAGCACCGCGCGGGCCCCGCCATGGGCGCAGAGCATCGCGGCCTGGTGCAGGCCGTAGACCCAGCCGGAGCAACCCAAGGCGAGGTCGTACGCTGCAGTGGACTTCGGGAAGCCCAGCCGACCATGGAGGAGGCTGGCGTTGTTCGGCTGCGCGTGATCCGGGGTCTGGGTAACGAAAACAACGGCATCGACCGCGGCGGCTTCGACCGGGCAAGCCGCGAGCAACCGACGGGCCGCATCGGTGCACAGGTCCAGGGCCGTCTGCCCCGGGGCTGCGACCAGCCGTCGACGCAAGCCGACCGTGCGAGCCACGCGCTCCAAGGCGACGGGGTCCTGGCCGGCCGCAATCCCATCTTGGAGGAAGTCGCGTTCGACCGGGCCGGTCGTCACGGCGAGGCCGGCGAGGCGGAGAGGGGCGAGGGTTGACTGCATGGGGAAATCTTCAGCGACCAGCGAATTGACGCAACCAGGACTCGACGCAGAGCACGCCCATCAACGGGTAGGCGGCATCGACCTCACCGCGGGCATCGGCGTCGAGCAAGGCGACGACCCCGGCGCCCTGGAAAAGGCCGGTGGCATCCAACCGCCCGCTGGCGGCGAGCGCCCGGAGGCGGCGCCCATAGGCACCCTGCAGGCGGCCGCGCAAGGGGAAGCCGAAGCCGGTCTTGGAGCGATTCAGGACCGCGTCGGGGATGACCCCGCGCATGGCGGCCCGGAGCAGGTACTTGCCTTGGCGTCCGTGCTGTTTCAGTCCATCCGGCAACCGCTCCGTGAAGGCGACCAAGTCCGGGTCGAGGAAGGGCACGCGGACCTCCACGCCGCAGGACATCGCCATCTTGTCGGTGTAGTTCAGGTTGTGATCCGCCAAGAAGAAGCTGCGGTCGAGGTGGAGCATCTGGTTCAACCGGCTCACGCCGGTGGGCAAGGCCGCCAAGGAGGCCAGCAGCGTGTCCACAGTGCGGAAACGCCGAAGCTCCTCGCGCAGGCCAGGCGAGAGCGCGGGCGCCAGCACCGCGTCGTCCATCCAAAGGAAGTAACTAGCCAGCCGCTCGGCCGGGGAGTCCGCCGCATGGCGGAAGAGTTTAGCCATGCGGCGACCGAGCGGGTTCGCGCGCGACAACGGGTTGGTCAGGTCGGTGAGGGCCTGCCGCCAAGGGCGCGGGAGCCAGCCCCAATAGCGCTCCGTCGCCAAGGCCTGATGTCGGCGATAGCCGGAAAAAAGGTCGTCGCCGCCCGCCCCCGACAAAAGGACCTTCACCCCCTGCTGGCGAGCGACGGCGCAGATCGCCTGAGCCGCGAAGGCCGCGGGGTCCGGCGTCGGCTCGTCCAGGCACCAGACTAATTCGTCGAGGTCGTCGAGCCGAGCGGCCTCCATCTTGGCCACATGCAACGGCGTCCCGAGATGCTTGCTGACCAAACGGGCGTAGGGCAGGTCCAAGCCGAAACCTTCCGTCTCTTGGGCTTCGCCGCTGTTGGGCTCCAAGCTGAAACACGGGTAGCGGGCGGCGGCCCCCGGGTCGCCCCCCAGCGCCGCGACCGCATAATGGGCGACGGTCGTGGAATCGACCCCGCCGGACAGGAAGCCGCCGAGCGGCACATCGGACACCAACTGCCGCCGAACCGCCTGTCCGACATAATGCCGACAGGCTTCGATGGCCGTCTTGGTCGAGAACGCCTGCACTTCCTCGGCGTAGTGGGGCGGGCCAAACGAGCCGACCACCGGATCGCCCGCCTCACCGCATTCGATGAACCCACCCGGGAGAAGTTTCCGGACCCCGGTCGCGGGTGTCAGTTCGCCCGGGGCGTAGAGCAAGGTGAGGTAGGAGACGATCGCGCGCGGGTCTGGGGCAAGATCCACGCCCGGGACGACCCTTAAGGCCTTGAGTTCCGAGGCGAAGGCAAGGCCGCGGCTGGTCTTCGTCCAGTAAAGCGGCTTCACCCCTGCCGCGTCCCGCGTGATTAGCAGGCGCCGTTCGTCGACGAACCAGGCAGCGAAGGCAAAGATCCCGTTGAGCCAAGGCAGGCATTGCCGGCCATACCGCGCCAGCAACTCGACCAACACCTCGGTGTCGCTACCACCGCGGAGGTTGACGCCCTCGCGCTCCAGGCGGAGGCGCAAGGCGCGGTGGTTATAGATTTCGCCGTTGAAGACGAGCACCACCCGCCCCCGCGCATCGGTCATCGGCTGGTGGCCGGCCGGGGAAAGGTCGAGGATGGCCAGGCGCACGTGCGCCAGCCCGACCCGGCCTTGCGCCCAGACGCCGTGATCATCCGGCCCGCGATGGGCCTGGACCTGGTTCATCCGCGGCAAGAGCGTGGCCTCGAAATCCCCGACGTATCCAGCGATACCGCACATCTCAGCGCGCGCGGAGGCCCTCCTCGTAGATGCGCAGGCAGCGACTCGCCAACGTCGGCCACGCATGCTCCCGTTCGACATAGGCGCGCCCGGCGGCGCCGAGCGCCTGCGCGGCCGGCGGTGCGGCGAAGAGCGGCGCCAGGGCCGTGGCCAAAGCTTCGGGGCCTTGCTCGCATTCGCACAACGCGCCGGCGGCGGCCGCGGCGTGCATGTAGCACCCGCGGGTGGCGACGACCGGTAACCCGTGGGCCATCGCCTCCAGGATCGCCAAGGCCATGCCTTCCGACACCGAGGCGTGGACGAAGGCGGTGGCGGCGGCGAAGGCGGCGGGCTTGGCCGCCTCATCCAAGAAGCCAACCCACCGCACGCGATGGGCAAAGCCTGCCTGTGCCACCAAGGCTTGCAGGGCGCGGAGGTAAGCCGGGGGTGCCGTGCCCGCGAGCACGAGATGCAGGTCCGGGGCGGAGGCCGCGAGCCGCGCGAACGCGGCGATGATGTCTTCCACCCGTTTCTTCGGGTTGATCCGGCCGATGAACAGCAAGACCCGCGCGGAAGCCGGCAGACCGTGCTGAAGACGGAAGGCCGCGGCCAACCGGGACCGGCGAGCCGGGGCGACTTCGGCGGCGGGGGGCGGGACCACCCCATTGGGAAGCACGTTGATGGGCGCGGCGAAGCCGAGCCCGCGCAGTTGCGCCGCCTCGAGCTCGGTCAAAGCGAAGATCCCGGAGGCGCGATCGAGATTCGGGCGGGAGAACGCCCGGATGTAGAGCCGCTTCTTGAGCGAGCGGAACGCCCACCCCTGGAAGAGCGTCGGGTCCAGGGCGCCGTGCGGGTGATAATAGGCCGGCCAGCCTTGAGCGCGGGCCACCGCCCCGACCTGCAGGTTCAGCGGGTGGAATGAGTTATGCCCATGCAACACGTGCCCCAGGCCAAGCGCACGGAGGTGGGTTTCAAGGCGGGCGGACTTCGCCGTGTCGAAGAACCGATCCGGCATGAAGTAGCGCACCGTCAGGCCGTCGTGGTCCTCCGTCGCCCCCGCGCGCAGCGCGTTCAAGGCCCAGACTTCCACGTTGGCGCCGACCTGCCGCTGCGCCCGGGCGAGCTCGAACACCATCTTCTGCACCCCGCCGGCATACGTGCCGGGGGTGCAGTCATAGACGACGTGGACGACGGACTTCATCGGGTGGGCGGGCCCGCGGCCAAGTCCTCATGCGCCAGCGGGTGGGCGGGCGGCGCGTCGACGACGCGGGTCGCGAAGCCCGGCAAGTGGTGCAGGATCCAGGCAAAGAGCATCGGCATGTTGTGTACGACGGTGAAGACGAAGATGGAGAGAAGGCCGTCGCGGAAGAGCTGGATGTAGGCCATCGAGAAGACCGTGTAGAGGTAGCAATCGAACCGGAGCAGCGGTCCCGACGTCGCGCGCAAGCACCAAGCGGTCAGCAGGTAGCCCAAGAGGAAGGGGATCGCGACGACGCCGGTCTGACGAAAGTTCAGGTAGGACTCGCCGAGGTAGGTGATGATGCGGCCTTCGCGATCATACTGACGGCGCGCATTCGAGATTTCGATGGTGTGGTCGCCCAACCCCGGCTTGCCGGGCCATAACGAGCGCGGGATCGGCAAGGTGATGATCGCGAGGTAGGTCGACCCGAAGTAGACCTTGCCGTACTCGTCCACCATGCTCAAAGCCCCGGCGTATTGGTCGAGGAACTGCTCGTTGGTGCTGCCTTGCTCCAGGCCGCGGGTGGAACGGAAAGAATCCCCGACCAGTTGGACGGCTTCGCCGAAATCCCCGGTCTGCACCGCTTGACCGATGAACTTTAGGCGCGGCAAGACGAGGAAGAGCAGGATAGCGCCGCCGAACAGCAGGAACCCCGGCCAGCGCTGGCGGCGGGACTGAAGGTAATAGGCCGCGAAGAAGATGAGCGGCAGCACCAACATGAATCGGTGGTAACCTTGCACCGAGACCAGCGCGAGGTAGACGCCCGTCGGCAGCAATAGGTACCACCGGAAACCTTGGAGGTAGATGAGCAGACCCAGCGCCCCGATCGGCCACATCGCCATCACCTGGAAGTAATTCGTCTCCGTCAGCACGTTTTCCGAGAACCCGCCAGCCTTGGAGGTCAAGAAGACGTAGAAGCCGAGCGGTAAGCAAACCGCGGCGATCGCGTAGACGACGGCGCGGTTGATGAGCCGCCGCTTCACCGGCTCCTGCGCCCTGCTTTCGAAGCGCCGATGCGCGAGGTGCGCGGCGACGACGAAGGCCACGAGCGCGAGGTCGGCGAAGAACATCGCCCGCTGGAATTCTTCGGCGCGGATGACATCAAAGGCGAGGTTCTCCGCATACATCGGGGAGGCGCCGTCATACAGCTGCCACGCTCGCCAGGTGAAACTGTACCCGTGGAAGACCAGGTAGGTCGTGACCGGGTGCCAGAACGCGAGCCGCCGCAGCATGAACGCCGTGGCACCGAACAGGACGACGAGGTCGAGCAGGAGGTAAGGCAGGAGGGTGGGCATGTCAGCGGGTCTTCTTGAGGCGCTCCCCGGCCACGGCGGCCACGAAACGGACTTTGGTGGGCACCTTATGCGGGGCGAGCTGGGAACGGCAGGCGGAGCGGAGCGCCGAGCGGACGACTTCCTCGTCCTGCCCGGCCGCGAGGACCACGTCGACCGTGACCGTCTGGCCGGTCAAGGCGCTCGGCGTGCCGGCGACCCGGCAGTCCAAGACCCCGGGTACAGCCAACACCACGGCCTCGACCTCGACGGGCATGAGCTTCTCGCCGCCGACATTGATCTGCTCGCCGAGTCGACCCAGAATCCGGATCGCCCCATCCGCACGCGTCTCGACTCGGTCGCCCGTGCGGAACCAACCATCGGCGGTGAAGCGCTCGTTCGAATCGTTGAGGTAACCGGCGATCTGGGTGCGACTACGCAGCCAAAGCTCGTCGGCGACCACCTTCCACTCCAGGCCAGGGTCGTCGAGCCGGAGAAAGGTGGAGTCGACATCGGGGCTTTCGGTCCGGTAGATGCCGGTCTCACTCGTCCCGAAGGTCTGGATGAAGCGCACGCGCGGGAAAGCCGCGCGCAGGCGGAGCAGGAGGCTCTCGGGCATCGGCTCGGTACCGTAGGTGATCACGCGGAGGGAAGCCAGTTCTACGCCGGGCGTCTCCGCGGCCAGCAGGAGGTTTAGGAAGGTCGGGGAGGCGGGAAGCACGGCCACCCGATGACGCGCGATCGCGGCGACGACGGCGGCGACGGAACGATCGGCGGGGACGACCAACAGGGCCCCGACGGCTAAGGTGCCGAAAAGGGTGTTCAATCCACCGATGTGGTCGAAACCCAACAAGGCCAGCACGGGCAACTGGTTGGGACGGCGGGATTCATAGGTGGCGAGCATGGCGCCAAAATCCTGCACCATCGCCTTGGGTCGGCCGCTGGTGCCGCTGGAGAAGAGCACGAGTCCGGCGGCCCCGCGGGCGGCCAGCGCGCGGAGCAACGCGTGCGCGGGGGGCTCATCCATCCGCGGCAGCAAGTTCCCGCCGAGGCCATCGGTGGCGACGACCCACTGGACATTGACCTCCGCCAGTTTGGCGGGGTGCTCGGCGGCGTTACCCGATAGTGGGACGGCGAAGTGCCCCGCCTCCGCCAACGCCAGCAACCAAGCGGTCGCGGCCGGCCCATGCCCACCGATGACGGCGAAGGTCGTCGGCTGGACGAGCCCCAGCGCCGCCAGCGAGCGCCGCGCGTCGTCGATCAGCCCGGCCAGCTGCGCGAAGGAGACGACCCCAAAAGCCCCGGCGAGGGCGGGGCGCGGACCGAAGGCCGCGCAGCGACTGGCGAGCCAGGAAATCAAGCGGGGGGGAAATCTCCGAGGTAATGGATAGACCCATTCGCCAGATGCGGGTCGAGGGCATGGCCCAAAAGGAAGTCGACGGCTTCGGCGATCGTGGTGCCGGCGGGCCGGCCAATCCGCTGGTTCAGCCGGGCCAGCGGCGCCGCGCCCACCGCCTTGGTCAAACGGGTATCGACCGGGCCGAGCCCGACGGCCGCGATGACGAGGCCTTGCGGCGCGAGCTCGCGGGCGGCGACACGGGTGAGCGCCTCGACGGCCGCCTTGCTGGCGACATAAGCTGCCTCGCCTTCCAAGGCCAGCGGCACGGCCACGGTGGTGACGTTGATGATGCGTCCGCGCCGGGCGCGCACCATCGCCTTACCCACCGTCTGGAGGCAATGGAAAGTCCCCAGGTAGTTGACGCGTATCAGGTCGGCGGCCACCTCTGGCGGCGTGAGCAAGAGCGCGTTCATCGCGGCGGCCCCGGCGTTATTGATGAGGAGGTCGATGGTGGCTCCCCCCGCCGTGATGGCGGCGACCGCGGACCGGACGGCCACCGGATCACCCACATCAACCGCCTGCGCGACGAAGCCCGGCGGCGCCCACGCGTCGGGCTGGCGCGAAAAACCATGCACAGTCCAGCCTTGGGCGAGCAAGCGCTCGGCGAGGGCGCGACCGAGGCCGCGGGAGGTGCCGGTGATCAGGGCGAGGGGCATGCTTAGGCGGGAGGCATCGCCCCGAGGGTGGCGACGATGTGATCGGCCAACAGGCCGGCGCGACGGAACGGGGACGTCAACCGGCTCATCGCCTTCTCATCGGCGAGCACCACGTCGCGGCCCGTGGCACGGCGGATATCTTCCTCGAGGTCGGCGATCAACGTCACCAGCCCGATGCTGTCGAGCTGCGCGGTCTCACCGAAGAGACGCGTCTGCTCGTCGGCCCGCTCCAATTCGGGCTTACCGAGCTCGCGGCCCAAGGCGGCGAGCCGATGGAGGACGAGTTGCAAGGCTTCGGGACGGGTGAGCATCGGGGAATCAGGCGGCCGCCTCGAGGGTCGCGACGAACTGGGCGGCTAGGTCGACCCGGGCGAACCGGGTCTCGGCGAGTTGACGCGCGGCGGCGCCTTGCCGGGCCCTCCGGGCGGGGTCAGCGGCCAGCGCCTGCAGCGCATCCGCGAAGGCGACCGGGTCGCCCGGCGGAACCACCTGCCCCGCATCGTTCGCGACGATGAGTTCGGCCAACCAACCCGGGTAGTTATTGACGACCGGGATACCGGCCGCGGCGTAGTCGAAAAATTTGTTGGGCGATGTACCGTCGTAGAAGGCCGGGAGATCGCGCAGCACCATCAGCCCGCAATCCAACGAGGCGGTGACCGCCCCGAGCTCCGTCTTGGGCATCGGCGGGAAGAAGCGGCAAGCGTCGAGGCCTTCGCTCCGGGCCAGGGCTGCGAGACGCGCCTTCTCTTTGCCGTCGCCGATGAAAACGAGCTTCACCCTCCGGTCCCCGCGGCGGCGCAGCTCGCGCGCGACGTCCAACATGGCGTCGAGACCGTTAGCCGGACCGTGCGCACCGGTGAAACCCGCGAGAAAATCGTCGGGCTGGCATCCCGGCAAGGTACAGGGCCGGCGAAGCGAGGGGTGGAAAGTCTCGAGGTCGGCGCCGTTCGGGATCATGACCACGCGCTGCCGCGGCGAAGCCCGCCGACGGATGCCGGCGACGATGCCCGGGGAAAGCCCGATGACCGTATCCGCGGCGCGGTACGCCGCGAGTTCCAACGCGGACATCCCCCCCAGCAAGAAGGGATTACGCAGGCCCAAAGCCCGCGGTAATTCCGGCCAAAGGTCGCGCACCTCGAAGACGAAAGGCAGCCCCCGGCTGGCCTGAGCGACCAAACCCGGCAAAGCTGCCGTCAACGGGGTCGAGGTCGCAAAGACCAAGTCGGCCTCGAGCGTCAGCGCCAGTTCCGCCGAGACCGCGGCGAAACGCAGGAAGGTCGCGGTGCGGCGGGCGACACCGTCGCGATTCGCATACGGCAAGGGCAACGAAAGGACATCAAGCCCGTCGACTTCGCCGCGATGCCAGCCTCGCTGGGCGTCAAAAGGCAGGTCGAGCCCCGACTGGGCATGGGCCCCGCACACCATCGTCACCCGGTGCCCGCGAGCGAGCAAGGCGCGCGCGAACTCGTACGAGCGCGTCCCGGCGGAACCTGCTGGGGTCGCGAAATGTTGATGGAAGTAGAGCACGCGCATCGCGATGACTCAGAGGGGCGCGCGCTCGAGGATGGCCCGGATCCGGGCGGCGGCCTGACCGTCGCCGTAAGGGTTGCGCAACTGGGCGCGCCGGGCGTATTCCGCCGGATCCCCGAGAAGTCGCGCGGCCTCGGCGAGGATGCGGGCCGGGTCCGTGCCGACGAGCACGCAGGTCCCGGCGGCCACCCCTTCGGGCCGTTCGGTGTTGTCGCGCATCACCAGGACCGGCTTGCCGAGCGAGGGCGCCTCTTCCTGCACCCCACCCGAGTCCGTGAGCACGAACGTGGTGCGGTCCAGCAACCGGATGAAATCCAGGTAGTCGACCGGGGCGACCAAGGCGACGCGAGGGTTGCCCTGCAGCAAGCGCTGCACCGGCTCCTGGACCTGCGGGTTCAGGTGCACCGGGTAAAGCACACCCAACCCGGGATGCTCCTCCGTCAAGCGGCGGATCGCCTGGCAGATGCGTTCAAACCCTTCGCCAAAAGATTCGCGGCGGTGACCGGTGACCAAAATCCACGGCGCCCCGCCGGGCGACAGGTAGCGCTGCGCGAACGCGGCGGGGATCCCCAACCGGGCGGCGAAGTCCGGCAACTCGGCGGGAGCCAACCGGGCGCGCTCACGGGCGCCGAGCAAGGCGTCGACGACCGTGTTGCCCGTGACATGGCAATCGTCCGGGGCGATCCCTTCGCACAGCAGGTTGGCCCGCGCCCCCTCGGTCGGGCAGAAATGCCAGCGCGCCAGGGTGGACGTCACCCGGCGGTTCATCTCCTCGGGGAAAGGCGTCCTTAAAGAAGTTGTGCGCAGGCCCGCTTCGACATGCCCGACCGGGATGCCCGAGTAGAAGGCGGCCAAGGCGGAGCCCAGCACGGTCGTGGTATCCCCTTGGACGAGCACGACGTCGGGGTGATGGCGGTCCAGCCAGCCGCACACGGCGGTCACGACGCGACCGGTGAGCTCGGGCAAGGTCTGTCCTGGCTGCATGAGGTCGAGGTCATGGTCGGCCTTCAGCCCGAACGCCCCAAGCGCTTGATCGAGCATCTGCCGATGCTGGGCGGTGGCGACCAATACCGGGCGGAGCTGCGTCGACTGGCGCAAGGCGAAGTAGACCGGGGCCATCTTGATGACCTCCGGGCGGGTACCGACGATAAGCGCGACGGTGCGCATGTTCAGAGCGGGTAACACGGGGGCTGGAGAGGGTCGGACGAAAGCGGGTAAGGTTGCTCGTCGATGTGCAGGACGCCGGCTTCGAGCCGGAGGCGGGCGCCGAGCGCGGTCGCGAAGAAAACCGTCGGGCCCGCGGCGCCGATGCGGCGGGTCCACGCCGGGGCCTTCTGGCCATAACGCGCGGACTGCCAGCCCTCGCCGGTCGCAGGGTCGGCGGTGAGCCAAGCCTCCGTCGAAGCCGTCGAGCAGGCGACGGCCAACCCGGCGAGCCGCTCGCGGTCGCGCCCATGCCAGCGAAGCTCGACCGCTTCACCAAGGGCGGCCCCCGTCACGCGGTCGACGATCACAAACCCACCCGGCACTCGGAGGATCGCCCGGGCGATCCGCTCGCCGCGGTCGCCATCGAGGTAGGCGGCGAGCCCGCCAGGATAACGCCCGCAGGGGCGCCAAGGCAGCCACAAGAAACGGCCGGCCCGGCGCATCGGCTCCCGCCCGCCGACAGTGACGACATTATGGAAGCACGCGGCGGCGAAGCCTTCGCCCGGGAAGCCCGGGGCGTGGTACGAAAAAGTCCCGGGATCCTCCGCGAACAGCCGCCCATCCCAGCGCAACGTGACATGCAACTGGTCGGCATGGGCGGGACGGTGGCGGAAAACCTGCGGGGCGCGGAAGAAAAGCGTGCCGCGCGGGTGGCGGCGGAGCGCGACGCCGGCGAGACGGTGATCGGGCTCCGGCTCCCCGAGCCAGGACGCGGTCGCCGGCGATGGCCCGAGCAACGCGAGGCTGGCCTCATCCCACGGCCCGGGGGCGAGCCGGTCGCCGACGAAGAAGGCGAGCGCCGTCCCGACCGCCGGGCGGAAGTCTTCGTAGCCGGCGTTGGCTAAAGGGAAAAGGTCGGCGCCATCATCGGCCCCGTAACGGGGGACGGTGCCATCTGCTTCCAAGAGCTCGGCCAAAAAAACCGTCGCCCGCCGCGCCGCGCCGCGCACCGTGGGCGGCAAGGTCGTGCCCCGCGCCCGTTCGACGAGTTCCGCCCAGACGAATAGTTGCAGAAGCAAGCGATGATAATTCGAGGAGTGCTGGCTGAAGCCGCCCTCCGCATCGACGAGGTCGGCCGTCTGGGCGACCAACGCCCGCCGACCCTGCTCCACCCAATCGCCCGCGCCAGGGAGCTCCGGCCAAAAGGTCCCGGCCGTCATCAAGCCGATGGCTTCGGCGATCCCATGGTTGTTCGCCTGCGAGAGCGCGTAGCCCAGGTGCGCGCGGATCCGCTCCGCCGTCACCGCCGCGACTCGCCGCAAGGCGCCGCGCCGCGCCGCCGTGGAGGCCGGATGAGCACCAAAGGCTTGCTCGGCATAGGCCAACGCGATGAGCCGGAAGGTCGCTTCCTGCCCGCACACCCACTGCGGGCCGCGGTGGGGCGGGTTGAGCGCCATCCAGTCCGCCAATAAATCCCAGAAGCGCTCGACGAAACGGGCCTCGCCGGTCCGCCACCAGGCGCGGACCAAGGGGTAGACCCAGGCGCAACGCGAAAGCTCCCACACGCCTTTGATGTCGCCCTGGCCCGCATCGCCGATCCGCGACCAATGCCGGTCCGCGGCGACCGGCTCGCCGCCCAAGTGGTTGACGGTCCAGCGAGTCGGGCCAGTGGCGGAGACGACCCGACCGGAGAAAAGGCGGAACTCCCCCCGCCCGATGGCCCGGGCTTCCTCGCGCGGCCCGTGCCCGGCGGCGAGGTCATAACGCTCGAGCCAAGGCGTCCACGCCGGGAGCGCCGCCTGCGCCACCGGTAAGCGAGGCACGAAAGGTCCGACCGGTGCGGCCGGCTCGAAACTCGACCAAGCCCGCATCGGCGTCCGCCAAGCCAGTAGCCCAAGCCGTCTCTGCGCCGCCAACAGGAGACGCTGAGCGACCCAACGAGGGCCGAGGTGCTTGAACAGCGGGGTCAACACGACTTCAGGTGATCATCCCCCGGGTGTCGACCAGAGGTTTACCGCCGAGGTCTGCGCGCCGGAGCGCGGCGAAGGCGCGGTGGTCGACGAGCAAGGCGACGAGCTCGGCGCGAGCGAGGGCCGTCGGCAAATCCAGTAATTCCGCCCGACCGACCAAGCCAAGCGGCAAGGCCCGGATGTTTGGCTCCACGGCGAGGACGCGATACCCCTCGGCCGCCAACTGGGTGGCGATGGCGAGCGCCGGCGATTCCCTCAGGTCATCGACGTTGGCCTTGAAGCTCAGCCCGAGGCAGGCGATCGCCGCGCCGCGCGGGGCTTGCGCCCGGATCCGGGCCAGCACGTGGGCCGGCTTGGCGTCATTCACCTCCCGCGCGGTGCGGAGCAACCGCGACTCCGCCGGCGCAGCGTCGACGATGAACCACGGGTCCACCGCGATGCAATGCCCGCCGACGCCCGGACCGGGCTGGAGGATCTTCACCCGCGGGTGGCGGTTCGCGAGGCGGATCAACTCCCAGACATCGACGCCCAACTTGTCGCAAATCATGGACAGCTCATTGGCGAAGGCGATGTTGACGTCGCGGAAGGCGTTCTCGGTCAGCTTGGCCAGTTCGGCGGTGCGGGCGTCGGTCACGAAGATCTGCGCGGTGCAGAAGGTCTCGTACAAGGCCTTGGCGCGGGCCGAAGCCTCGGGCGTGAGCCCGCCGACGATCCGGTCGTTGGCGATGAGTTCCTTGAGCATCTGCCCCGGCAGGATACGCTCGGGACAGTGCGCATACAGCAAGCCGGGGACCACGCGACCGAGGCGCGCCAACTCCGCCTCGACCCAAGCCTTGACCTTCTCGGTCGTACCGACCGGCGAGGTGGACTCCAGCACGATGAGGTTACCCGCCGCCACGACCGGGGCGAGCGAGCGAGCGGCCGCCTCGACGAAGCCCAGGTCCGGGCGGCGCGCGCCGTCGGCCGCCACCACGAAGGGCGTCGGCACGGCGATGATGAACGTCTCGGCGGGCCCGGGGAGCCCGGCGGCGTGGAGATTACCCGACTGGACGGCCGCTCGCACGAGCACGTCGAGGTCGGGTTCTTGGATATGAATGCGCCCGCGGTTGATGGTCTCGACGACCGCGGGAACGACATCGACGCCGAGGACCGCGCGGCCCTTGGTCGCGAAGATCGAGGCGGTGGGCAGGCCGATGTAGCCGAGGCCGAGGACGCAGATCGAGGTCATGGTTCAGGAAAGTTCCGGGGCGGCGGCTTGCAGGCGGATGGACCAGCGGGCCACTTCCTCCAGTTCCGCGAGCGGGATCGGCGACGGGCCGCCCGTCCGGACCGCCGCGACGAAGGCGGCCAAGGCGGCCGCATGGCCTTTATCGGGTTCGCCGCCCCAGGCGGACCAGTCATGCCCGCGGAAGCCTTCGACTCGGAGCGAGCGCCAGTTGTCGAGGATGACGGTCCAGCCTTCGCCGGCGATGGTCAGCATCTCCTTGGGCGTCTCGACCGGCAGGTCGGTGAGGTAGTGCAAGTTCGCGTGATCCCCGTTCTCGAAGCGCAGCTCGAAGCGGCCCCCATCCTGCCCGTCGCGCCCCCGGGTCAACGCGCGCGCGGCGCTGACGGGACTTCCCGTGAGGTGGCGGAGCAAGTCGATGAAATGGCAGGCCTCGCCGACGATGCGGCCGCCGCCCACCGCGGGAGCGAGCGCCCAGTGGTCATCCGGCAAACGGCCCGCATTGATGGTTAAGGTGAAGGCCCGGTGACCCGGCTGGCGGGCAATCGCGGCACGGACGCGCGCGGTCAACGGCGCGAAGCGGCGATTGAAGCCGACCATCAGGATTCGGCCGGACTGCCGGGCCGCGGCGACCACGTCCGTGATGTCGGCTTCCGTCAGCGCGAGCGGCTTCTCGACCCAGGCATGCTTACCGGCCCGCAGCGCGGCTTGGGCCTCCGCGGCATGCCGATCGTGGCGGGTGGCGATCAGGACGGCGGCGACCGCGGGATCGGCGAGTGCCCCGGCGATATCGGTGCTGGCGCGGACGGCCCCCGCTTGACGCGCGGCGAGGAGGGCGGTGGCGCCGCGAGCCGAAACCACCCAGGAGAGTTCCGGGCACGGCACGGCACGCGCCAGTGCGGGGAGCAAAGTGCGGGCGGCGAATTGCCCCGCGCCCACCAGGGCGAAGGTCCCGGCCGCCCGGGTCGCGGGACGCAACACCACCGTCCGTCCCTCGTCGCAGGTCGGCTCGTGGATGAGGACCTGACCATACGTCCCCGGCCGGCGCAAGTCGGCATACAACTCGGCCGCCTCGGCGAACGGACGGCGCCACGAGATGAGCCGGGCGACGTCGAGCTGGCCCGTCGCCATCCACGCCAACACCTGATGGAAGTTGCCTTGGGCGGAAAACGGGTCGGTGGCGTCGGGCGCCCCGTAGGAATTCGAAACCTGCAGGCTGACTTCGCGCCGGTAGAAGTCGGCGCGGTCGAGCTGCATCCCCGTCACGCCGATGAGGACGACCTTGCCGTGCCGACGACAGACGCGGGCGGAGGCGTTGAGGGGTTCGCTCGACTCGCTCGCGGCGGTGACGAGGGCACCGGCGACGACCTGCCCCGCGGCGCCGGCGTCAGCCACGGAGCCGAAGGTGGTAGCCCCCGTCTCGCGGGCGAGGGCGCACTTCTCCGGATCGGGGTCAACCCCGATGACCACACAACCCTGCGCTCGGAGAACGCGGACGGCCAGCTGGCCGATGAGGCCGAGCCCGACCACGAGGACGGGTTCGCCCGGCGACGCGGCCAAGAGACGCGCGCCTTGCAAGGCGATTGCGGCGAGCGGGGTGAGCGACGCCGACTCGTCCGCCACCCCGCGCGGAATCGGCGACACCCAACCCGCGGGGACCGAGACGACCTCGGCGTGGGGGCCGTTGGAAACCACGCGATCACCGGGCGAGAACCGAGGGTCGCCACCGCCATCGCGGACCACGCCGACCTGACAATATCCCAGCGGTAGGGGTTGGGCCAAGCGCCCGCGCACCGCCCGCCAAGTGGCCAGCCAACCTTCGGCCTTGACCTTGGCGAGCACCTGCCGGAATTTCTCCGGTTGCTGCCGCGCTTTCTGGAACCAATTCGCCCGTCCGAACTCGACGAGCATGCGTTCGGTCCCGAGCGAGACCGCGTTCACGGTCGTCGCGATTAGGACATGCCCCGGCCGCGGCCCGGGGGCGGGCACTTGAGCCAGTTCCGTCTGACCGGAATCAAGGTGTTGCAGGAGTTGTCGCAAAGGATGGGTTTCAGCGATCGCGGCGGTGCAAGGCGGACGACGACTGCTCGGTGAAAGCGGCCAGCGAGGCGACCACGAGGGCGAGGACGCAAAGCAGCGGCGTGAACCAGCACAGGAGGTCGAAGCCGGCGTGGAAGGCGAAAAGTAGCAACAAGCCCGCGAGGGGGAGCGCCTCCGGGTGCCCGCCTTCGCCGGCGGCGATGGCCCGACGGCCGACCCAACCGAGGACCGCGA
This sequence comes from Verrucomicrobiota bacterium, assembly GCA_014193315.1. Taxonomy (GTDB): domain Bacteria; phylum Verrucomicrobiota; class Verrucomicrobiia; order Opitutales; family UBA953; genus UBA953. The sequence continues at coordinate 177,413 of BJHS01000002.1, forward strand.
ACAACGGAATCAACCCGAACCAACCCACCTCGGCGAGCAGCTGGAGCCAATCGTTATGCGCGTAGAGCGCCCGGACGCGCAAGCGCCCGCGGGTATCCTGCAACGCCTTCTCCTCGACCTGATAGACCGGGGAGACCCAGCGGTAGGAGCCGGCACCCCACCCCGTCCAAGGTTTGTCCATGGCCATCCGCCAAGTCGCCGCACGCAAGGGGGCCCGATCATCCGAGCCGGTGACACGATAACTTTCGGCCTTCCCGCGGATCTTATCCGCGAACTTCCCGAAGTCGGCGACCGCCGCGAAAATGAACCCGCTGGCGAGGAGCGACGCCGCGGTGGCCCACGCGCCGCGCCGCACCGCACCGTGCTCCCGGCTCATCCCGAACCATAAGGCCAACGGGGCGACGACCCCGAGGAGGCCGCCGACGACGAGGACCCCGCCGACGCTGTTGGTGAGCAAAGTGAAGAAGGCCAGCATCACCGCCGCGAACGCCGCCAGTAGGTGCGGGCCGCCGCGGACGGCGACCTCCCCAGCGCGACGCAGGTGCCAGAAGCCCAAAGCGAGCGCGAGCCCGACGTTGAGGTATAGGTAGACCCCGGCGTGGTTGCGATTGATGAACGTGCCGTAGACCTGGGCTTCGGACGGGATCTTGAATCCAAGGATCTCGCCCCACGTCGGTTGATTCAGGTAGCCCCAAAGCGCGAAGACCATCGCGGTGACGACCGAAACCCAGGCCAGGGCCACTAGGACGCGGCGGCGCAGGCCGGCGGACCGGAACGCGCAGAGCAACAACCACGGCCCGCCTAAGATCATGAGCAACCGCCAGCCATTCATGGCGCCCGGATCAACCTCGTCCGAGCGCAAGGGCGCGCGCAGGCCGGAAGGCAGCCAGGCCAGCGGTCGCTCCGGGACGATCCGCCAGAACAAATCGCGTTCGACCACGGTGCCGTAGGCGTTCCCGACCTGCACCGCGACGTAGAGCGCAAACGCTAGACCAGCCCAGAAAGGAACGCAGCGACGTAAGCGCCGCCAAGCCTCCGCCGAAACCCGCTCCGCCCCGAGGAGGCCGAACGCCAACGCTTGGCCGACCAAAGCCGCCACGGGGAACGCGAGCGCTTCGAGCCAAGGGTTATTGGCGATGCCGTAAACCGACGGGACAAACGGCAGCAACCCCGGCTCATCGCTCCCATGCAGGGACCGCTCGGTAAGGAACCAGGCGACCACCAACCAAAGCAGCCAAAGTCCCGCGGCCACGAGCTGCGTCCGGCGACCGCCCCATGCGGCGAGGAAGACGGCGACCCCGAGGCCGAAGGTCGCGGCCACGACCCAGAAGACGACCCCGCCCCAACCCCACGGCGCCAAGGCCAGCATCACGGCAGCGATGGCCGCCACCGCCCGCTCGCGGGAAGTGAAGGCGCCGGAACGGACGCTCGAAGGGGTCGCGGGCACGGGCATCACTTAGACGATGCCCGCTTGGTAGATGTCGTGAATCCGTAGCAAGCCTAGGCAGCGAGCCGAATCCGGCGCCGTCACCGGCAGGACGGAAATCTGGGATGGCCGATCTTCCATGATCCGGGCCGCTTCGCCGAGCGGCATGGCGGCATGGGCGCGGATCGGATTCTTCGTCATGATGTCGGCTGCCGTCGCGGTGTTGAGGTCGACCCCGCGGCTGAGCGCCCGACGCAGGTCGCCATCCGTGATCAGGCCGGCGAGCGTGCCGTCCGGCTGCAGGATACAGGCGGCACCGAGCGGGAACTGCGTCATGGCGATCACCGTCGCGCGCAACGAGGCGGTCGGCGCGACCTGGGCGCAACGCTCCAAGGGTTGCAGCGCTTCGCCGACGGTGAGCAGGAGGTTACGCCCCAGCTGCCCGGCAGGATGGAACCGGGCGAAGTCCGCGGCTTGGAAGCCTCGCTGGGTCATGAGAGCGGCGGCCAGGGCGTCGCCCAACGCTAAGGTCAGGAGCGCGCTGGTCGTGGGCACCAGCCCGAGCGGGTCGGCCTCGGGCCGGGCGCCGATGTCGAGCACCACGTCGGCCTGCGTGGCCAGCGGCGACTGCAGGTTGCCGACGATGGCGATCAAGGGGGACTTGAACCCGCGGAGCACCGGGATCAACCGGACCAGTTCGGCGGTCGAGCCCGAGCGGGAAAGCAGGATCACGGGGTCGCCCGGCTGGAGAATGCCGAGGTCGCCGTGGACCGCATCGGCCGCATGCAGGAAAATCGCCGGGGTACCGGTGCTGCACAGGGTCGCCGCGATCTTCTGCCCGATGAGGCCGGATTTACCGACGCCGCACAGGACGACCTTGCCGGGGTGAGCGGCGATGAGATCGACGGCGTGCGTGAAGGAGCCATCGAGGCGGGTGGCGAGTTCACCGAGGGCCGCGGCCTCGGCTTGCAATAAGGCGCGGGCGGAGTGGAGGGGAGTGGTCATGGAAGTCAGTGATGGTTGATCGGTTGAATCGTTGGCCGGTTGGCCAGAGGAGGAAAAGAGCGGCAACCCAGACGCGGGTTGATTTGAAGCGAAGCCGACTTCGGCTTGTCCGGCACTTAGCGGCGATTTTGCATCGTCATCAAGTCAACGGGCCAACTGGTCAACCCGCCGCGCAATCACACCATCTTCCGGGCGACCTCGAGGTCTTCCGGGGTGTCGATGGCGACGGGGTGGTAGTCGGTCACGACCGTCTGGAACGTCTGGCCGTGGGCGAGAAAGCGCAGTTGCTCGAGCGACTCGGTAGCCTCCAATTCGGTCGGCGTCAATTGGGCGTAGCCGGCGAGCGTGGCGCGGTCGTAACCGTAGACCCCGATGTGCACCCAGTAATCGCGCCGGGCGACCCATTCGGCCGGGTCGACCCCGCGCAGATGCGGGATCGGGCTCCGCGAGAAGTAGATGGCCGCGCCGTTCTCGGCCCGGACGACTTTGACGACGCTGGCCGCGTGGAGCCGCTCAGCGGTGGCGATGCGCGAGACGGCGGTGACCAAGGGGCAACGCGTCTCCTTCCAGCGGGTGATGAGGCCATCCAGCAACTCGGGCTGGATGAACGGCTCGTCGCCCTGCACGTTAAGGAAGAACTCCCCGGGCAGCTGGTCGATGACGCTGGCCATGCGGGCCGTGCCGGAGGGACAGGCCGGATCCGTCATCAAGACCTCAGCGCCAAAGCCTCGCGCGATACCAGCGACCTCCTCGGAATCAGTAAGCAAGACGACGCGATCGGCCTGACGGACCTGGCGGGCGCGCTCCCAGACGTGCTGGACGACGGGCTTACCACCAAGATCGAGCACGACCTTGCGGGGGAGCCGCGTGGAGGCGAGGCGGGCGGGGATGCAGAGGGTGACCATGGGAAAGTGGGGGCGGGAAAATCGCGAAAGGCGGGCAGGCTACCGCCCGTGGCGGCGCTGGGGGCCGACACGTACGGTGAGGAATGGACTGTCTGCCGGTCACCCGGCGAAAGCGTTAAGACCCCTTGGGCGGGGGGAGCATCAAGGGGAAGAGCTCGAGGGCGCGGGTGTTCCAGCGCTTGAGTCGGCTCAACCTTTCGATGACTTCCGGGGAGGACCTGGTGACCTCGGCGCCCTCCAGCACCCGTTGCAGGACGGGCGTGGAGTGTTGCAGGGCTGGGAGGACTTGGCTCCGGATGAGGTTGACCAAGGAAGCGGCGAGGGAGGGGGTCGGTTGCCAACGCTCACGGCGAGCCCCTTTGGCTTTGACGGAGAGGATCATCTCGTGGTCCCTAAGGAACTTAAGTCCCTGACTGACAGACCCTTTGCTCATTTTAAGGCGGGCCTGGACCTGATCGAAGTCCAGGGGATGTTCCGCCCCATAGAGCAGGGCGTAGATTTGGGCGACGGAGCGCGGCACCCCTAAAATCCCGGCCATCCGGACAAAGAAATCGGACAGCTCCTGCTCATGGGAAGGGAGCCCAAGCGGGGGTCGGGCCCGGCGGGGGCGAGCCGACAGGGGTTTCTTGGAGGGCGGCGTCATCGATGCTTCCGGGGGCAGGACCTCTATGTTTCAATAATTTTTGAACTATGGCAAGGGGGTTCTGCCGGATTGGGGTGTTTTACCTGAAGGAGCACCCCCTTGGCATCCACTTGCAAGGGCGCCTTCCCCCTCCCTACCCTGCCCCACCCCCATGCGCCGTCTTACCTTGGCTTTTTGCGGATGTGGCTCCCGAGCGCGGACCTACGCAGGGATCGCAGCCGGCATGCCGGACCAATTCTCACTGGTGGCCGCCGCCGATCCAGTGGCGGCGCGGGTCGACGTCATCCGGGGTCATGCCGGCGGCCAAGCTGACTTCCGGACCTACCCCTCGGCGGAAGCCATGTTCGCCGCCGGCAAGCCAGCCGATGTGGTGGTCATCGCCACCCAAGACGCCCAACACCGCGCCCATGCGATCCAGGCGATGGAGCTCGGCTGCGACCTGCTCCTCGAGAAGCCGATCGCCCATCGGCTCGACGACACCTTGGCCGTGCGGGACGCCGCCCGCCGCCTCGGTCGGCGCGTGGTGGTCTGCCATGTCCTCCGCTACACGCCGTTCTACGCCCGCGTGCAGGCGTTGCTTCGGTCCGGGGCGATCGGCGAAATCGTCTCGGCCAATTTCATCGAGGGGGTCCAGCCCTGGCATCAGGCCCACTCCTTTGTCCGCGGGCACTGGTCCGTGGCAGCCACCTCCTCTCCGATGATCCTGGCCAAGAGCTGCCACGACATGGACCTGCTCGCCTGGTTGCTCGACCGGCCCTGCGAAGCCATTTCATCCCACGGGGCATTGACGCATTTCACCGCGGCCCAGGCGCCCGACGGCGCGCCCCCGCGCTGCACCGATGGCTGCCCGGCGGCGGCGACGTGCCGCTACGACGCCCATCTCTACGCGAAGCCGGAAGGCCGACGCTGGCTGGCGATGGTCTTTGACCGAGCCAAGGAAGCCAGCGATGCGGAAATCTTCGACTGGCTCCGGACGAGCCGGTGGGGCCGGTGTGCCTACCGTTGCGACAACGACGTGGTCGACCATCAGGTGATCGCCGCCCGCTTCGCCGGCGCGGTGACCGCGACGTTCACGATGACGGCTTTCGACGAAGGTCGGCACCTGGAGATTTTCGGGACCGAAGGTGTCCTCCGCGGCGGGGCCTTCGTGAAGAAGCAGTTGGGCTACGACCTTGTCCTCACGCGCCACGGTTGGCAGCAGGAGCCAGAAAAGATCTCGGTCGAGACCCCGACCCAAGGCTACGCCGGTCACGGCGGGGGCGACCATGGCCTCATGCACACCCTCCACGCGGACCTGACTTGCCCGGACCCGACGGCGATGCGCTCCTCGCTCGAGGTCTCGATGCAAAGCCACCTCATGGCCTTCGCGGCCGAGGAGTCTCGCCGCTCAGGTCAGACCGTAACCTTGGCGGTCTGACGGTTGCCGCGAAAATTGTCCACCGTGGCGCCCCCTTGGGGATTCGAACCCCAGTTACTTCGATGAAAACGAGGTGTCCTGGACCGGGCTAGACGAAGGGGGCGGACGGTGGAAGAGCCGAAGTTAGGAACGAGGGTGCCTTGGTCAAGGTTTTTGGGCTGGGATCAAAAAAGGGCGGCGACCCGTCGGATTGCCGCCCCGTTTGGGCGAATCTGGACCTTTTAGGCTTAGAACCGTTTACGGTAGCTGAAGTTCAAGCCCGTCGAGTTGCCCTGGTTCTTCTCGTAGGTCAGGCCCAGGCTGTAGGTCGTGTTCTCGTTCGGCCCGAAGCTCAGCGACGGAGCGAAGTAGTAACCCGAACCGCCGGTGACACGAAGCGCCGAGGAGTAGCTGGTGCCGTTCAAGGCTGCCTGATCCGTGTTCGCCGTCGTGAAGTCGGCGGTCTCGCCGGAACCCTGCTTGAGGTAACCGAGGTCGGCCGACAGGCGGTAGCGCCAGGTGCCATCCTCGGATTCCCATTGCTTGTGGAAGCCGACGCCCGCGCGAATCGCCATCTGGCTCACCGACTTGGCGGTCACCTGGAGCGCATCGGCTTGGCCGGTTTCGTCGAGGCCCGAGACCTTGGTCGAGGAAACTTCGGCCCCAAGGAACGGCGTGGCGTAAGCTCCGACCGACTTCATCGGGAAGACCGTCCCCAGACGGACCCAGCCGCCGATGGTCGTGGCCGTGGGGGACGAGGTGTTGGTCGAGCCCGGGCTGGTGAGCGAGGACCGCGTCGCGCTGCCGGAGAGGCGGCTGACGGAAACCCCGGCATCGAGCGACATCAAGTCATTGAAGAACGTGGTGCCCGCGAAGGCGTCCGCCCGGATATCATTGCCGTTAAACTTGGCGCTGGTGTCACCCGAGGTGGTGACGTGGTTGCCACCGATGACAAAGCCGAGGTTGGCCCCCTCGTTGGTCTGCTTGATGACCCCAGCGGAAACCCCGTAGAGGTTCCCCTTGGTCTGGACCTGGCCGGAAGCGCCGAGCTTGAGCTGGCGGGCGTCGCTATTGAAGAACCACTCGGACTGTACGATGGAGAGGCCGGAGCGATCGAAACGCCGCATCTCCAAGCGCTTGGCGATGGCGTCCTCCGAGGTGCGCAAACCTTCGATCGAGATAGCGGCCACCGAAGCGGCCCCAAACGGCGTGAGGCTATGAATGGCCGACTGCAACTGGGCGTCCGTCATGAGCGCGAGCTTCGAGCCGAGCAGATTGAACGTGCCGGCCGGGGTCGCCTGCCACACGTCGTCGGCCGTGCCGAGGTTGGTGTCGACGCCGGCCGAATGGGTCGTCCATTTCACCGAAGTCAGGATCTTGATGACGGCGATGAGCGGGGTCGGGCCTTGGAAGGCCTCATATTCCGCCGTGTTGCGGACGGAGTAGACGGCGATCTCGTTGGGTAGGACGGGGACGCCGATCGTTCCCAGGGTGGTCGTGAGATTGCCGGAAGCAGCGGACGTCAATTTGACATTCAGCGTGATGGTGTTGGTGGCATTATCGATGGCCTTGATCACGGCATTAGCGGGCACCCCCGTGCCGGTCGCCGCTTGGCCCATCACTAAGCCGGTCACATCATTAAGGGTGATCGTATCGGTGCCGACGGCCCCCGCCGTCACGGCCTTCACGTTATTGCCCGGGATCGAGAGCAGGTAGGGCTTCGGGGCCAAGCCGGTCATGGTGATACTCGCGGCCGGGATGACGGAAGTGAAGTACGAGGCGCTGGTCTTGCTCGGGGTGATCGCCACCGTGCCCGTGGGCGCGGCGGTGAGGTTACCGCTGAGCGAGACGCCGGCGGCGGCCGCCAAGGTGTCCGGCGGCGTGGCGGTCAAGGTCTTGCTGACGGTGATGCTGGTGCCCGCCGTGATCGCGGTGATGACGGAGCCGGCCTGCAGGCCGGTGCCGGCGATAACCTGACCGACAGCGAGGCCGGTGGTGTCGTTGGTCAGAACGTCAAAGGTGCCGACGACGCCACCGGTCGGGGTGACGGACTTGGCCTTGACGACCGCGGAGATGCTGGTCCCGGCGGCGAGACCGGTGCCGGCGAGGACTTGGCCAACCTTGAGGCCAGCGGTACTCGTGGTGGCGAGGAACGGCGAGCCCGAAGCGCCGCCGACGGTGGCGACGGTGACGGTCGCCGGGGTGAGGCCCTTGAAGAGCACAAAGCGTTGGCCGCGGGCCAAGGCGTCGACGCCGAACTGCGCGAGCTCGATCTTGCCGGTACCGCCTTGGTTGAGGTCAGCCGTGCCGAGGAATTCAATCTGGTCGTTGAGCGTGCCGTTGAGCGCGGTCGCCGACAGCTCCATCTGGAAGGTGCCGGAGTTCGTGACGTCGCCGTTGACGGTGATCACGCCAGGCGAATAGCCCGGGGCGACCGTACCGGCGTTGGCGAAGGTCACCGGGGCGGCGACCGTACCCATCACGGCGGAGCCCCGCAGAACGGAGGTCGCGTCGACCGTGACGTTACCGGCCACCGCGATGTTCGCGTTGCTGGAAGTCCCGAGTTGGACGGCGGCGGAGCCGATGAGGTTGAGGCCGCCAGCGAAACCGCTGCCAATGGTGAGCAAGCCCGCGCCCGCCGCGCCGAGGACGTCGATCGCCCCGGTCCCGTTGGAGGAGGAGAAGGCGCCCGTCGCGATTTCCGCCGCGTTGGTATCCTGCTGGATGGCGAGGGCGCCGCCGTTAAGCTCGATCGGGCGACCACCCAAGATGCTGGCCGCCTGGGCCTTCACGATGAGGCGACCCGCCTCGATCACGTAGGACGAAAAGACCGGCGCGGTCACGCTGGCCGTGGTGCCGTCGAGGACGCCAGCCCCGGTCTTGATGAAGCGACCCGCCCCGGCGACGCCGAGCACCGTGCCAGCGAAGACTTCCGGGGCGAGCATCGTGCCGACCTCGGCGCGGACCGCCACGGAGCCTTGGCTGGTGAGCGTGTTGGAGCTCTTCGCCAAGGTCAGGCTCTCGCCGTTGAAGGCGGCGAGGATCTCGATGTGCCCCGCCTCGGTGGTCGTGCCAACCGTGAGGGTGTTGACGAAACCGAAGGCCCCGGAACCCGGGAAGTTGTTGGCGAAGGCGGGGTTCAGGAAACTGGCCCGACCGGCGCCAACCAAGGTGAGGTTCGTGTCGACGTAAGAATAAACTTCGCCGCGCATGGTTGTGGAGAAGGCCTGGTGCAGGGTGACATCCTGCGAAGCTCCCGCCGGCGCATTATTGATCCCGCTGAGATTGGTGAAGATGAATTCGGTATTCGCGTCGCCGGACACGGCAACCACGTCGGCTTGGCCGGAGCTGCGGAGGGTGACGTGCCCGGTGAGGCCCAAGGCGGACACTCTGGGGCGGGCGTCCAGGCGCACCACGGACCAGGGATTAGGGTCCCCGGCATTACCGGTCCCCAGCAACTCGAGCGTCGTCAGCGAACCGACGGTCGACCCGGCGATCTGGTTGCCCAAGGAGCGCAGGGTGTCATTGCCCAGTTTGATCTGCAAGGCAGCCCCGTTGGAGATGACCGCGCTGGCGAGGTCGGTCACGCCGCCCGTGGTGCTACCAGAGCCATTGGCGCGGTCGTCATGGACGATCAGCTTGCCACCCTGGACGACAAAATTCGTCGCGGTGTTGTTGGCGTTGCTGAGCTCGACGACGCCGGTGCCGGTCTTGAGGATCGTGCCGCCCATCGTGCCCGTGCCGAGGTTGGTGCTGGTGACCGGGCGGTCGAACGTCCAAGCCGCTGTGGGGTCGTCGTTGTTGAAGCCGATGGTGGCGCCGTCGTCGACAGAGAGGCTGGCGTTACCGTACCCGGCCTGGCTGCCGATCAGGGTGCCCGCGTGGATGTTCAGGTCGCCCAAGACGTTGGCCGACCCCAGCCGAGCGAGGTTGAGGGTGCCCGCGCCGAACTTCTCGATATCGGCCCCGCCGGTGATCTGACCGCGGTAGATGGTCGTGGTGCCCGTGGAAGTGTTGACCGTCAGGGTCGTGTTATTGCCGATGATGACGGAGGTCGCCGCCCCCGAGACATTGGCGAGGTCCTGGTCGAAGCCGGAGACATCGAGCGTCGTCCCCGCGCCGAGCGTGACGGCGGAGGCATCGCGGAAGGCGGCCTCGGTGTTCACGATGAGGGTGCCGCCCGTCAGGTTCACGGCGCCGGTGATCGCAAGCGGCACGTCCAGGGTCAGCGTGCCGGCCCCGGTCTTCTCGAAATTACCCGCGCCGACGATGTCGCCCTGCTGGAAGGCGACGGCGCCACCCAAGGGGTTAGTCGTCGCGGCGCTCAACGTGACGGTGTTGGTGGCGGCATCCAGCGCCACGACCGTGCCGAGCAGGCCGGCGATACCCGTGACGGTGTTGTCGAAGACGCTCATGCCGAGGCGAAGCCCTTCGACCGTCGGCACGGTCAGCGTCGTCCCCGCGGTGATCTGGTTGCCCAGGATGATAATCCAGTCGCCGTAGGTCTCGTGGCCGGTGATGGTGCCGGTGACGGGGACCGTCGAGGCGTTGTTCAGGGTGATCGAGTTAGCACCCACGGCGACGATGAAGGAGCCGTTGGGGATGCCGGTGCCGGAAACCAACTGGTTGCGGTAGAAGCCTGCGGAAGAAGCGACGGGGATGATGGCACTCACAGCGACCTGGGAGCCCGTCGTACCCGCGACCTTGTCGGCGAAGGTGGTGCCGGCCGCCACGTTGATCACGCCGTACTCCGTGCCGTCCGTCGGCAGGGCGTTGACGATCACTTTGCCGGCCTGCACGGTCAGCGTGCCGGTGGCGGTGAAATCGCCGCCGATGGTCAGCGTGCCGGCGCCGGTCTTGACAGTGTTACCCTGGCCGCTGATCGAGCCGGTCCAGGCGAGGTCATTCGGGGTATTGAGCTGGAAGCTCGTGCCCGCGCGCACGCTCACGAGACCACCGGTGATCGACGAAAGGTTGCCGGGGTTGAATTCGACCACGCCCTGGACGATGTCGATTTGGCCCGTGGACCAGCCGGTGGTCGTGTTGATCACGAGGGTGCCGGCGCCGAGCTTCTCGAAGCCGCCAAAGCCCGTAATCGCCCGATCGAAAGCATGGGAGCCGCTGTCGACGTTGATCGCGAGCGAGCCGAGCGCCCCGATCACGATGCCCGAGGTGTTCGGGACCGCGTCCCAATTGAGCTGCAGGATGCCGCCCTGGATGTTGGTGGCGCCGGTGTAGGTGTTGATTCCCCCGAGGATCAGGCGCTCGGGGCCGACCTTGGTCAGGCCGCCGGTGCCGGTGATGGTGCCGCGGAAGGAAAGGACCTGCGTGTCGGTGGAAGTCAGGACCCGCACCGAACCGGCCGCGGCCGCGGTCAGCGAGGTGGAGAGCGTGATGATGTTGCCGTTGATCGCGGTGATGGTCGCGCCGGCGGGGATGCCCGTCCCGATCACGGTACGCCCGACCACGAGGCCGGTGACGTCGGCGAGGGTGACGGTGTTGGCGCCGAGGGTACCGGTGACAACGGTCTTCAAGACCTGCTCGCCTAAGGTGCTGGCCAGGAAGCCGATGGTGTTGTCGCGGGACATGCCGGCGACCGGCAGGTTGGTCAGACGGCCGGCGGACTGATCCGTCAGGGCCTTGTCGAGGGTGATGGTGTTGCCGTTGATCGCCGTGATCACGGCGCCGGTGGGGATGCCGGTCCGGATCGCGAGCGTGCCGGCGGCCGGGGCAATCAAATTGGTGTCGAGGGTGATGGTGTTGCCGTTGATCGCCGTGATCTTGGCCCCCGTCGGGACGCCGCTGAGCACCGTGAGGGTGCCCGAGGAAGTCGCGGTTAGAGTCGTGCTGAGGGTGATGACATTCGTGCCGGCGTTGATTGCGGTGATCGTGGTGCCGGCCGGGATACCGACCCCCGTGACCATCTGCCCGACGACGAGGTTATTGACGTCGGCGAGGGTCATGGTGTTCGCGTTCAGGTTACCCCGGGTCACGGCCTTGGTGGACGAGGCGGAGAAAACCGTCTGGCCGATCGCGAGGTCATCCGTGCTCGCCACATCCAAGGTCGGCTGAGAGGCGGTCACGCTGCCGGCCGCCGACGCCGTGAGTAAATTGCTCAGGGTCAACTTATTGGTAGCGAGGTCGATCGCGGTGATGGTGGTGCCGGCCGGGATGCCAGTGGCGACGGTCAGGTTGCCGGAAGAGGCCGTGGTCAAGGCCGCCGACAGCGTGATGACCCTACCCGCAATCCCCTGAATGCGCGTTCCCGCAGCGATACCTAGGCCGGTGACCGTCTGGCCGATGGCCAGGCCGGTGGCATCACCGACGGTCACGGCGAAAGCACCGGCCGCACCGGCAGTGATGGGCTTCACGATGGCGATTGAGCCGATGGTCTGACCGACCGCGAGGTTGGAGATGTTCGGCAAGACGATGGTGTTGGTCGCCACCGTACCCGAGCCGATGGCGCGGATAAAGAAGGCCCCCGCGGTGATCGGTGCGGTCGGCCCGATCCCAGTGACGGGCGAACCGGCGCTGAGTCCGGCCACGCTATCCAAGGTCAGGCTGCGGGTCCCGGCGGCCGCCCAAGGGAGTTCGATGTCGACTTGCACGGTCGGCGTGGTCTGCAGGTAATAGGCCGGGTTGGCATCGGGGGAGGAGCCGGCGAAGCTGGAGAGTGCGTTATTGAGCTGGCCGATCTGGTCGGTCGTCTTGCCGACGGTGAGGGTCCCGCCGTTCAAGTTGATGGACGAGCCCGCGGCCCCGAAGAGCGCGCCGACCGTCTGGTTGCCAATCGCGTTGAGCGCGATACCGGCGAGCAGAACGAGCCCGGAAGAGTTCTGGATGCTGTTGACGCCGGTCAAGGCGAGGTTGCCCTGCTTGACGATGGTCGCGCCGTAGTAGCTGTTCGCGCCGGCCAGCGTCATGGTGCTGGCGCCCTGCTTGACCAGGTTGCCGGCGCCGGTGACCTTGCCTTGATAAGTCGTCGCCGCGGTCTGGTTGAGGGTGACAGTGCCGCGACCCAGGTCGATGCGGGTGTTGGGGTCGCCCGCGAGGTTGTTGACGCGCTGGGTCGTGTCGTTGAAGCGGATGGTCGTCTCTAAGCCGGGCAGACTCAGGACGGCGTCGTAGCCGGAGCTCAGCACGATGGAGGACGCATTGATGAAGGTGTCGTCCACGCCGAAGGAGAAGGCCAGAGTGATGCCGTTCTTGACGACCAACGAGCCGAAGAAGAGGTCCTGACGATTGTAGACGTCGATGACGCCGAGCTGGCCGTTCCCGATGGTCAGGTTACCCGAGCGGGTGTTTAAGATGGCGTCCGTCGGGGCCACCGTGAGGGTCGAGCCGAGGGCGCCGTTGATCTCCGCCCGCAAGGTGCCCGCGTTGTTCTGGACGATGGAAAGCGTGAAGGAGAAGAAGAGGAAGAAGCGGACGTAGCCGAGGCTTTGCACGTTGGCGACGATCTTGCCCGCGTTGATGTCGATCTCGCCGATGGTGGAGCTGGTCCCCATGAGCGCGAGGGCGCCGAGACCCCGTTTATCTAGGAAGCCCTGGCCGCCGTTCACGCTGCCGGCATAATAACCGTCGCAGTTCTCGTCTTGGAGAATCGTCAGGCGCTGGTTGGCGCCGACGTCGATGAGCGTGCCGGAGCCGGGGCCAGCGTCCCAGAGATTGGTCGCGAGTTCGGCATAAAGGGCCTGAAGGTTACGGATCGTCTGACTCGTCCGGATCTCCAGCACCGGGTTGGCGGCGCCGGGCAGGTAGCCGGGGCGCCACTCGGTCCCGAGGGCGGCGTCGGTCGCGGAGTTCGCCTGAGTCAGCGTGGTCTGTCCGATGGAGGAGCCGCCGATGAGGTTGACGGAAGCGGCCTGCCGAAGCGCCAGCCCGTTGGGGTCGTTGAGGGCGAGGTCGCCGCCCGAGATGAACACGTCGCCCGTCAGTCGGCTACTATTGAGGATGGTGAGCGCCCCGGAACCGGACTTGTAGAAACGCCCGGTGCCGTCGATACGGCCAATCGAGCCGACCACGCCGGCGTCAAAATCGGCGTTTAGCACGTAGTCGGCGTCTTTGCCCACATCGAGGATGGTGTTGACGTCGGTGCCGTCGACCCCGGCCTCGAAGTTGGCCAGGGTGCCGGAATAAAGGTTGTGGACGAAATTAAGGCGGAAGAGCAAGGGCGACGACGGGTTGCCGAGTTGGCTGTCGCCGAGGATCGGGCCCTGCGAGACGACGTTGTACGCGGAGTTCTGGAAACTGAGCGTGGCGTTCCCCTGGACGACGACGGCCTTGGCCCCGACCATCTTGGTGGTGAAGCCGGCGGGCGCGAAGCCGGCGTAATTAGCCCACTGGTTGAGATAACCGCTGGACATGAACACCCCTTGATTGACCACCACGATGCCCGAGAAGGCGCCTTGCGAACGGAGGTCGTTCGGGAGGTTGGCGCTGTTGGTGAAGGTGTTGTTGCCGAAATAGTTGATGTCCTTGAAAGCGTCGTACTGCAGGGTCCCGCCGCCGGTCTTCACGAAGACCGGGATCTCCGCGAAGGTGGCGCCATCGAGCGCCCGCGCCGTGAAGTCTTCGCTGAGTAGCTTCACCGTCGTGGTCGCGGCGACCTGCTGGTTGAGCGTGAGGACGGTGCGCACCGGGCCGACCGGGTTGCCCACGTTCAACGAGGCGATTGTCCGGGTGAGCTCCTGGATCTGCGTCGGGGACGGCAAGCTGCCGGGCGCGCTGAGGTTGGCGATATTCACTACACCCGTCAGGACGTCGCCGACGAGGGTCTGCGGGAGGTTGGTCTGAGGGGACGCGTAGTTGACGGTCACGTCGGCGCGGGCGGCGGGCAAGGTGACCAGCGCGGCGGCGGCCAAGATGAGGAAGCGGCGGGAGAGTTTCATTGCGAAAGGGTACGTGGGAGGGATGGAAGCGGGCGGATCAGAAGCGGCGGCGATAGCCGGCTTCGATGCCAGTGGTCTTGGTCGAGCCCGACTTTTCCAGCGTCAGCGTCAGGTAGTACGCCGTGTCGGGGTTCGGCCCATAGGTGAAGGACGGGATCAGGCGGAAGCCCGCGCCCGACGCGACGTCGGTCTGCGTGGTGAATTGGCCGACGTTCTCGACGTTCTCGAAGTTCGCCGTGATGTCGGCGGTCTTGCCGCCGCCGAGTTCGGCGAAGGCTTCGACGTCGAACGCGAACTTGATCATCTGGCCTTCGTGGACGGAGAGCCAGGTCATGCCCGTGCCGGTGGAGGCGCGCGCCGAGGTGTACGAGTACGAGCTGACGTGCAGGGCGCTCGGGTCGTTGTTCGCGTTCGTTTCGGCGAAGGACTTGCCGCTGACGCGGACCATGTCCAGGCCGACGAACGGGGTGAAGTTGACGCCGCCCTTGGTCGCGAGCCCCGCGCCGAAGCGCGCGAAGGCGCCATAGGACATCGCGGAAGGCGAACCATGCTGGCTATTCATGAAAGTCGTGCGTTCGGACTTGTTGGAGCTGTTCCCGAGCGAGATGCCGGCATCGAGGAAGAAGGTGTCGCGGCGTTCGCCGAGCATCCCGGAGAAGAACGCGGTCGCGCGGTAGGCGTTGCCGGACACCGTGCCGGCGCCGTCGGCCAGCGTGCTCTTGGTGTGCGAGGCGCCGAGCGTGAAGCCCGCGACGGACCACGGGTTGAGGTCCTTGATATAACCGCCGAGCAGGCCGGTCAGGGTCGAGTCAAAGGGCGGAGCCCCGACGCCGGAGCCACCCTTGAAGCTGGTCGAGGTGGCCTCGACGAAGAACTCGTTGTAGTAGACGCTATAGCCGGCGCGGTCGTAACGACGCTGGTCGAGCCGGCGCTGGAGGGCGTCGGTCTCGGCGCGCTGCTCGAGGGCGACGGTGGCCGGGATGGCCGCGAGCGACCCCGGCTGAAGGGAGCGCATGGCCGGAGCGAGGGAAGCGTCGTCCATGACCATCAAGCTGGCGGCGAGCCGGCTGAGGTAGTTCGCATCGGTCGAGACCGAGCTCGGGAGGAAGGTAGTGCCGCCGTTGGCCAAGGCCCCGCCGGTGGCGGTCTTGGTGATCGACTGGATGTAGCTCACGATGCCGGCCTGGACGCCGGCGATCGCGTAGCGATCGGCGCCGCCGACGAAGTAGACGGCGTATTCGGAAGGCGCGGTGGTGAGGCCAGGGAAGGATCCGACGGCACGCGGCTCGACGATGAGGTAGCGGCCGTTCGTGTCGGCAGGGTCGACCGTGATGGCGTTCGCGGGGAAGAGTTTGGTGAAGCTCTCGGAGACGGTCGGGGTGGCGTCGACCGCGGTATCCTTGAACAAGACGAAGCGCTTACCGTAGGCCGGGGCCGTCGTGGTGGTCGGGGCGTTCCAACGCCCGATCACGAGGGTCCCGGTGCCGCCGTTGTTGAGGTCGGCGACGCCGGAGAACTGCACTGAATCGTTGAAGAGCTGGTTGGGGGCGGTGCCGGTCGGGGTGCCGGTAACCTCCATCGAGGCTACCCCCGCGTTGACGTAATTGACTGCGGTGAAAGTGCCGGGCGAGTAACCGGGGGCGAGGGTGGCCCCGGCTCCTACGGTCAGGTTACCGCCGATGTTGGCCGACCCGCGAAGCGCCGAGCTATTGGACACGTTGACGTTACCAGCGATGGTGACGCCAAGGTTCGAAGCGCTGATTGCCAGGGCCGTGCCGCCGTCGACGGAGACGTTGCCGCCGATGTCGCCGAGGACGGTCAGCGTGGCGTTGTTCACGCCGCTCGTGGTGATGTTGAGGCTACCGGTACTACGGACGTCGGACTGGGACTGCAGCGTGCCGCCGGTTGCGGAGACCTCGACGGCGAGGATGCCACCTTCGAGTCGGAGCGGGCGACTGAGGTTGGAGGCGTCGGGCAGGATGTGTCCCGCGGCGTCGAGGGTGACGGCGAGCGTGCCTTCCTTGACCACATAGACGCCGAAGACTTGGTTCGCCAGGGTGCTGCCCGCGAGAATCGCGGCGTCGGTGAGGTCGAGCGTGCCCGCGCCGAGCTTGATCATCTCGGCGGCGCCCACGGAACCGGTGACGACGCCAGTGTAGGAGGCTGTTCCGGCGGTGACCATCACGCCAAGGCGCGCGGCCCGGGGCGTAGCCAAGGTGGTGTCCTTCACTAGGTCGAGGTCCTTGGTGTTGGTGACGTCCACCCCGAGGCCGCCGCCGAGCACGGTGACGGTCGTGGGCGCGGAGAGGCTGGTGGCCCCGGTGTAACGGAACATGCCTGATCCCTTGATGACGAGCGCATCGGAGCCTTGCAGGGTGCCGCCGAAGGCCCCATCGATCGACTGGGTGAGCGCAAGCGCGCGGCCACCGCCGAGGGAGCCGATGTCCAACACCGAGCTGGCGTCGCCGGTGATGCCGGTGATGTTGAGCAAGGCGGAGACGTCGAGCGTCACGTTGGCGCCGAGGTTGGTCGTGGCCACGCCCGGCTGGGCGTAGGCGGTGACGATCCGCATCGCGGCGCCATCGCTACGCAGGTCCAGCAGGCCGGCTCCACTAATCTGGCTGGAGTTGGGGTCGCCGGAAACGCCGATGTCGCGGTCGCCGGAAAGGGCGACCCGGAAGGTGGCGCCGGCGGCGATGTTCGCCTCCAGCAAGGCTTCGGACGTGGTCCGAAGGTCGGCCAGGCGGAGTTCGCCAGCCTCAATGTTGAAGTCGAGGGCGGTGGAGTAGGCCGTCAGTTCGACGATGCCCGCGCCGGTCTTGCCGACGGTGCCGGCGCCAAGGGTCGGGGCGTTCAAGGCGGTGCCGAGCGTGCCACTGAGCGTGGAGGCCGCGCGGACGATATTAGCGAAGGTGACTTTGTTGAGTTCACCGGCGAGGGCATTATGGAAAGCCACGGTCGCGTCCTCCGCGACATAGATATCGGCGGCGGCATAACCAGCGGCGGTGCCGACCAGCTTGCCTTCGAGGACGACGATCGTGCCGAGGCTGTTGGCGCCGGCGGTCGGGGCCAAGGAAAGCGTGCCCGTACCGAACTTGACCAGCGTGGCGTCGGTGACGCCGAACCCCTGCTGGAAGCGGCCGAGGAAATCGTAGGCGCCGTTGGCGTCGACCTGCAGGCCGAGCACCGAGCCGGCGGCCGCGACGCGGATCGTGGACTCCGCGCTACCGCGGAGATTGCGGAAGGTCTGGTCGGTGCCGCCCAGGACATTGAGCACGGAGCTTCCCTGCAAGTCGACCGCGCCGATCGACTGGCCCGCGACCAGGGGGGCGCCGAAGAGGTTATCGCTACCCAGGTTCGTCGAGCCGGCGAGCGAACGGTAGGTGCCGGCGAAGTCGGTCGTGGCCGTCGTCAGGGTGAGTGCGCCGATCCCGTCCTTGGCGATCACGCCGTCGCCATGGAAGACGCCGGCGGCGGTGAGCGTGTTCGCAACCTGCAAGGTGCCGGTGGCCGCGGCGGTGAGGTTGGCGCTGAGCGTGAGGGTCTTGGTCCCGGCATTGATACCGAGGATGGTCGTGCCGGCGGGAATGCCCGTACCGACGACGACTTGGCCAGTGAGGAGGCCCGTCACATCGCCGACGACGAGGGAGGCGGTGTTGATGTCGCCGCTCGTGATGGCCTTATTGAGCTGGACGTTGAGTCGAGCGGTGGCGCCGGCAAGGACGGTGATGTCCCCCGTCGTCGCGCCGGCCCAGCCGGTGGAGGCTAGCAGCGTGCCCGTGCGCACGAGGGTGCCGCCGGTGTGGGCGAGGGAACCACCCGCCGTGAGGGTCGCCGTACCGGCGCGAACCTCCAGTTGGCCGGCACCGGAGACGGCCCCGTTGTACGTGACGTCCGTCGCGGTCGTGAGGACGAGGTGGGCGCCGTTGGCGATCACCGCGGCGCCGTTGGTGGCGAGGGCGGCCATCTGCAGCCAGC
Organism: Verrucomicrobiota bacterium; assembly: GCA_014193315.1. Taxonomy (GTDB): domain Bacteria; phylum Verrucomicrobiota; class Verrucomicrobiia; order Opitutales; family UBA953; genus UBA953. Next base: position 195,657 of record BJHS01000002.1, read on the forward strand.
CCTGCTCGACGGTGGTCGAGCCGGTGTAAGGCGTCTGGCCGGCGATGACGCCCGGCGAGAGGATGAGGTAGCCCGCGCCGCGCTTGCTGAAGCTGCCGGAGCCGAGGATTGGGGTGGTGAAGGTGCGCTTGATCGTGCCGGCGATCGGGTCGTAGGCGTCGGTGACGGTGACGCCGAGAATCCCCGGCGCGGTCGTCAGGATTGAGGGGGCGTTGGGCACCGCATTCCAAGCGAGGAGCAGGACCCCGCCCGAGATCTGGATCTGGCCGGTGAAGCCGGGGCTCGACCCGCCGAGAGTGAGGTCCTCGTTGCCGATCTTGATCAAGGCGCCGGAACCGGTGATTGTGCCATCGAACGAACGCGTGGCGGCGAAGGCGGTCTCGCCCGCGGCGGTCGGGGCCGCGTAGTTGCCGATGTTGGTGCCGATCGCGACGCGATTCAGGTAGAGGGAGGTCAGGGCCGGCATCGTCAGGACGCCGGTGTAGAGGTCGTTGAGTTCGGCGGCGGACAGGCCCAGCGAAGACACGTCGATGGACTGCGTCCGGGTGATGGCGAAGTTGGTCCCGGGGGCGGCGGCCGCGATCAGGCCGGTGCTCAAGATGACGCCGGCGGCGCCCGTGACAGTGCCGCTCGCGTTGGCGTTGAGCGCTTGGCTGAGCGTGATACTGCTATTCGGGGCGATTGACGCGATCGTCGTGTTGGCGGGGATACCCGTGCCGGTGACGACCTGGCCGATGGTGAGGCCGGCGGTGTTGGTGGTGGGGAGGACGAGGGCGCCCGAGGCGATGGTCCCGGTGACGGTGGCGGCACCTCCGGCGATGACTTGGGTGACGAAGGTCCCGGCGGCGAGGCCGGTGCCGGTGATGGCCTGCCCCACGGCGACATTGGTGATGGAGCTCAGGGCGAGCGAGGTGGTGCCGATCGGGGCGGGCGCGACGCCGGTGCTGGTCTGGGTCACGGGCGTGCCGAGGACGGTGATCGGGCTTAACTGCGCCGTCGTCCCGAGGTAATCGGCGAGCAAGGGATTGGAGCCTTGCAGCTCGGTGGTCAGCGAAGAGGCCCGGGCCGTGGTGTAGCCGACGGTGAGGCTGCCGGAGCCGAGGTTGAGGACCGCCGAAGCGGACCCGAAGAGGGCGCCCACGACCTGAGCCTGGTTACCGTTCGAGTAGGTGCCGCCGCCCACGATCACGAGGGCGGAGGTGTTGGGCGTGGCGTTGGCGGTGCCGGCGGCGAGGACGCCGGTGGGTCGCACGATCGTCGCGCCGTAATAGGAGTCCTTGTAAAGGTTGGTGCCGGTGGTGCCGGCGAGGACGAACGTGCCGGAGCCCTGCTTGATGAGGCTACCGACGCCGGTGACGGAGCCGGTGTAGGTCAGGTTGGCGTTCTGCTCGAGGGTGATGTCGCCCCGGCCGAGCTCGACGCGGGCGTAATCGTTGCCGGCAAGGTTGCGGACGAGCTGGTTGGTGTCGCCGAAGCGGAGCACCGTTTCGCGCGTCGAACCGGAGTCGAGCGTGACCGAGGCGGCGTTGATGAAGGTGTTGTTCTTGCCGCCGTTGAAGGAAAGGTCGACGCCGTCGTTGACCACGATTTTGCCGTAGAAATCGTTCTGTCCGTTGATGACGTTGACTTCACCGGGGTCGAGCCCCGGGTTGACCTGGATGCCCGCGCCGCTGCCATTGTTGATCACGGCGGAAGCCAGCAACTTGAGGGTGGAGCCGGCGGAGCCGGCGAGGTTGGCCGAGAGGGTGCCGGCGTTGTTCTGCAGGATGGCGAAGGTGCCGCCGTCGCCGATGAGCACCTGCTTCTGGCCCAGGCCCTGCACGTTCGCGATGAACGTGCCGCCTTGGATTTCGGTGTAATCGTAGGCCGAACCGCCGGTCAGCAGCAGCACGAGGGCACCGGCCCCGGTCTTGATGATGCGCCCGCCGGCGACGCCGTTGACGCTATCGTAGCCGAAGATAGTACCGTTGTAATAACCGTCGCGGCCGGTCTCCTGGTTGATGGTGAGCGTGTGGCCTTCGAGGCGCAACGTGCCGCCGAAACCCGTGCCCGGGATGACGAGCTCGCCCTTGCTGTTGACGTCGGCGGCGGTACGCACCGCATCGACCGCGGTGTAGATTTCGCCCGCGGTCGGGGACCCGACGTTCGTCGAACCCTTGGAGCTCAAGGCGAAGTCCGCCTGAAAATTGCGGACCGTCTGGTCGTTGCGGAGGATGACCTCGGCGCCGGTGCTGGCGTAGGACACATACTGCCCCGTGGCATTCTTGGCCAACGTCAGGGTGCCGACGTCAGGGAAGAGGGCCGGACGATAATCCCAGCGTGGATAATTATTCGAGTTGGACGGCACCTGCACGAAGCGGATGTCGGCACCGCGGCGGGAGAGGCCTAGGGCGGCCTCGGTCTGCTGGGAGCCGTTGGCGTCCGCGGTGTCCTGCGTCCCGGCGATGTTAAAGGAGCTGCTGTTGGCGAAAGTGAGGCCCGTGGACGACTCGAGGATCGTCGTGCCGCCGCCCGCGATGAAGTCGCCGATCATGCGGGAGTCGTTGAGGACGCGAAGCGTGCCGGCGCCGGTCTTGATGACTTTGCCGCTGCCCGCGAGGATGCCGACGGAGCCGACGAAGTCTTGGTCGATGTGGATGCCGAGACGGTAGGCCGAGTCCGGGCCCGTGGTGACGGTGGTCTGGAACTGGTCGTTGTTGTCGCCGGCTTGAAGGTTGTGCGCGAAGTTGAGCCGCAGGGAGCCGACCTGGGCGGCGGTGTTGGTGAAACTGAGTTCGGCGGAACCGTTGAGCACGATGCTTCTCGCGCCCGTCATGCGCTTGGCGAGGGCATAGGTGATGCCGGCCACGTCGGCCGCGTTGACGGAGATCTGGGCGACCAGCGCCGGAATCTCATTCGCGGCGAGGATCTGGCTCTCCACGCGGGGGCCGTAGTCGTGCCACATGTTGAGGTAACCGCTGACCATGAGCATGCCGGCATCGACCTGAACGCGCCCCTGCAGGCCCGAGAGACGCCAGGCGTTGGCGTTCGGGGTACCGGCGGGGGTGAGGTTGGGGTGCAGGTCGACGGGGCGCAGGCCGTAGATATTGTTGGTCCCCGGGGTGGACAGGGCGAAGCCTAACAGCGTCTGGACATAGGAATACGGCAACGCGACATTGTAACCGAACATCTGGCCGTAGTGGCCCTGATACTGGAGGACGCCGCCGCCGGTCTTGGTGATGTCGCCGTCGCCGCGGAAGGCACCCGAGATCGTCGAGGCCACGAGGCTTTCGAGAATCACGGTGGTGCCGGCGTTGGTGGCGGTGATCCGGTTGGCGGTGGTCGGGTTACGCAGGACCACGAACGGCTTCGGGTCCGTGGCGAGCGCCGGGGTTGCCACGGTGAAGTTGACCGTGCCGAGCTGCAGCGTGCCGTTGGGGGTCGTCAGGTAGGGGGCAAAGGCAAGGGAGTGCGACAGATCGATGTCGGTGAAGGTGGAGACCAAGGGCTCCGCGCTGGACGTGTTGAAGCTGCCCGGGAGCAGTCGATAGCCGCTGCTCTGGAAGGTCAGCGTCTGGGATTGGCTGGAGACATTGCTCGAGTCGATCAGGAGATTCAAAGTCGCGGACGGGTACACCGCGTTCGGGTCGACCGGGAGAGCCGAACCGGTGAAGGCAAAGGTCAACGTTGAGGTATTTGTCAGGCGGGAGCCGTTGACGAGGGGGGTGCCAGCCAAATTGGTCGCCCGCCAGTGAGTGTGGGCGGGCGTTCCGGTCCATTTATCCCAGATTCCAGTGCCCCCATTGGAGGCGGGGGTAGGCCCCACCCAGGTGGCCGTCGTGACGTTTTGTTGGGCCTGGGCGAGGCTTGCGGTCGCAAGCATAGCGGCGGCCACCAACAGAGACTTAGAAATCCGCATGGTGTGGGGGGTCTGAGGGGGTTAAATGGAGTTTTTGTTATGTTATTCGCAACCTGCGGAGTCAACCACTGACCCCTTACCCATTGATGAGGTAAAGACCCCACACTTGGGTTCAACGCACACCCCAGAGGCGCAAAAATCAACGCCCAAAAAGGCTACGATCTTCGATGGGGTCGGCCGGCTTAGTCGACCCTCGCTTGCCGGCTTGCTCCGCCAAGGCGCAGCCCCCCCACGCGGCTGAACTGATAAATATGACTAAAAATAAGCATAATCGCCAGCGTGGCGTGGACGTTTTAGGCTTTATTTCACTCATTTGTACTAAAATGAAGGCCTTTTATGCGCTTGGCAATAGTCCCTTAATTTTTACAACTGTAAGCACCCCCTAGTCTTACCCCCCACCCGTTCTGCATGAGCCCCAAGCAGAAACCACTCGTGGTCATCATTGAAGATGAGCGAGGCCTTGCCGCCTTGCTCACCGAACAACTTGAGACCGCTGGCTTCGCCACCCAAGTCTTCCACAAAGGCGCCACCGCCCTGAAGTTCCTCGAGGAGAACCATGTTCATCTGGCGCTGCTCAACCCCGCCCTGCCCGACATCGATGGCTGGGAATTGCTCCAGAAAATCCGCCGGATGACACTCGGCCCCGCGGTGATCTTTCTCTCCGGACTCAAGCTCCCTGGGCAGGCCGCGCGGTCGCTCGACCTCGGGGCCGATGATTTCGTCGCGAAACCACACGACCAAGATGAGCTCGTGGCCCGTATCCATGCGGTGCTTCGACGGAGCGAGACTGCGGGCGATAGCCGGCTCACGGGCAACGCCGACCTCGCCACGGGCGTCTTCCTCTTCAACGGGGCCGAGGTCCACCCGGAGCGGCTGGAGCTGGTCTTCGGGGCGGGCCGCAAGTGCAAGCTTGGCCGCAAAGAACTCGGCATCCTCTACCACCTGCACGCCAACCCGGGCGTCATCATCAGCCGACACAGCCTCATCCACGCGGTCTGGGGCGTGCACGCCGACGTCCGGAGCCGCTCACTGGACCAGTACATCGCGAAGATTCGCGACGCCTTCGCGGGCTTCGGACGCAACCTCGAGTGCTTCCGCACCATCCACGGCATCGGCTACTGGTACGAACCGGCCCCGCCCCGCGAGCGGGAAGGAAAAAAGTCCCGCCGGGCTTGATTACCCCCGGATAGCCGCACACTAAGGAGCACGATGAACATCAAGTGCTACCTCAAGCCCAGCTGCGGTTGGAGCAACGGCGTCCGCGCCATCATGAAGAAATACGCGTTGGCGTTCGAGGACGTGGACATCATCAACGTCGCGGCCAACTATGCCGAGATGGTGGAGCGCACCGGCCAACGCCTGTCGCCCTGCGTGGAGATCGATGGCGAGATGCTGGCCGATGTCTCCGGCGCGGAAGTCGAACAGTACTTGCTGGCCAAGGGTCTGGTGCAACCGAACGAGGTCGCGCCGGCGGTGCCGACGAACGCCCCGTGCACGGACGAGGAGCACGAGAAGATGAAGGTGAAGACGATCCGGTTCTTCTGAGCGCGGCGCGAGTTGATCCGTTGACCAGTTGGCCGGTTGGCCAGATTAAAGGCCGTGCAAAGGTGCAAATCGGAGCGTTGCTCCTGTGCAAAAGTGCAAAGGTCATTCTGAATTAGCTGGCCGGCTGACAAGTGGACAAGGGAGGCGCCCGTCACCCGTATCGGCGACTTTGGCTCTGATATGCTCCCAACCGCCAACCGCTATTACCTGACGCAGGCAGGGACGTGATCGCTATCGCGTCCGCCCTGATGCGTAACGGATGCGATGTCATCGCATCCCTACCCGATACAACCAGGTCGGCACGCAGTGCCGACCCTACCCATTGCATTCCTTGACAACCGGCCAACGGGTCCACGGGTCAACCAACTCTGTCTCTATCTCTCCGCGCCTACGGCGCGTTTACTCCGCCTTCCCGGCGGCGAAATCCGCGAGCGAAGCGGCGACCCACTCGCGCTGCTCGGCCGTGAGTTCCGGGAAGATCGGGATGCTCAGGACTTCGGCCGCAAGCTGCTCGGAGACGGGCAAGCTGTCGGCGCCGCGGTAGGCTTGGTCGACGAAACATTGCTGACGGTGCAGCGGGATCGGGTAGTAGATCTCGCAACCGATTTTGCGCGCGGTGAGGAAAGCCTTGAGCGCGTCGCGTCGGCCATGCGGCACGCGGAGCGTGAACTGGTTCCAGATGCCCTGGCCGGAGAAGTCCACCGGCAGGAGGAGCTTGGCGCCCTGCTCGGCGCCGGGACGGTTCTCGGCGATGCCGGGGGCGCCTTTCAACGCCGTATGGTAGAAGAGCGCGTTACCCGCGCGGGCGCAGTTGTACGACGGCAGGTGCGGCAGTTTGAGGTGGAGCAAGGCCGCCTGCAGCGGGTCCATGCGAAAATTCGCGCCGACCTCGCGGTGGTGGTACTTCGGCTGCATGCCGTGGACGCGCAGGATGCGGGCGCGTTCGGCGAGCGCGTCGTCCTGGGTCGTGACGAGCCCGGAGTCGCCCATGCCGCCGAGGTTCTTGGACGGGAAGAAGCTCGTCGCCCCTAAATCGCCGGAGGACATCGTGGCGCGCCCTTTCCAGCGGGCGCCCATCGATTGGGCCGCGTCCTCGACGACGCGGATTTTATGGGCGGAGGCGAAGGCCTGGAGCGCGTCGAGGTCGCTCGACTGACCGAAGAGGTGCACCGGCATGATCGCGCGGGTGCGCGGCCCGACCTTCCGGGCGGCGTCCGCCAGATCGAGGTTGAAGTGGTGCGGGTTGACGTCGACCCAGACCGGCGTGGCGCCGAGGCGCGCGACGGAACCGGCGGTGGCGAAGAAGGTGAAGGACGGGAGGAGCACCTCGTCGCCTTCGCCGACGTCGAGCGCCATGAGCGCGAGGAGCAGCGCGTCGGTGCCGGAGGAGACGCCCAGCGCATGCTTCACGCCGAGGAAGGCCGCGCAGTCTTTCTCGAAGGCTTCGAGGCGCGGGCCCATGATGAACTGGTTCGACCGGAGCACCTCGCGGAAAGCCGCCTCGAACTGGGGTTCGAGCGCCCGGTTCTGCGGGCCGAGATCAAGGAGCGGGACGGTCGTCATGGCGCGCTGGGCTTCTCCCACCGTCGACGCGGACGGGCAACATCATTCAGCCGTCCGTCGGGAGCGCCACAGCAGAAACAGCCCGCCCAAAGCCAGCGGCAAGGTCCAGAACTGCCCCGCCGTCAGGCCGAGGATATGGCCATCTTCCGCTTCGCGGAAGGCCTCGCAGACGATGCGTGCGACGGCGTAGAGCAGGAGGAATTCGCCGGCGATTCGGCCGGGGGGCAGTCGCCGCGGGTACCGCCACAAGACCCACAGCAGCGGTACCAACCCTTCGCCGACGGCCTCATAGAGCTGCGAGGGGTGGCGCGGGGCCGGGCCGTCGTGCGGAAAAATCACCGCCCACGCGATATCGGTCGGGCGGCCGACCAACTCGGCATTCACGAAGTTGGCGAGGCGACCGAAAAAGAGACCGGCCGGCGCCACCGCGCACAACAGGTCGCCGACGGCCAGGAACGGCACCCCGCGGGTTCGGGCGTACCAAAGGCCGGCGAGCAACACGCCCAGAAAACCGCCGTGGCTGGCCATCCCGCCCTTCCAGACCTGAAAGACCATGAGCGGGTCCGCGGCGAACGCGTCGCGGGCGTAAAGCAGCACGTGCCCGAGGCGACCACCCACCAGGACCCCGACCATGACGGCGGTCACCAACGCGGACTCATCGGCCGCATGGCGGAGCGGGGCGATCCCTTGTCGCCGCCACCAGCCCAGCAACCCAGCGGCGACGAGGAAACCCGCCGCATAGGCGAGGCCGTACCAATGCACCCCGCGCCAACCCCAACTGACCGGAAAATGGATCGCGACCGGATCGAGGTCGTGGACCCAGAAGGCGAGCGCCGCGCCGGCGCTCATGGCGTCGGCTTCACCGGAGCTTCCCCCGGACCCTTGCGCCCCAGGCGATGCCCGCGCTGGCGGGCCAGTTCGCGCATGTCCGGGTGGGGGTCGTCCTTCTCGTAGATCTCGATGCCGAGCAAGGACTCGAAGACATCCTCCAAGGTCACGACCCCGGAGAACGCCCCGAACTCGTCGACGACCACCGCCAACTGCTGATGATTGCGGACCAGGTCATGGAGCGCGTCGGCCAAGGTGGCGTTCTCGGGCACGATGTGCGCCTTGCCCATGAGCTCGCGCACGGTGACGGTGTGGCGATCCTCGCCCGCGGCCTTGAGCAGGTCGCGGCGGCGCACCAACCCGATGATGCGATCCGGGTTCTTTTCCCAGACCGGCATGCGGCCGTGCGGGACATTCGGGTAGAGGCGCAGCACGTCGGCGACGGTGAGGTCGGCTTCCAGCGCGGTGACGACGGGCCGCGGCGTCAGGACCTGCGAGACCGGGATGTCGTCGAGGCGCACGGCGTTGGCGACCAAGTTGCTCTCGGCTTGGGTGATCTTGCCCTCGCGGGCCGCGGCCTGGGCGAAGCTGCCGATATCGGCGTCGGCCTGGTCCACGCCGGGCTCGACGGGCGGGGCCAACGAGTCATGGAGTTTGCCGAAGCTGCGCAGGATGGAGGCGGCGGCGCGCACGAGCGACAGCATCGGCGCGATGCGCGGGGCGAGCGTGATGCGAAAATGGATCCCGACCTTGCGCGGGAGCATGACCGTCAGCCAAGCCATGAAGAAGGAGACCGCGATGATCGCCAAGGCGGTGAGGCCCAAGGTGAGGGTGAGGCCCAAGGCGAGGGTGAGGCCACCCGCCAGGACGCCGGGCAGGATCCGGGCCCCGACCAAGATCCCGCCGAGCAGCGCGCTCATCCCCACGAAGGCGGCGATGAGGACCTCGAAGGCGGCGAGCGTGTTGCCTTGGTCGCCTCGGCTGCGTTCCAACGAGACCGCGGCCTTCGCGTCGCGCCGACGCAGGTCCTCGAGCTCGGCGTGGGAAAGCGCGCCGACGGTCCCCGAGACGAGGGCGATGGCGGCCGCGCCCCCATTCAGGAAGACGAAGACGGGCCAGAGAATCCAATGGTCCATGTAGGGTCGGTTCATAGGAAGGTTTGCCCGGATTGGCGAGGGAGAATCCTGACGTTGACCGCCCGCGGAAGCTCGGGAACACTCGCCCCATGACCCCCCGCGAACAGAAGTTGGCTTCGGCGCTCGCCGTTTTCCTCACCGCCGCCCTCCCCGCCGCCGCCGGCGCGATTGCCTTCCGGGCCCAGCCCGTGCTGCTCACGCTCATCGCGAGCGAACCCAGCGCCATCTCGGCGGTGACCAATTTCTTCTTCAATCACTTCAGCGGCGCACTGCTCACGCTCTTCGCGCTCGGGTCGCTCACCACGGTCCTGGCGTTCCGGGCCTTCCGCCTGCCCGAGGAGGAAGCCCTCCGGCGCATGACGCAGCTGCTCGTGACGGTCTGCCTCTCCGCCTTGCTTAGCGTCGGCTTCCTCGCGTTGATGATCCTCGCGACCGCGCTGCCGCTTTACAGCAGGTTCACGCAACGCTGAGCCCGCGCGGCCGCCAACGCGGCGAGCAGCGCGCGCGTCTCGGGAGCCTCCGCCGGCGGTTGCCAGAGCAGCCCGCCGTCGACCCCGCGCACCTCGTGCGCCGGCACGCCGCCGTCCGCGAAAGTCGACCGGAGCACGATCCAGGCGGTCGCCTGCATCGGTAAAGGCGCGGCGACCTCGCAGACATCGCGGCCGGCCGCGACCAGCACCGCGCGGAAATGGGCGGCGGCGGTGCCGGGCAAGCGTCCCGTCGCGGCGGCCGGGCAATACCACCGGCCGGACTCGAGCCAAGCCAGCGAGCTTCGCGGGCCTTCGCTGAGGTGTCCCCGGGCATCGCACTGAAGCCCCTCCGTCTCGTTGGTATCGGCGACGGCGGCGAGCTCGCGCAAGGCGGCGGCGGAGTTGCGCCACGGCCCGCTCTTGGGTCGGGGCAACCACTCCGGCTCGTCGCGCACCGTGCGCAGCAACCGTAAAGACAAGCTCGGGGGCGTCGCCGGCAAGGGACGGACCGTCAGCCATTCGACGGCGCCGCCCACCCCGTCGGGGACCACGATGAGGCGGAGGATCGCGTCGGTGAGCTCGGCCCGAGCCAGCAACTTGCGGACGACGGGGGACCACAGCGCGGGGTCGGGCGCGGTCCCCAGCCGGAGCCGGGCGGGATCGAGCCCGAAGCGCGCGCAGCCCTGCGCCAACCGGGCGAGATGATCCGCGAGCGCCACGACCTGACCACCGCGCAGGGCGAAGGTCTCAAATAAACTGGGGCCGGGCGCAAGTTGCTCGACCGTGGCCGCTTCCGGCACGTTGAGCCAATCGCCATCGCGCCAAGCTAGCATGGCGGGAGCGCCGCCCGGGCGGCGGCCAGCAGCGGGGCTTGGGCCTTCCGCCAAGACTCCGCGAATTCCCGACGGGGGGCGGAATCGGCGACGACGCCGGCGCCGGCCTGCACGAAGGCCCGCCCTTCGGCGGTCCACAGCGAGCGGATGATGATGTTGAGGCACAGGTCGCCCGAAGCCCCGATCCAGCCGAACGACCCCGTGTAAAAGGCCCGCGCCACCGGCTCAAGTTCGGCGATGACCTGCATCGTGCGCACCTTCGGCGCCCCGGTGATTGTGCCGCCCGGGAAGAGTGCGCGAATCACGTCCGCGGGCGTGGCCCCAGCGGCGAGCAGGCCTTCGACCTGGGACACGAGGTGCATGACATGCGAATATTTCTCGACCGCCATGAACTCGGGGACTCGCACCGTCCCGGGCGCGGCGACGCGACCGACGTCATTACGCAGGAGATCCACGAGCATGAGATGCTCGGCGCGTTCCTTGGTGTCGCCGGCGAGTTCCTGCGCCCAGGCGAGGTCCGCCGCCGCATCGCTCCCGCGCGGTCGCGTGCCGGCGATGGGCCGCGAGGCGATCCGGCCAGCCTCGACCGAGACCAGCAACTCGGGGGAACCACATGCCAGCGCCGCGCCTGGCAGGCGGGCGAAGCCCATGTAGGGCGAAGGGTTGCCGGCGCGCATCGCCTCGTAGGCCGCGAGCGGCTCGACGGCCGGCACCTCGAGGCGGGTCGAGAGGTTGACCTGGTAGGTGTCGCCCGCGGCGATGTAGGCTTGGGCGCGTTCCACCGCGCGCACGAACGCGGCCTCGTCGAGCGAGGCGCGGAGCGGGACGGCCGCGGGGCTGACCGGCGCGGCGCTGGGCCCCGCCGGCGCCGCGACGGCGCGGAACCAGGCGGCGGCGAGGGTTTGGGCTCGCTCCCGGGAGACGCGATGCGCTGATACGCCGCCGCCGGGGGCGAGGACGACCACGGTCAAGCGGCCCGTCGCGGCGTCGTGCACCAGAGCCTCGGAGGCCTCGAGCAAGGTGAGCAGCGGCACCTCCGGGTCGGCCGGGGCCGCGGCCACGGGCTCGAACTGCGTGGCCAATTCGTAGGCGAGCACGGCGATGAAGCCGCCTTGAAAGGCGGGCCAGCCCGGGAGCCGCGGTGCGCGCACCTCGCGCGACCACCGGCGAAGGTAATCCAACGGCCGCTCGGCCGGTTCCTCATGGGCGCCCGCCTCATGGGAGACGACGACGCGATCACCCGGAAGAAACGCCAAGGCGCGCGGCGCCTGCGGCACGACGATTGTGAGGTTGCCCGTCCGGCCGCTTTCCAGGACCGCATGGTGCCGGCCGACCAGCAAAGGCGCCCAGCGGGCGGGGGTCGCCGGAGCCGCGAAGGCGGCCAGGTAAGGGAAGTGCGTCCAGCCCTCGCCGGCCGCCGCCCAATCGGCTGCGGTCGTCTCCACGAGGATTTCAGGGGCGACGCTCACTTCGGAAGGTTTAGCAGGTAGCTGGAGAAATCGGGCCCGGCGAGAATGGTCCGGACGCGCGCGACGGTGAGGCCGTAAACGCGGAGATCCTGGCGGGAGCCCTTGGAGACGACGGTGACGCGCAGGCCGCCGGTGATCGGCACCACCTTGATGGAGAACGTGCGGGCGCCGAGGCCCGCGGTGATGACGCCGCGGGAAACCCGACCGTGGCGCTCCAGGGCTTCGGCCACGGGACGGGCCGCGTCGGTCAACGTCGTGTGGGTCCCCGCCCTGCCCCGGCCCGCCGCCATGCTCAGGCGATTTCCCAGCGGTAGGGATGCTTCGAGAGGAGCTCGCACCCCTTGGCGGTGATGACGACGCAATCCTCGAAACGACAGCCGCCGATGCCCGGGTAATAGAGACCCGGCTCGACCGTGATGGCGTTGCCGGCCTGCAACGGGGCGGGATTACGCAACGACAGGAACGGCTCCTCGTGGATGTCATACCCCAAGCCATGGCCCGAGCCGTGGAAGAAGCCGACGTACGTGCCCTTCACCAAGCCGGTGTGGTAACCGAGCGACTGGAAGTAGTCGACGGGGATGCGATGGATCTCCGCCCCGGTCTTGCCGGCCCGCAGGGCCTTGATGATGCGGCCGTGGGCTTCCTTGACCGCCGTGACCATCCGGCGCTGCTCCGGCGTCGCCTTCCCCTTGAGATAGGTGCGGGTCATGTCACCGTAGTTCCACGAGGCGCGGTCGCGCGGGAAGATGTCGAGCACGAGGAGTTGGCTGGCGTGGATCGGGCCGAAGCCCTGACAATGGCAATCGACCGCCTGATCGCCGGGCGCGCAGATCAAACCCGTGTCGCACAGGCCGCCGGCGCGGATCACCGCGGCCTGCACTTCGTCCTGCAGAATCTCGGAGGTGAGCACCGCACCTTTCCAAAAGAGTTTGCCCTTCTTATTCGGCTTCGACTCGGCGAGGGCTTTCTCCACGGCCTTGAAGCCGGCACAGGCGGCCCGGTTGCCGGCACGGATGCCCGCCAGCTCGGCCTTGGACTTCACCCAGCGCGTCGGGAAGAGTGCGCCCGCCACCGGGGTCAGGTCGAGACCGAGCTCACCGAGGCGGACGAAGAGGCCGGTGGGGAAATCGGCCGGGACGCGGAAACGATGGACCCCGCGCTGCACCGCGGCGAAGACGATGGCGTCCGGGACCCCCGCCGTCGGGTTGGTCTGACGCAGGTCAGCGATGATCTCGGTGAGATTGAGGACCTCATCGAACGCGGACTCCTGCTTGGCGCGGCCCACCTCGAGCAGCGGGAGCAGGCCGACCTTCCGTCCGCCCACGCTGAAGGCGGGGAACGGGTCGGAGGCATGGAAGCCGGAGAACCAACGCAGGTCGGCGTTCTTGGTGGGCGTCGCCATCAACAAGACGTCCGTGGCGGGAGCGATCTTGCGGGTGGCGGAGGACTGGGAGCGAGCCATAGAGGGGACGATGTCGAAGGAAGGCGGACGGTGAAGCGCAAACGATGTGGTCAGGGCGCCTTTTTCGACCAACCTGTCGAGCATGCTCGCCCAAGCCACCACCCCCGGTCTCGGCGACCGACTGTTCCAGCTCGCCCCGCTCACCCCATGGTGGGAACTCATGCTCCGCGGCATCGTGGTCTACGTTTTCCTGATGATCCTGATCCGGCTGACCGGCCGCCGGCAGGTCGGTATGCTGGCGCCGTTTGACTTCATCCTCCTCCTCATCCTGAGCAACGCGGTCCAAAACTCCATGAACGCCGGGGACAACACCTTGGGCGGCGGGCTGATTCTCGCCACCACCTTGATCCTGCTCAACTCGCTCATGTCGTCGCTCTCACGTCGCTCGAAGTGGATCGAAGGCCTCCTCGTCGGGCGCCCCGTCTTCCTGATCCGCGAGACCATCGTGCAGGAGGAGGCCCTGCGGAAAGAAAAGGTCACGCACCACGAGTTGAGCGCCGCCCTCCGGGCCGCGGGTTGCCCGAACATCGAAGCCGCCCGCCACGCCATCCTCGAAACCAACGGTTCCATCACCGTAGTCCACAAGGAGCCCGCTTGACCAAAGCGGGTCGACCCGCATAGTCAGGGGTCCTGGGCCGCGGGTATCGTTCAGTGGTAGGACCCCACTTTCCCATAGTGGTGACACCAGTTCGAGTCTGGTTACCCGCTCCAGGACCGCCGCCCGCCTCGGTAGGCTTGACCCGGGCCGACCAGCGGGGAATAGTGCGCTTCCTTGGTCCCGCGGGTATCGTTCAGTGGTAGGACCCCACTCTTCCAAAGTGGTGACACCAGTTCGAGCCTGGTTACCCGCACCAAGGTTTTTAATTCCGCCAGGGCAACTGACCGGCGGGCGTGACCTCCAGGAACTCCTTCCACGCCTCGTACTCTTCGGTCGACAAGGAAGAAGCCACGATCAAGCGCCACTTCGGCTTGGCGGGGGCGCGGCGCAAAGTCATGCCGGCCTGCTCCGGCAAGCGGTTCGCTTTGCGGGAATTGCACCGGATGCACGCCGTGACGATATTCTCCCAGTTCGTCTTACCGCCGACGTCCCGTGGGACGACGTGGTCGAGGTTGAGCTCTTCGTCGCGGAAGACCCGGCCGCAATACTGGCACGTGTTCTCGTCGCGCAGGTAGACATTGCGCCGGCTGAAACGAATCTCCCGGCGCGGGACCCGGTCATAGGCGTTGAGCAAGAGCACCCGGGGGACGCGCAGGACGATGCACGGGGAACGGACGGCTTCGGCGGCGGGCGGGGGTTGCCGCAGGGAGAAGTCGATCCACTCGGCGGCGCTGAAAAGCCGGTGATGGCCCTCGTCCGCGTGCACGGCGGCGGCGCGCCCCCGGAAAAGCAGGCTCATCGCGCGTAACAGGCCGACGATGTTCACCGGCTGCCACAGACGGTTGAGCACGAGGACGCGATGGTCGGGACGAGGGGACAAGACGAACAAAGTCCTAGGGCGAGCGGCCGGCGGGGTCAACCCCCGCGGGGCTACCGCCCGCGTTTGGTCGTGGTGGGCTTGGCCGGGGGCGGCGGCGGCACCGTCGCGGCGTCCTGGAAAAGCACGGGTTTGCTGCCGAAGGCATCGGGCGGAATCTGGTACGGGAAGCCATCGATGCGCACGGCGAGGTTCTCGATCGCGTTGGACTCCACGACGAACTCCCCGCGGACCATCACGCGCACCTCGGCGTCCCGCGGCTGGAGGTTGCCGGACGCGCGTTCTTCAGTCGTGTCCTTCTCCGTCAACCGGAAGGCGGTGTTCGGCTGCAAAGCCTTGATGCCGACCTGATGGAGGCGAGAGGTCTTGAGGACTGGCGGAGGCTGGGAGGGCTCCGTTCGGCCCGCCTTGGCAGGCGGGCCTATTTGGAAAAAAACGCCCAAACCAAGAGCGCGACCAACGCGATACCCCCGATGCCGTAAATCAACGTGTCACGGTTGACGGCCAAGTTGCCGGAGGCCGGCTGGAAGGCCGGCTCCTCTTCGCCGGCGGCGTCGAGCGGACGGCGGGCGGCTTTGACGGAGTGGTGGGTGTTGAAGTCGGCGCCGGCCTTCTCGTCATCGAGACGTAGGTACTTGGCGTACACCTTGACGAAGCCGCGCTTATAGACGTCGGCCAAGGGGATCGACTCGAACTGGTTGGCCTCCATCGCCTGGAGGTAGTCGGTGCGAATCTTGGTGAACTCCGCCGCCTCGCGAAGGGTCACGCCCAGTCGCTGCCGGGCTTCTTGCAATCTTTCTCCTAGGGTCTGCATGGCCCGACTTTCGGGCGGAGGCTGAAAATAGGCAAGACGAAGGTGGCGCCGCTCAACCGAACACCGGCCAGATTGCCGAGGCAAGGAGCATGAAGGGGGTCATCAGCCACCAGACCACCTCGGAAAAATACGAGGTGTTGATGCAGATCAGGAGGATGAAGAAGGACCACTGGGAGAGGAGGTGGAAGACCTCGGTGCTATAGATACCCAGACGGTAGAAGACCCGCGACCCGTCGAGCGGGGGGAGCGGGACCAGGTTGAAGGCCGCCAAACCAGCATTCATCAAGATGCCGGTCGCGAGGAACTTGGCGAAGTCGTGGTTGCCGGGGCCCGCCGCCGCCACCCCAGCCACTTGCCCAACGAGGGCGAGGGCGACCAGCAAGACCACGTTCATGGCGGGTCCGGCCAGGGTGATCAGGATGTCGTCCATCTGCCGAGTCCGGGGATTGGCCAACGAGATTTGCACGGGCTTACCCCACCCCAGAAGGCCGAACGGGAGCGGGTGACCCATAAGGATCGGGAGGAAGATCATGATGCCCGGTAGCAGCAGCGTACCCAGCATGTCGGCGTGTGCCAGCGGGTTCAAGGTCACCCGCCCCTGAGCCCGGGGGAGCAAATCGCCGCGCAGGTCGGCGACCCAGGCATGACCGAACTCATGGAGTCCGATGGAGATGACCAGGAGGATCAGGCTGAGGGCACCCCAGCGCAGGTGGTCGAGCAGTTGCGCGTCCATGATCAGTTGGCGCCGGGGAACCGCTCGCAGGACCGACCGCCGTCGGCGCAGGTGAAGTCGAAGAGTGGCATGGACGAGCCCAAAGGTGGAAGGAACCCCTCGGCGGGACAACCCGAAACCCGCGCGCGCACTCGCTCCTTGAGCCGACGGGCGAGCGTACCCAGTCTTCCGGGACGCCGGCCATGTCCTACCCGCAACGCCTCCGTCTCGCCCGCCAACGGGGCCTCGCGCTGCCTTACGCGCGGGCATTGGCACGGCTACGTTCGCCCCAGGCCATCCAGGATTTCCTCGTCGACCTCCCCCAGAACTTCGAACCCGACGGCGACACGGCGCGGTCGGTGCAGTCAACGTTGGCGGCCGGGTGCGCCCACTGCATCGAAGGCGCGCTGGTCGCGGCCTTCGCGCTCTGGTTGCAGGGCCACCCGCCCCTCCTCCTCGACTTCAGCGCCCACCAGGACATGGACCATGTCATCGCCCCCTTTCAGATCGCCGGTAAGTGGGGCGCCATCTCCAAGACCAACTACATCTGCCTGCGCTGGCGCGACCCGGTCTACGCCAGTGTCCGCGAGCTCGCGATGTCCTACTTCCACGAGTACGCCAAGGGACCCCGCAAGACGCTGCGCAGTTATTCCCGCCCGTTCGACCTACGGACGGTGCCGACCGCCCGCTGGGTGAACCTCCCGACGGATTGCTGGGAGATCGCCGACCGCATCACGGCCGCGCGGCACTACGAGATCGTGACCCCCGCCGAGGCGCGTCGGCTCCGGCACCGCGACCCGGTTGAAGTCCGGTCCGACCGGCTCACCGTGTTCCCGATCCCGGCCGGCAAGAAACGCCGGCTCTGAGGCTCAGCGCCGACCGTCGTACCAGAGGTCGCAGTTCTCGGGACGCTTCGCCGCGCGGCCGGCGCTGAAAATCATCCGGCCGAGGAAACGGGCGGTCTCACGCAGCGTGTAGAGCTTGAGCTTGCGCGACGAGGTCCGCAGCGGGTGCCGCCATAGGATGCTGAAGCACAACCGCTGCCGGCGAGCGAGGGTCTTGAGCCGACGGCTAAGGAAGACCTCCTCGCCGGCGTAGTACTCCGTGCCGAACCCGCCGACCTCACGGAAAGCGGCCGCCGCAACCCAGACGCAGGAACCCGCGGCCCAACCGGCGAGCCGACTCCAGAGATTCCAACCGCCGCAAAAGAAACAAGCGTAGCGAGGCGTGCCCGGCTCCAACTCGACCGTACTCCCGCCGCCGAGGTGCCGGCCGGCCGCGATGCGTTCGGCGATGTCGGCGAAAAGCTCCCGGGAAGGCGTCGAGTCCGCGTCGATGAAGACCAGCCATTCGCCGGTGGCGACCCGCGCCCCGGCGTCGCGGGCCCGGCCGATCTGGTTGATCGGTTCGAAGATGACCGTGGCCCCCGCGGCGCGGGCGAGCTCGGCCGTGCGATCGGTGGAATTGTTATCGCACACCACGCATTCCCAGGACCAGCCGCGGGCGAGGAACGCCTCGGCCGCGAGGCGGACGGAGGCCAACGTCGCGGGCAGGAGCTTCTCCTCGTTGAACGCCGGGATGACGACGCTGACGCGCATCAGCGCGTGGGCGACTTGGCGCGGAGCGCCAGCCAAAGGTCGGGCGGGTCGCCCGCCTTCAGTAACTGGACCTTCAGCGGGGACCCGCGCGGGGCGCGCATGTCGACGCCGACGAACGTGGTCGCCGCCGGGCAAAACTCCGCCGAGGGGAAGTCGACTCCCTTCCGGGCTTTGAGGTTCCAGAAGATATTCCATGCCCCCGCATCCAAGCCCAAGTCCTCACCGCCGCCGCAGGCGAAGTAGTTGGCCCCGTTGGCGGAGGTGACATTGGTGACCAGGTTGGCGAAAGGGCCCTGCTTGTGGAAGTCGAGCGTGAGGTCGACCCCGCCCCCGGCGCGGACCACGTTGCCGTTGGTCCAAGGGCTGAAGCTCACGTCGTGGTGGAACCGCGCCTTGAACTCGAACTCCTCCAAGCGATGGGCCTGGCCGGCGAACGTGATGCCGTGGTGCCCGATGAAACCGCCCGGACCGACCGGGCGGCCCGCCTCGAGCAAGACATGGCGCACGGTGACATGGGAACCGGAGATGAAGGGACCGCTGTCGACCCCGTTGAAAACGAGATCTTCCATCCACCCGTGGTGCACATCATGGAACTCCAACGGGTTCCAACCATCCTCCTTGAAATGCCCGCGATAAACCTTGTTCACCAGAACGAAGCCCACCCCGTGCAAGCCATAGTCGTCGCGCGTGCCGGCGTCGGCGATGGTCGGGGAGAATTCCTCCGGCAAGTCGATCAACAGCGGCGCACTCAAGGTCACGACCAAGCCGTCGACGGCCACGAGGCGGGCGGCCAGTTCGACCCTCGCCGGGGGTTTGAGCTTGGCGTCCTTCCCGGGGTCACCGGCATACAGGTAGCGCACCAGTTTGTCGTCGCCTCCCTGCAAGGTCAGCACGACCTCCTCGCCCGCCTTGAAAGAACCCGCCGTGCGCAGCGTCAACCGGCTGTCGCCGCGCTTCGCCGAGGCGATGGGCTGGGCTTTCCCGTTCCGGCTGGTGCCTTGGAAATTCAACAGCCCCCCGATCCAGGACCATTGGGTCGTCGCCGTCCCGCCGGCGTTCTTGGTCGGGCTGGGCTCGAGTTCCTCGAGCGACTTCGTGAACCGTAGGCGGGTCTTGGCGGAGCCCGCCCCGAGCAGAATCGTCCCGGTTTTACGCACGTAAAGCCGGCGGGAAAGCAGGTATTCCCCTGCGGGGATCGCGATGACCCCGCCCTGCTCGAACGCCTTCTCGAACGCCTCGGTGTCGTCGACTTTATCGTTCGGCTTGGCCCCAAAATCCGCGACCGAGCAGGTCGGGGTCGGCGCCTTCGGCAGTTCGCCGCCAAAATCATAACCCGCCTCCGCATAGGCGCCGAGGTCCGGCGGGATTGCCGCGATCAGCAGCGAGGAGGCGAGAAGGGTGATCATGGCTGGGATTGGGCGGCCTCGAAGGCACAAGCTGCGGCGCCGACGACCCCGACATTCCCGCCCAGCGCGGCCGGGACGATGGTGCAGACCGCGGCGAGTCGCGGGAAGGCATACGCGTTGGCCTTGGCCCGCATCGGGATGAAGAGCGCGTCGCCGGCGGCGGTGACGCCGCCCCCCACGACGATGATGTCGGGGTTGAAGGTATTGATGACCGCGCCCAGGCCACGACCGAGGTAGTCGATCGACTCCGCCCAGATTTCCTTGGCCAGACCGTCGCCTTCGGCCATCGCCTGGAAGAGGTGGTGGGTGGTGACTTGGTCGATGGTGCCGGCGAACTTGAGGAGGCTGGAGGGTCGGCCCGCGGCGAGGGCTTCGCGCGTGCGGCGCGCGATGGCGGTGCCGGAGGCGTAGGCTTCCCAGCAACCCAGATTGCCACATCCGCAGCGCGGGCCGTCCAGGGTCAGCGGGATGTGCCCGAGCTCGGCGGCGTTGCCATTGGCGCCGCGCATCAGGCGTCCGTCGATCACCGCGCCGCCGCCGATACCGGTGGAGATGGTGAGGTAGACGAGGTTGCGCTTCCCCTTGCCGGCGCCGAAGACGTACTCGCCGAGGGCGGCGGCATTGCAGTCGTTGTCGATCCGAGCCGGGAGGTTGCCGAAGGCCTGGCTGAGTTCGCCTTCGATCGGGTAACCGGTCCAACCAGGGAGATTCGGGGAGCCATCGACGCAGCCGCGGGCCGTGTCGAGCGGTCCGGGCGAGGCGATGCCGAGGGCCAGCAGATCCGCCGGCTTAAGCTTGAGCTCGACGAGGAGTTGCTGGGCGGCGGCCGCCACGCGCTGGACGGCTTGAGCCGGGCCGGCCTCGGCATGGGTCTCGACGCGACCAGAACCGAGCACGGTACCATCCTCGGCGACCACGCCGAAGGCGAACTTGGTGCCGCCGAGATCGAAAGCTAGGACTTTACGCATGGGAAAGGGTCAGTCGCGGGCCGGGCGCTGGAAGTCGTCCTGCAGGCGGACGACATCGGTAAGGTCCGGGGTGGAAACTTCCAACAGGATACTGTCCTCCAAGGCCTCGAATCGGTGGATGGTGCGAACCGGGATATGGACCGACTGACCAGGGAGCCAGAGCGTCGGGGTCAGCGCGCCGACGGTCGCCGGCTTCTCCCCGGGCGTCAGCGGCCGGAAAGTCAGGTTCACGCGGCCGGAGAGCAGGAACAGCGTCTCGGTCTTGCGCTCATGGTATTGAAGGCTGAGCCGCTTACCGGCCTTCACCTCGAGCACCTTGCCCGCGTAGGCGGTTTGGTCGGCGTACCAGATTTCCCGACCCCAGGGCTTCTCGACGACCTTGGGACTGTGGAGCGGCGACGGCATCGGTCTTGGGTTCTGTCCAGATGTGGGATTTAGCCAAGCAAATCCCCCAGGAAGTCGGGCTGGTCCGCCGCACCCACGACCGGCGCGACCAAGTGCGGCTCATCGCAAGCCACCCGGTTGACCTCCGCCGAAACCCGATGCACCGCCAAGGTGCGATCGGCGGCCGAGGTCGCCAAGGCGCTGAAATCATCCGGGGTGAACGCGCGCTCCGCCAGCCAGGCCAGCCGTTGCGCACCCAGCAGCACGACGGGCATGCGGGAGTGAACTTCCCCGGCCTCGCGGTTAGGCACGACGGTCACCAGGCAAAGCGTCCGGCGCATCGAGCCATCCGGCAGGACCTGCAAAGACCACAGCCCGCCGACCGCCAAGGGTCCGCCGTCCGCGGCCCGGAAGTAGTACGGGATTTTCTGCCGTCCCTCGGTCTTCCATTCGTAATAGCCGTCGATCGGCACGAGGCAGCGACGCAGGCGGGCCGCATCGCGAAACGTCGGGCGGTCAAAAATACCTTCGGCCCGGGCATTCGCATGCCCTTCCTCGCGGCTGTCGGGGGCCGCCCAAGACGGGACGTAGCCCCAGTCGAGCGGCTCCACCTTGAGCATGCCTTGCTCGCGGCGCAGGGAAAGCAACGGGGTACCCGGGGAAACGTTGTAGCGGGGCCGGACCACCGGGGCGCTCGCGCCGAGGCTCCGGATGATTTCCTCGTGACGGGAAAACTGGGTGACGCGGCCGCACATACCGGGCGTTTACCAATGCGGGGGTCGCTCGTCCGCGGGCGGACCGGAATCCACCCCGTCGGCGGCCTGGGCGGACTTGGCCTCCAGCCGGGCGAGCCGATCGACGAGTTTGGCGACCTCGCGGGAGAGTTCCATCAGGACGCGGTCCTGCTGTTCGACATGTCGTTGGAGGAAGGCGAGGCGCTCCTCCATCTCGCGACGGCTGGGATCCATGGGGCCACCGTAGGCGGCCCGGGCCGAAGCGCAAGCCGGGTCAGAGGTCGCAGTCGCGCTTCGCCGCCGCGAAGGCGGCCAAGGCTTCATCCAGGTCGGCCCGGGTGAACGCGGCGGACATCTGCGTGCGGATGCGCGCCTTGCCCTGGGCCACGACGGGGTAGAAGAAGCCGACCGCGTAGACGCCATGCTCCAGCAGCGCGGCGGCGAACTTCTGCGCCAAGACCCCGTCGCCCAGCATGACCGGGACAATCGGGTGCTCGCCGGGCGGGAGGGTGAAACCGAGCGCCGTCAACCCTTGGCGCCAGTAAACCGCGTTGGCCATGAGCTGGTCGCGCAGCTCGGTCGAGGCGCGGAGCAGCTTCAGGATGGCGAGGGTCGTCGCGGCGATCACCGGGGCGAGCGAGTTGGAGAACAGGTAGGGGCGGCTCTGCTGTCGCAGGGTATCGATGACTTCCTTGCGGCCCGAGGTGTACCCGCCGCTGGCGCCGCCGAGGGCCTTGCCCAGGGTGCCGGTGATGATGTCCACCCGGCCCAGGCAGCCGCGGTGCTCATGCGTCCCTCGGCCGGTCTTCCCGAGGAAGCCGACCCCATGGGAGTCGTCCATCATCACGACCGCGCCATGCCGGTCGGCGAGGTCACAGATCTCGGCCAACGGCGCGATGGTGCCGTCCATCGAGAACACGCCGTCGGTCGCGATGAGTTTCACGCGGGCGCCCTTCGCCTCGACGAGTTTCGCCTCAAGGTCGGCGAGGTCGGCGTTGGCGTAACGGAAGCGCTGCGCCTTGCACAGGCGGATCCCATCGATGATGGAGGCATGGTTGAGCGCGTCGGAGATGACGGCGTCCTCCGGGCCCAGGATTGTCTCGAAGAGGCCGCCGTTGGCATCCCAACAGGAGGAATAAAGGATCGTGTCCTCCGTGCCGAGGAAGTCGCTGATCGCCTGCTCGAGCTCGCGGTGGACGGTCTGCGTGCCGCAGATGAAGCGAACGGAGGCCAGGCCGTAGCCCCAGCGCTCCAACGCCTCCGCGGCCGCGGCCTTCACCGCCGGGTGGTTCGCCAAACCAAGGTAATTATTCGCGCACAGGTTGAGGGCCTCACGGCCATCCTTCAGCCGCACGTGCGAGGCTTGGGCCGAAGCGATGAGCCGCTCCTGCTTGTAGAGCCCGCTGGCACGGACGTCGGCGAGGCGTTGGGCGAGGAGGCCTTGGAGGGCGGCGTACATGGTGGTCAGAGTTGCGTCCAATCGAGCACGACTTTTCCGGACTGTCCAGACAGCATGGCCTCGAAGCCCGCGCGGAACTCGCGGGCTGGCAGGCGGTGGGTGATCGCGGGGGTGATGTCCACGTGGGACTGGAGGAGCGCGATCATCTTGTACCAGGTCTCGTACATCTCGCGTCCATAGATGCCCTTGAGGTGGAGGCCGCGGAAGATGACCTTGTTCCAGTCGATGGCCGCCTTGCCCGGGATGATGCCCAGCAGCGCGATGCGCCCGCCGCAGGCCATGTTATCGAGGATCTGATCGAGCGCCCGGGGATTACCCGACATCTCCAAGGCCACGTCGAAGCCCTCGGTCATGCCGAGCTCCTGCTGCACTTGGCGAAGGTCCTCCTGCGACACGTCCACGGCGCGCGTCGGGCCCATCTTGCGCGCGAGCTCAAGGCGCCACGGGTTGACGTCGGTGATGATGACCTTGCGGGCCCCCGCCGCCTTGGCGATGGCGATGGCCATGATGCCGATCGGGCCGGCGCCGGTGATGAGCACATCCTCGCCGACGAGGTCGAAGGAAAGCGCCGTGTGCACGGCGTTGCCGAGCGGGTCGAAAATCGCCGCCACCTCGTCGGGAATATCATCCGGTACCGGGACGACGTTCTCCATGGGCAGGGCGAGGAGTTCGGCGAAGGCCCCGGGGCGGTGGATGCCGACGCCGAGGGTGTGCGCGCAGAGGTGGCGACGGCCGGCGCGGCAGTTGCGGCAATACCCGCAGACGATGTGCCCCTCGCCCGAGACGCGCTGACCGACCTTGAGGTGCGTGACCTCGCGCCCGAAAGCCTCGACGACGCCGACGTATTCGTGGCCGACGGTGAGCCCGACCGGCACGGTCTGCGCGGCCCACTCATCCCACTTCCAGATATGGACGTCGGTGCCGCAGATCGCGGCTTTACGGATCCGGATGAGGACGTCGCGGTCGCCGATGGTCGGCGGCGGCACGTCCGCCAGCCAAAGACCTTCGGCGGCTTCTTTCTTGATCAAGGCTTTCATGCGGCGGAGTGGAAGTCCCTAACCATAGGTGTTCCGAGCGTTTTTAAAAGCGACGTCTCGCGTTGTAGGCTTATTTTTATTGTGCGGAAAGGGTCGTTTACCAACCTTCACCTGTCATGGCGCCGGCAACCTCCTCACCCGACGAACCCCCGCCGGAGGTGGTGGACACCACGGTGATTCAGGCGCACCGCTCGCGGCGGACTTTTTGGCAGCGCCTGGGCGGCGAGGGGCTGACCATCTCGCTGATCATCCACCTGATCCTGATCATCGGCGCGGCCATCTGGGTCATCTCGACCGTGACCGATTCCGTGAAGAAAGATCCGGACTCCTTCTCCACGGGCCAAGGCGGCGGCGCCGCCGGCGACAAAGCCAAGCAGTTCAAGACCCGCGTCCAACCCAAGAACCCGAAGACGATGGCCAAGAACGCCTCCCGGATCACCTCCAAGAGCCCCAATGCCGCCATCTCGCTTCCCGACCTGCCGGCCTCTTCCGTCGCCACCCTCACCTCCGGCATGATGAGCGGCGGCTCCTCCAAGGGCTTCGGCGGCGGCGCTGGCGGCGGTATCGGCTCGGGGCTGGGTATCGGCCGCGGCAACGGCAAGAACTTCGTCGGTGCCTTCGGCGCCTCCTTCAAGCGACCCAACGCCCTGGAAGGCACCCTGTATGACCTGAAGTTTAGCCCGAGTGGCAAGGCCCTCGGTGCCGACGCCCCCCAGCGGATCGCCCAGATTCAGAAAGCCTTCGAGACGATGGACCGAAACTGGTCGGGCACCAAGGCGCTGCTGGATGGACGCTACCGCCAAGCGGAGCTCAAGCTCTACGCTTCGAACATCTTCATCCCGCCCCGCAACGCGGCGGAAGCGACGAAAGCCTTCGACTGTGAGAAGGAAATCCAAGCCCCAGGTTGGCTGGCCTATTACGAAGGTAACTTCAGCCCGCCGGTCACCGGCAAGTACCGCTTCGTCGGCCTCGGCGACGACATCATGGTCGTGGCGGTCGGCGGCAAGACGGTCCTCTCGACCTTCTGGCCGAACTCCAAACTCAACGTGACGCGCTTCGAAGCCAGCTGGCTGCCCAAGGACGCCGGCAAGACCGACGGTCAGGGACTGCGCTTCCCGCCCCATGCCGGCGGGCGCTACTCCGGGGAATGGCTGGAACTCCGCAAGGGCCAGACCTACCGGATCCAGATCGCGTTCGGCGAATCCTACGGAGGCCTGTTCTCGGCCGCGCTACTGATTGAGCAACAAGGCGTCACCTATCCCACCGCTGGCCGGGACACCCAGCTACCCATCTTCATGCTCGAGCCGCTCACCCCCGAGGAAATCCAACTCAAAAGCAGTAATCATATCGACCACCAGACCGAGGGGCCGGTCTTCGGCACCGCGATCAATGGGGCCGGCGGGCGGCCGGCCGGGCGTTAACTTGGGGTTGGCTTTCTTGGGGATGGGCCTAGCCTAGGGTGATGCCTTCATCGGACCCCCAGGCATCTGCGCCCGAAGACCCCTCCGTCCCCCCTGCCGGAAGCGAAGCCCCTAACGAGGTCGAAACACCTCCTGAAGCCGACGAGCTCCAGGTTCACCGTTCGAAGCGCACGTTTTGGCAGCGCTTGGGCGGCGAGGGCCTGACCATCTCGCTGATCATCCACCTGATCTTGATCATCATCGCCGCGATCTGGGTGATCTCGACCGTGACGGACTCGATCAAGAAGGACCCCGATTCCTTCGCCACCGGCCAAGGGGGTGGTGCCGCCGGCGACCGGGCCAAGCAGTTCAAGACCCGCGTCCAGCCCAAGAACCCCAAGACGCTGGCGAAAAACGCCGCGCGGATCACGTCCAAGAGCCCGAACGCCGCCATCTCCCTGCCCGACCTGCCCGCCTCTTCCGTCGCCACCCTCACCTCCGGCATGATGAGCGGCGGCTCCTCCAAGGGCTTCGGCGGCGGCTCCGGCGGCGGGATCGGCTCCGGCCTGGGCGTCGGCCGCGGCAACGGGAAGAATTTCGTCTCGGTCTTCGGCAGCAAGACCGCGGTGAACGGACTCCCCGGGACCTTTTACGACTTCAAACAGAACAAGGCGGGCAAACCCACCGCCATGATGGGCGGCGCACCGGAGAAATTCGGCGACCCCTCGAACGGCGCGGCCATCGGCCTCTACAACAAAGAGGTGGCCGAATTCTTTGAGAAAGGTTTCGCGGTCGCCAGCCTGAGTAATGTCTTCCGGGCCCCGGACACGCTCCTGGCCTCGCAGATCTTCATCCCGCCCTGCCCGGCCACCGAAGCCCCGAAGGCCTACGGCGTCGACAAGGAATGCAAGCCGTCCCGCTGGATCGCCCACTACCGCGGCGCGGTCAAGGCGCCCCAGACCGGTAGGTTCCGCTTCGTCGGCTCCGGCGACGACTTCCTCACGGTGCGCTGGAATCGCAAGGTGGCGCTTGATTCTGGCTACCAACAATTCCTGGTCGGCGGGGAAAACGTCTACGGCGATTACGGCAAAAAGAAGTGCGATGAAACGCACGCTTCGACCTTGGGTAAGCCGATGCGTTGCGGTCCCTGGATCAGCATCACCAAGGACGCCGAGGTACCGCTGGAAGTCGTCATCGGCGAGACGCCCGGCGGGACCTTTTACGCCATCGTCTGCATCGAGGTCATGGCGCCGAACGGCAAGGGCGAGGGCACCCTCAAGCTATTCCGCATGACTACCGATGAGTTGCCGGAGGCGATCAAGAACGGCCACCCCAGCGTGCCGAATGTCGACATGGTGGCCGAAGGCTGGATTTTCAAGCCCGCCCGCGCCACGGTCGCTCGCTAAGCAATCCCCGATCAACCCTTTGGGGTTGTCGCGGCAGGGAGGGAGCGGCTAAATTACCAGACCCCAAGGTATGTCCGCCGACCCCCCCAGCCCTGCCCCCGACCAGGAGCCGACGCCCGCACCGGTAAGCTCTTTCCCGGTTGAGCCGAACGCCGAGGAGCTTTCAGCCCACCGGGCAAAGCGGACTTTTTGGCAGCGCTTGGGCGGCGAGGGCCTGACCATCTCGCTGATCATCCACCTGATCCTGATTATCATCGCGGCGATCTGGGTGATCTCGACCGTGACCGATTCGATCAAGAAGGACCCCGATTCCTTCTCTACTGGCCAAGGCGGTGGCGCCGCCGGCGACCGGGCCAAGCAGTTCAAGACCCGCGTCCAGCCCAAGAACCCCAAGACGCTGGCGAAAAACGCCGCGCGGATCACCTCCAAGAGCCCGAACGCCGCCATCTCCCTGCCCGACCTGCCCGCCTCTTCCGTCGCCACCCTCACCTCCGGCATGATGAGCGGCGGCTCCTCCAAGGGCTTCGGCGGCGGCTCCGGCGGCGGGATCGGCTCCGGCCTGGGCGTCGGCCGCGGCAACGGGAAGAATTTCGTCTCCCTCTTCGGCGCCAAGATGGGAACCAACGGGTTGGTCGGCACTTTCTATGACCTAAAGCAGACCCCCGCGCACAAGGAGACGGAATGCGCCCCCCAATCCGGGATCGGCCCGTATCGCGAGGCGGTGAAGGAGTTCTTCCAGTCCGGCTGGAGCCCGATCAAGTTCGTGAAATACTACAAGGCGCCGGAACCGCTCATCGCGGGCCAGCTCTTCATCCCGTCCCGCAGCGCCAACGCCGCCCCGGAAGCCTACGGCGTCGAGAAGGAAGTGAAGCCCTCCCGCTGGGTCGTCCACTACAAGGGGGTCGTGGAAGTGCCGCAGTCCATCCCGTTCCGCTTCGTCGGCACCGGTGACGATTGGTTGCTGGTCCGCTGGGACAAGAAAATCGCCCTCGATGACGGCTACGAACGCTTCGTGGTCGGCGGCGACGGCAACTACAAGGATTTCAAGCAGACGGTCACCAAGGAGTTCGTCCTGGATCGTACGCCGGGCGGCCTGCATCGGATGAAGGCGGGGCCTTGGATCAACGAGACCAAGGGCAAGAAGGTCCCGATCGAGATCGCCATCGGCGAGACCCCGGGAGGCGTCTTTGACGTCTACCTCGCCATCGAGGTCGCGACCTCGAGCCAGCGCGTGAAGGGCGAGTTCGTCGGCGAAGGCACGCTGAAGCTGTTCCGCGTGAACACCGAGCCGCTGCCGAAGGAAATCGAGAATCCTGGCCGCAAGCTGACGATTGACATGCAGGCGGAAGGCTGGATTTTCAAGACGGTCCCCGCCGCCGGGGCCGCCCGCTAAGTCGGCTCAACGCTTGCCGGCGAAGTAGAAGCGGGCGCAGTTGCCGCCGAAGAGGCCGGTGCGCTCGGCGTCGGTCAGGCCAAGCGCATAGTCGTCGACGAGGCGAGAAGCCTGCGCGTAGCTGCCAGCGAAGAGGCAAACGGGCCAGTCGGATCCGAACATCAGACGGGCGGGGCCAAAGGCCTCGAAGACCGTGTCCAGGTAAGGGCGAAACTGCTCGGCCTGCCAGGTCTGATGGTCCGCCTCGGTAAGCATACCGGAGACCTTGCAATGGATATTCGGAAGCTGGGCCAGCCGGCGCAGCTGCGACTTCCATGGCTCGATGATGCCGTCCTTGATCTGCGGCTTGGCGAGGTGATCGAGCACGAAGGGCTGCTGCGGGAAGTTCTCCGCGAGTCGGGTAGCGGCCGCGAGCTGCTTCGGGTAGATCAGGATATCGTAGGTTAGGCCATAAGCGGCGAGTTTCGCGATACCGCGCTGGAAATCCTGCCCGAGCATGAAGTCGTCGTCGGGCTCTTCCTGGACCACGTGGCGGACGCCGACGAACTTCGGGTGCGCGGCAAGACGGGCGAGATCTTCCTCAACGCGATCGGAGCGGAGGTCGACCCAGCCGACGACGCCCTTCACGTTGGCGTGCTTGTCCGCAAGACTCAGGAGCCAATCGGATTCGCCCACCACCTGACGGGCCTGGACGGCGATCGAGCCGTCGAAGCCGAGCGGCCGCTGCAGCGCCGCGAGGTCGTCGGGCAGCCAGCTGCGGTGCAGCGGGGAGCCGGGCGGGATCCACGGGTATTGCGCCGCGTCGTACGACCAGAAGTGCTGGTGGGCGTCGAGGCGCATGACGTCAGACCACGTCGACAATCGCCTTGATTACGCCGGACTCCGGCTTGAGCCAGGTCGGGAAGGTCGCGATCAAGTCTTCGAACTTCGCGTGGTGCGTGATCCAGGGCTTCGTGTCGATCACGCCGTCCTCGATTAGCTTGATGATGCGGGCGAAGTCTTTCGAGAGAGCGTTACGGCTGGCCATGATGGTCAGCTCGCGGCGATGCAGGTGCGGGGCGTGCGGGAAGGTCAGGTCCTGCTGCGTGATGCCCACGTAGACCACGCGGGCGGCGAAGGCCGCGTAGGCGAAGCAGGCGACCATCGACTTGTTGCT